>JBEQSW010000644.1:0-4798 GCA_040348565.1 Myxococcales bacterium | reverse complement strand
TCGAGCGCGATGGTGTGCGGCGGCACTTCCTCGAGCGCGGGCACGTCGGGGTCGACGACGAGCAGGTTGGAGACGTACAGCGCCGCGGCGGCGTCGAACACACGGTGGCCGGTGCGTTGCGGCTCCAAGTGATTGGCCACCGCGCCCACGACCCGCTGCGGTAGGCCCCAAAGCCCCAGCAAGTAGGCGCCGATTTCCGCGTGCGAAGCGCCGAACAAGTCGACCTCGACCTCTTGCAAGGGCTGCTTGCGGGTCGCGGCCGTGCTCAGCGCGATGCCGAAGCGCGACGCGGCCCGGGAGGCCAACACCAGCTGCCCGGTGTCCTGCAACAAGCCGGCGACCAACAGCACGTCGCCACCCGGTTCGTGCCCCAGAATGCGCTTGGCAAACTGTGATGCGCGCATGCCGTGCTGCTGCAGGGCATCCACGGAAAAATCCGGGATGGTTTGCGTCAGCGGGAACATGCGCGAGACCTCGACCGAAAGCACGATGGCTTTGATCACCTCCACGCCCAGATACGCGACGGCCCCGCCGATGGAGGTCACGGCGCGCGGCAAGCCGTAGAACGCCGAGCTGACCAGCTGCAACACCCGGGCCGAGATGCCGATGTCGCGCTCGATGATCTCGGAAACGGCGCGCGCGCTGGCGCTGGGGTTGGCCAGCGCGTTGGAAAGCTCGATGAACGTGCGCGGGGCGGACGGCAGCTCGTTGCTCGAGCCCACCAGCTGACGCATCTCGGGCCGCGCCAGCAGCGAACGCAGTCCACAAGCGCTGTCGAGCGTCGACTTCAGCAGCTGACCGTCGCACGGCTTGGGCAAGAATTGATGCGCGTAGGGCAGGGCCATGCGCAAAACGTCGAGCCCGGTATGCCCCGACAGCAGGATGCGCACGACCGCTGGATCGCGCTCTTGCACCTTGCGCAGCAAGGTTGCGCCGCTCATCTTCGCCATGTTGGCGTCGACCAGCATCACCTCGACGGGTGAGCGCGCCATCTCCTCCAGCGCCGCCTCTCCGCTGGTTGCGAAGCAAAGCTGCCAGCCGCTTTCCAAGGCCGGGCGGCGCAGCACCCGCTCCATGCTGCGCAGAATCAGCTCGTCGTCGTCGACGAACAGGATGCGTCGAGCACCCAACACCTGTGCCGGTCGACGTTGTGAGGCGGGTGGTGCTGCGCTGAGCGAGGTCATGGCTAATCCCCGGGTTACGAGCGTTGGGAACGGCCCGCGCGGTCCCGACTTGAGAGCAACGAGGCTTTTTTCTCACTTACATGGGCCCACCGGCTTTGCGCGCCTCGAAGCCGACGACTAGCCTGGCGCGGATGCTAAAGCTCCGTTCAGTGCTGCTGTTTTTCGGCGCTGTTTCGGGCAGCGCGCCGAGCGCGGCCGTCGCCGCCGACGTCAACTTCCCGGTGGTCGATCTGCACGTGGACCTGCCCTACCAGCTCGGTTTTCACGGCAAGCCGCTACGTCAGGGCAGCGGGCAGGCGTCGCTGGACAATCTGCGGAGCGGGAGCGTGGCGGGGGTGGTGTTGCCGCTGTTCGTGCCGCATGACGTCTCGGCGACCGGCCCACGCGCGAGCGATCTGGAGGACCAGTACCTGCGCGTGTGGGCCGAGTTGCTCAAGGGCGACGGGCTTTTGCTGCCCGGCTGCGGCGAGTCACCGGGAGTGCACACATGGCTATCTTTCGAGGGCGCGGGGCCGCTCGCCGACGCGCCCGAGTCGTTGGACGCCTGGGTCGCGCGGGGGGTGCGAGTCGTGGGGCTCGTGCACACCGAGCACAACGCGCTCGCCAGCTCGTCGGGCGACACGCGCGTCGTCGACTACGGCTTGACGGAGGCCGGCCGGCGGCTGGTGCGACGCGCCCACGCCTTGGGTGTGTCGGTCGACGTGTCGCACGCCTCCGATCGCGCGGTGGCCGACGTGCTGGCGCTCGCGCACGAAACCGGAGGGGTGGTCGTCGCGACGCACTCGAACGCGCGCGCGCTGTGCAATCATCCACGCAACTTGACCGACGAGCAGCTGCGCGGCATCGCCGCTACCGGCGGCATCGTCGGGCTCAACTTCCATTCGCCGTTCGTGGTGCGCGGTCGGCCGGCGACGCTGGCCGACGTGGTGCGCCAAGCCCAGCACCTCGTGCGCGTGGCCGGCGTTTCGCACGTCGCGCTCGGCGCGGACTTCGAAGGCGGCATCCGCCCGGCGCAAGGCCTAGCCGACGCCAGCCACTTTCCCCAGCTGGCGCGCGCCTTGCTGAGCGCTGGGCTCAGCGAAGCGGCCGTGCGCCAGGTGTTCTCTGAAAACGCCTTGCGCGTGCTGTGCCGCTCCGGTAAGTGACGGTCTCCCCCTCGCCGCGGGTAAAAAGGGTCACATGACGACGCTCGATTCTCGTTGCCTGGAAGCATTCCCCGCTTGGCTCAAGTCGTTGGCCACGGACGCCCAGAAGCTGGCCGGCCTGCTCGAGCACGCGGAAGCTTCTCCCGCCGCCCAGCGCGGCGCCGCCAGCGCCTTGAACTACCTGTTCAAGTCGCTCGACTTGATCCCCGACGGCTTGGAAGATCTCGGCTTCATCGACGACGCCTTCGTGCTGCGTGTGGCCGCCGCGCTCGTGAGCGAAGGCGACCGCGACGCCGATGGGGTGCTGGTCACTCTGGCCGCCGACGCCGCGTTGATCAGCGAGTTTTTGGGCGCCGACTATCCGCGGCTCGAGCGCTACGTAGAAAAACTGGCCGACGGCAGCGCGCGCGGTCGCAGCGTCGCCCAAATTTTGGAAGACAGCGCCGTGCGCGCCGACTTCGTGCGCGAGGTTCTGCAGTGGGCGTCCAGCTACGCGGCGCCCAGCTTCGCGCGCGACACGCGCAGCCTCGTGAAACTGAAGTCGTTCCTCGGCACGCGCTTGCCGGCGTAGACACGGCGCCGTAAGTCCCCAGATTTTTTCACAGGAAGATCGAAAGATCGGAAGCTGAGAATGGGGCGCCCAGGTTTCCCGGATCGTGCGTTGCATCGGAACACGCCGTTGCTACACCGCTACGCCGTGACGCAAGGGACGTAGCGGTGTGGCGCCCAAAATCCCTGCTCGCACTTCCGATCTTGCGATCTTCCTGTGAAAAAATCTGGGTCCGCTGAGCGAGGTCACGTCGCCGCTCAGCGACGCTAAGGAATTTGCACGATCACGTCGTCGCCTTCGGTGCTGAGCTCGAAGCGTTCGAGAGAGTGACCGGTGCACGGGCCCCATTCGCAGAAGCCGGTCTGCGGGTGGAACAGCGCGCCGTGGTTCCTGCAAACGACGCGGTCCAAGGCCACGTCGTAAAATTCGCCCGTGCCGTAGTCGAGGTCGACGCTCCAATGCGGGCAAGAGTTGGCGAAGGCGTACAGCCCTTCGCTCCAGCGCAGCACGAAGCCCTCTTCGGGCAGCTTGCCGCGTTTGAAATCGAAGCGCACGCTCTTGCCGTGCTCGAGCAGGGCCGCCCCGTTGACCCGCACGCTCTGCGGCCGGCCCTGGTCCGAGCCGCTCATGGCTACAAGTCGTTCGCGAGCGCGTTAGCGCGAGCTGGAACGGCCTTATCCATACGTTGGCGAGAGCAGATCACGATCGACACTGAAGACCGGAGTGAATGAAACTCGGCGAGGCCGAGCGCCCGCTGCGCTTCAGCTCAGGTGGGTCGCGAGACGCACCAAGCGAAGCGCAGAGGAGAACGAGAACTAAGCATCTACGCGTGCACCGGGCGTCGTCGTGTTCGGCGCCTCACCGTCGGGAGGCGGCGCCATGATCTCGTTCATGAGATCGCGACACTCGGGGCGACCCTTCAGGTGCGCGATCAGCACGCCCGACGCATCCAAGAAGACCTTTTCGAATTTGAGGCCTTCGCGGGCGCGCGCGGCGACCTTCTCACGGCCCGAGGCCAGGTCTTCTTCCAAGGCTTCGGCGTAGCGGGCCAGCTGCCCGCGCAGCTCCTCGATTTGGCGGCGCAGATCGGCGGCGCTGGCTTCGCGGGCCATGCGCCGCGTTTCCCGCGTCTTCAGCCATTGGCGCTGAGCTTCCACCATGGCGGCGGCGGCGCCAGCGGCCTCGAAGATGGCGCGCGTGCCCTGACCGGCGCGATCGGCGCGGTCGGCAACGCCCACCTTCTCTTCGGCAATTTGTTGAGCGCGCGACAGCTCGCGACGCGCCGACTCTTCTTCTTCGCCGTAGGCGGCGGCCTCGCGCAGCGAGCGTGATTCTTCGTGCGCAAGCTCCTCCACTTTGCGGCCGATTTCCGCGCGCAGGGCGCGACCCCGGCGCTCCAGCGCTTCGAGCTTGCGGGTGTGGCTGGCGACTTCACCCTCGAGGCTGTTGGCCTTGGAGGCGACGTCCCAGACCGCGGCGACCGACTGAGCGATCTCCGCCGGAGCATTGGCGGACGGATACGCGCGCGACACCATGCGCGCGAATAGCCCCGCGCGGGTTGCCCACTCTCCGACCGGGGGCGTCTTGGGTGGCGGCGGGGGCGGCGGCGCAGCGACGGGCGTGGACTCGCCGGTGGCGCCGGTGCCACCCTCTTTGTCCCACGAGGTGCTGGGCAACGACCGCTGCAGGGCCTTCAGCTCTTCGAGCAGATGGTGGCCGTCGCGGTAGCGCTTGCGTGGATCTTTCTCCAGCAGCCGCAGCACGATGCGCTCCGCCACCGGATGGCAATCCTTCTTGACGCTGGTGGGGCGGGGCGCCTGAGCGGTGCGCTGCATCTCCAGCAAGGTCTCGCGGTCGCCGGCGCGGAACGGCAGCTGACCGGTGAGCATCTCGAAGAACAGCACGCCTAGCGCGTACAA
>JBEQSW010000643.1:0-12866 GCA_040348565.1 Myxococcales bacterium | reverse complement strand
CGTTGGGCTGGCGTTTCTTTGCGGTTTTCGTGCCGACAACAAGCCGTTCGGGGTCTAGTGCGACATCGGCCACGTCGGCTCGGGAGGCACCGAGCGTGGCGGTCGCGCCGCCGCTGCCACCGGCCGTGTCCGCGCCCGAAGCTTCCGCCGCGCCGACCGCTACTGCGTCGTTCGGCTCCGTGCCTTCGCCCGCGCGTGCGCCGGCCAGCGCGCCGAGCGATAAGCGTCGTCCGCCAAAGCCGACGGATGTGCGCTACAAAGATTGGCTCAAGGATCCGTTTTGATGCTCGCTTGGCGCTTGGCACGCTCGCTCGCTTTAGCCACCCTGTTGGTGAGCACGAGCCCGCGCGCGGCCGAGCCGAACGGAGAAGCTCGACAGCTGTACGCCGAAGGCAAGGCCGAGTACGCGCAGGGACACTACCCCGAAGCCATTGCGCTCTTCGAGCGCTCGTACGCGCTGTCGGAGTCGTCGGCGTTGCTCTTCAACATGGCGCAGGCGCATCGCTTGGCGGGGCCGACGCACTGCCGCGCCGCGCTCTCGCTGTACAAGAGCTACCTCGCCGCCGAGCCCCACGCCGAGAACCAAAAAGAAGTCGAGGAGCGCATCGCTGAGCTGGGAGATTGCGCCGAAGAGAAGGCTGCGGAGCCAGCGCTACCGCCACCATCGCCGCCGCCCGCCGCCGCTTCGCTCAACGCGCCTGCCGTCCCCGCGCTGCGGCCGCCGCCAGCGCCGCGCCGCAGTGCGCTCGGGACCGGGCCAGTGCTGGTCACCGGTACGGGCGCGGCGCTGCTCGTTGCCGGTGGCGTGCTGTATTGGCGCGCTTGGGACAAGCACCGAGAAGCCGAGGAGCGTTGCCCCTGCTACCCCGGCACCTACTCGAGCTGGGAAATCCTCACCAACGTCAGCTATGCGCTCCTGGCCGTCGGTGGCGCAACGCTGGCCGGCGGCGTGACGTGGTGGGTCGCCGGTGAGCCGTCCAAAAACGCGCGACCGGCGCACGCCATGCTCGGCCTCGCCGGCCATTTTTGAGCGGCCCTGCGCTTCAATCGAATTCGCAAACGAACGCGTGCTTCTCGGTGCAGTCGGCGTCAGCGAAGCGATCGCCCGCGTTGAACAATAGGCAATTTTGCGTGCCGTCGGTGTCATCGGGTTGATTCGCAGCGAACCAACTCGGGTCCACGACCTCGCCCGAGGACCAAACGAATTGACCTTGGACGGCATCGTCGGTGGCGGCCAGCCACGCCCCAACGCTCACGTTTTTGCCCACGAAGACCCGCTCTGCGGTCGTTTGCAGGGTCGCCAAATAGCTGCCGTCGGCCGCGCACGCCCTGCGCGCCGTAGCGAAGTCGGCCTGCGCGGTGTGCAGCCGATAAGCATGGTGCGTATCGGGGAACACGAAAGCCGGCGAGCGTTCGCAGACGAAGCCCAGGTTGGTCGCGCAGGCTTGGGAGCGCCAACCCTGAGCCGCGGCGTCGAACGCCACGCAGCGCAGGGCAACGTCGCTCGGCTCGCCGGCGGCGAAATTCGTGTACTTCGGCGCCTCACCGCTGACCCAGCTGCTGCCGGTCTTGCCCGTGAGTAAGCCCAGCCACAGCTGGCCGTCCAGGCCAAGCTTGCTGGCAACGTCCGTGCCCTCGGCGTCGGAAGTGACGGTCCACAAATCGCCGCCTTCGGCCTGACACACCGCGCGCGCTCGCTCTTCGGAGTCGGCGTCGGTGTGGGCGGTGTAGCAGTGACTGTTGCCGTTGCGAAAGTAAGCGCCGGGGCCGCTGCACAGCAAGCAACCGTGGGTGCAGCCGTTCGTGCCGTAGTCGCACTCCTCCACGCCTTGTCGGACGTAGCCGTCACCGCACGTAGCAAAGCTGCAGCCGTTCAGGCACGCATCCAGGTTGGAGGCGTTGCCGTCGTCGCACACTTCGTCGGCGTCCAACGTGCCGTCTCCGCAGCGTGGCCCGGAAATTTGCGGCTCGAGCTGGCAGTCGTGCGAACAGCCGTCGCCGTCGTTTTGGTTGCCGTCGTCGCAGGCTTCTTCGAATTCCCACAGCTGACCGTCACCGCAGGCGGCGGGCACGCAATCGTTCAGGCAAGCGTCGCTGTTCAGGGCGTTGGCGTCGTCGCACTTTTCTTCCCCGTCCACCCGCCCGTTGCCGCAAACCGCGGGCTCGATGCGGCAACTGTCGCTGCAGCCATCACCCGAGATGCGGTTGCTGTCGTCGCACGCCTCTTCGCGGCCGAGGAAGCCGTCCCCACAGGCGCCATCCTCCAGCTTGCCCCAATCCAAGCAAGCGCACGCGAGCAACGCGCCGCTGATGCACGCGCCGCTGAGGCACGCGCCGCGGAGCTTCGGGAGAGCACGGAACGGCACCGGTCGAACCGTATCCCCGCTCGTGGTTTCGGCCAAGAGAGGGAGCGGCGCGAGGCCAACCTCGGCGATCGCTTCGGGCTGCTGGGCTGCTGCCGTGGTGACGGGTCGGGGACCTTGCCGTCGCTGGTGCGCGCTCCAGTGCCCTTCGCTCACGCCAGGATGACTTCGCATGCGAAGTCATCCCTGCTTCCACCGGCGGTAGATCTTCAACTGTGCGTATTCACTAGCGAACGCCAGCTAGCGATGAGAGCATCGTCAATGACTTCGCATGCGAAGTGATTCGGAGACGCAGCGAGGGATGAAGCGTGAAGGCGTTTCACAGGCACGACCAAGGACGAGCGAAAGCCGAGAAGGGGCTGCGTGAGGGAACGATGCAATGGGTGAGCTTTCCCACACGCTCTCGCCGCAGTGTTCAGGGCGGTGAGCCGTAAACGGTGCCGGGGGCGCCGCCGCTTCCACCGCCGCCGTGGCCGCTCGCGCCACCGCTTCCGCCGCCGCCATTGCCACCACCGCCGTGGCCGCTCGCGCCGCCTGCGCCGCCTGCGCCGCCCGCGCCGCCCGAACCGGCCGCGCCGCCCGATCCGCCTGCGCCACCACCGCTCGTGCCCGCTGCACCGCCCGCTCCACCACCGCCGGCGCCTGCGCCGCCGAAGGGCGGTGCACCGTACGTCGGCGCATAGCCGCCGAATGGAGGGACTCCATACGGCTGCGCGATGTTGCCGCCGATGCCGTTGAACGTGCCGGCGCTGTGCCCGCCGGTGCCCGCGTGGCCTGCGGCGTTCGAGCTTCCGGCCGTGCTGTTGGCTCCGCCGTCGCCACCGGGTTTGACCGTTTCGGACTCGCCGCCGCAGGCGACCAGTGAGGTCGCGCCCACCAGACTGGCGCCGAACGCGAACGTCGCTGCGCGACCCAGTCGCGTACGTGGCAACGCGGGCGGGGATAGCTCCGCGAGCGAAAGCTCGGTCGCACAGAAGGGACAAGCCGCTTCACTCTGCCGGACGTGGCGAGCACAGCTGGGACAGGGAACGAGATGATTCATGGTTCGGGCTCCTCCACCACTCGGGCTCAGTATACGCAGGTTGTGCCCACTGGCTCGGGCGTCCGCCGCTCGAGCGCTGAGGCTGCGGTTTTTATGCGGTTCGGTTCACAACGTCTCGAGGTAGTCGCTGAGCGCGCCCAAGTCGGTTTCCGTCAAGCCGGTCAAGTTGCCGTGCTTTTCGTTGCCGCAGCGCGTGAAGCGGTCGCCCAAGGTTTGGGCGCAACCGTCGTGCAAGTAAGGAGCGCGCGCCCAGAGGCCGATGAGGCCCGGCACCTGGAGGTCTCCGGTGGCGTTGCCGACGTCCATGGTTTGGTTGTTGCTGAAGCGCGGCCCGCTGTGGCAGCTGGCGCAACCCACGTTGGCGTCATTGAACAGTGCTTTGCCGCGTTCCACGCTGGGCGTTGCGGCGGTGGCGGGTGCCGGCAGGGCGGGGAAGACGTCGATGTAGTGGGCGAGCGCCGAGGCTTCCGCGCGTATCAGTGGCGGTCCGCCCATTCGGCCTTGCATCACGTCCTCGGTGAGCGCGTTGAAGTCACTTTCGCCGCCGTCCCAGTGAAACGGTTCGGTGCCCAGCAGGCCACCGCGCAGCGATTGCGTGCGACGCGCGCCAAAGCCCGTGAAGTTCCAGACGTGGCCGTCTTCCTGCCCCTCGGGGTGGCACGAAGCGCAAGCCAGGCCGGAGCTGGTTTCCAAGTGAAACAGCACGTTGCCAGTGTCTTCGATATGCTCGCCGGGCAGGCTGAGGCTGCGTTCGCCGAACACCAACTGGCTCGGGTCGCGGTATTGCAGGACGGGGGTATCGCCGGCGAAGGCCACCGCCACGAGTTGTCCGCGGGGGATGACGGGCGCGGCGCTGGCCGGATCGACGAACGGCGTGAGCTCGCCTGTCGGCGCTTGGTCGAAAGCCACGTCGCTGGGGCGGAGCCACAAGGTGCGCGCCGTGAATCCCGGTTGCAGCGGGTGCTCGATGGCGGCGGAAGCTAGCAGCAGCTGTCCCGTCGTTGGAGACTGGGCGACGTCGACCGGCAGCGGTGCCGAGAGCACGACGCTGGTGCTCATGACCTTGCCGCTCTCGCTCACCGTCGTGATGGCAGGCTCGACGATGCCTCCCCCCACTCCGCTCGAGCCATAGCCGCCCGGCTCGGGAATGACCTCGCCGGCGAAGGCACGTTGGTGCACCACGACGACTCCGCCATCTGCCCCCGGGATCATGCGCCAGGCCACCGACGCCGTGCTTTCCCCGCGCGAGCCCTGGGCGGAAGGAAGCCTGGTGCGGTTCACTAGCTTTCCGGTCGCGTCGATGCGCAGCACCTCGGCGGAGCGGAAACGGCTCACCCACAGCCCATCGGATGTGACGACCACGTCACGCAAATCGTGGTCGAGGGTGAGCGTCCGCGTCGGCACCTCGTTGGTCGCATCCGTGGACAGCGTCACGAGCTTGCCCTCCGCGCACGCCACGTGCACGAGGTGCTCGCTGTCCGAAACCGCGACGCCGCGCGGGTAAGCACAGACGTTGCGCGTTCCAACGATGTTGCCGGTGGCCGGATCGAAAGTCATCAACTGGCCGGAGCCGCGCAGCACGAGGTGCACGTTGCCTTCGGCATCTTGGGCGGCGCGTCCCGGCTCGGCGTGAGCTGCGAGCGTCAACGTGCGAGTGACGGCCAGGCTCGTCAAATCGACGACCAACACTTGGTCACGATCCGGGTCGGCCACGATGGCCGTCTTCTCGTCGCGCGAAACCAACAAGGTCCCACCGCTCACCGGCGGCGGTGGCTCGGCCGCCTCGACCACGGCGCTCGGCAGCGGCGGTTGAGACTTTCCGATGAAGCTCGAGCCTCCCACGGGCTCGCCAGGCGCGATGCCGGTCGCGCCCGCGTCGCCCTCGAACAGCGAGCCCGACGGCGACGCGCCGTCGCTGAAGCTACAACCAACCAACGCCAGCACGCAGAAACCCCAGGACTGTCTGAGCATGACCACCAACCTCCCAGTTGTGAGGCCTGAGCCTAGCAGGGCCCGGGCACGAGGCCAGGCGGCCGATTCACACGGAACGTGTGGGGAAATGGGGGCGTCAGCGCCGCGCCGCCAGCGCGCGCTCGAAGAAGGCCGAGCTTTGCGCCAGCTGCTCCACGTAGCCGCGCACGTCCTCCCGCGCTTCTTGCCCCAATTTGCCGAAAGGGATGACGTGCTCGTTGGGCACGAAGCGGAAGGTGAAGTTGATGCGACGGGTCCGAAAGCCGTCAATCTCGGGAGGCAGAGTGAAGCCGGCGCGCTTGTCGACCCGCTGCACGCGATGAAAGACTCGGTCTTTGAAGAAGCTGCCGCCAAATATTTGCAGGCTGCCATCGTCCAGCCACTGCGAGACCAGGGGCGCCTCGCGCTCACCGATTCGCCGCGACCGGACGAACTGAAATAGCGCGCGCTCGCCGATCGACAGCGACGCGACCGGTCCGGGCTCGAAGTCGCGATGCTCGCCCACCCGCGCCGTGTCGAGCCAACGCTCGCCTTGCTGGCGCGCGCCGTAGAAATTGACCAGGCAGGTGTTCAGCCGATAGCCGGCGGGAATATCTTTCCGCGGAAACAGCTTGGCGATGCGGCGCTCCGTGTCGGCCACGATGCGCGCAAGCACGTCCGGAAACGGCTCGGCCGCCACGCAGCGGTCCATGGTGCCGCGCGGCGGACGGTAATAATCCAAGCAGGCGAACTGCCAGTTGCCGAGCCAATACACCGGGCGCAAGAGCTCGCGTTGTTCCTGGCCCGCGGGCGGGGCGCGGCGCGTGGAGTAGCGCTGCTCCCAAATCGGCCGGAGCGCCTGCAGCCAGGTCAGCAGCTGCTCCCGATCACGCGCCTTCAGGTAGCCGGGAAAGTAGTGATGCCCGCGGGGATCGTGGACTTCTTTCAGCGGGGGCTTGGCTCCGCGAGACGAGAATGACGGCGGCTCGGCCAAGGCGTGAAATTGCGCTTACACGAGTGTAGCCGGAGCGTGAAGGGCTATACTCGCCCCATGCGCTTCCTGGAGCGGCTTGGCCGCGCGATTCTGATCCTCACCGTATTCGGAATCGCTTCGTATTTTTCGATGCAGTCGGGGACGGGCGGCCTCTGGCGCGGGCTCGAGTCGGCGCACGCGGTCACGGCGCCGGGCCAACCCAAAGCTCCGTATGATCTCACGCAGCTTACGGCCGTCAACGAGACGCTCAACACCATCCGCACCAAGTACGTCGACCCGAGCCGGGTGAAGCCGCGGCAGATGTTCCTGTCGGCCCTGAACGAGATTCAGCGCGAGGTCGCGCAGGTCATCGTGCGTCACGAAGACAAAGCCAAAGTCGTCAAGGTGCAGGTCGACAGCGAGTCGGCCGAGTTCCGCGTCGACAACGTGCAGGGGCCGTGGGACGTGGCGGCTCGCTTGCGGGAAGTGTTCAGCTTCTTGCAAGCCAACCTGAAGGACACCGAGGTCGACTTGCGTGAGGTCGAGTACGCGGCCTGCAACGGCATGCTGCGCACGCTCGATCCGCACAGCGTGTTCCTGAGCCCCGAAGCCTACCGCGAGATGAACTTGTCGACGTCGGGCCACTTCGGCGGGCTCGGCATCGTGATCTCGATCCGTGACCAAGCGCTCACCGTGATGCGTCCGATGCCAGGCACTCCCGCCGGTCGCGCCGGCTTGAAGCGGCTGGATCGCATCACCAAGATCAACAACGAGTCGAGCTTGAACATGCCGCTCGACGACGCGGTCGGTCGCTTGCGCGGCAAGCCCGGGTCCAAGGTCACGGTTTGGGTGCACCGCGACGGCCCCGAAGGCTGGGCCGGCTCGCGCCCGTTCGAGCTGACGCGCGAGGAAATCCAGGTCAAATCCGTCGACTACCGCTCGCTCGGCGGCGGCGTGGGCTACATCCGCCTGAAGCAGTTCCAGGCCTCCAGCTCCGACGAGCTGGACGAAGCTCTGGGTGAGCTGGGCAAGAAAGAAAAGATCAAAGGTCTGGTGCTGGACTTGCGTGGCAACCCGGGTGGGTTGCTCGAGCAGGCCGCCAAGATTGCCGATCGCTTCTTGGAAGACGGCGTCATCGTCTCCACCGTCGGCACCTCGGAAGGGCGCGAAGAAAAGCGCGCCACCCGCCACGGCACGGAGCCGAACTACCCGATCGCCGTCTTGGTCAACGGCTCCAGCGCCAGCGCCAGCGAGATCGTCGCCGGTGCGCTCAAGAACCTGGACCGCGCCGTGATCGTCGGCCAGACCACGTTCGGCAAGGGCTCGGTGCAGCTTGTGTTCCCGAACGTCACGCCCGAGCACGCCGCGCTCAAGCTGACGATCGCGCAGTACCTGACGCCCGGTGACATTTCGATTCAAGGCGTAGGCGTCGCGCCCGACGTCGAGCTCGACCCGATGACGGCCGACACGCTCGAAATGGACCTGTACCGCTCCGAGCGCGGGCTGCGCGAGCGCGATCTGACCAAGAGCCTGACCGGTGCCGCCAAGCACCCCACCGAGCAGTCGTTCTTCCGCATGCGCTTCAACTTGCCCGAGACCGAGCGCGCCAAAATTCGCGAGCGCGGCGGCGACATCGAGGACGAGTTCGAGCTGGATACGCCCATCAAAATCGCCCGAGATTTGGCCAGCAAAATGCCGCAAGGCAAGCGGCTCGAACAGCTGCGCGCGGTCAAACCCGTGCTCGAAAAGCTGCAGGGCACCGAGGTCGACGCCATCGCCGGCGACCTGAAGCGCATCGACATCGACTGGACGGCGCCGCCCAAAGACTTCCCCAACGCGCCCAAGCCCAGCGACTTCGAGGTCACCACCAAGACCGACAAGCCGAACGACACCGTGACCTCGGGTGACAGCATGTCGATCAAGGTCTCCGTGAAGAACAAGGGCACGGCGCCGGTGTATCAGCTGCGCGCCATCACCAAGAGCGACGGCGCTTACTTCGACGAGAAGGAGCTGGTGTTCGGCAAAGTGATGCCGGGTGAGACCAAGACCGCGACGGTGCCACTCGGCTTCTGCGACATCGACGGTCACAAGGCGGGCTCTACGGATCCGCTGCCGCTCGACGCCAAGCGCGTCTGCAAAATCCCGCTCGACGCCGACACCCGCGCCGACGTGATCAAAGTGCGCTTCTTCGCCGAAGGCTCCGAGCCGCCCCAAGAAGGCGAAGTGCGGACCACCATCACCGCCCAGCCGCAGCCCATCTTCGCGTACACGTATCAAATTGCCGACAACCGCCCCGGCAACGGCGACGGCCAAATTGCTCGCGGCGAAGGCGCGACGGTTTACATGACCGTCAAAAACGTCGGCAAAGGCAAATCTTTCGAGACGCAGGCCAACCTGCGCAACCTGACCGGTGACGGGCTGTTGCTGCACGCCGGCCGCTTCGACGTCTCGAACCTGAAGCCGGGCGACAGCCGCACGGTGGCGTTCACGTTCGACGTGCTGGACGAGCTGCAAGAAAACTTCGTCAACTTCGAGCTCAGCGTCACCGACCGTGATTTGCGCGTCGGCTCGAGCGAAAAAGTGAAGTTGCCGCTGACCAAGAGCCCGCTGTCGCTCGTCAAAGCGACCGGCAAGGTGGCGCTCACCACGGTTGCAGGCGTGCGCGGCCAACCGCTCGGCGCCGCGCCGGTCCTGGCCGAGGTCGACAAGGGCGCCGTGCTCGACAAGCTCGCAACCTTCGGCCCTTACACCAAGGTCAGCTTGGGTGACGACCGCTTCGGCTTCGTGGAAACCAAGGCCTTGAAGGACGGCGCCGCCGGTCCGGTGAAGGTGGCGCTCAAGCCGCTGCTTTCGCACTCGCCGCCGCTGCTCGAGGTCACGCCGGCCAAGCTCTCGGTGCGCGACGCCAAGGTGCACATCGAAGGCCAAGCCAACGACTCGGACAAGGTGCTCGACACCTTCATCTTCGTCGGCTCCAAGAAGGTCTTCTACCAATCGAACCGCAAGGCCGAAGACCAAACTAAGCTGAAATTTTCGCTCGATACCGAGCTCCAGCCCGGCATCAACGTCATCACCGTCGTGGCGCGCGAAAGCGAGGACACCACCAGCCGCTACACCATGGTAGTCCGCCGCGACGGCGCCAACGGCGAAGCCTTGAAGACGACCCGCGGCGAAGCCCTCGGCGACGACCTCGGCATGGACTCCGAAGAATAACCGCCGCAGCCTCCGCTCCCCCCGGAGCGGTTGGGCTGCCCAAATGCAGCCTGAATGGCAGAAGCTTCCGTGGCGTCGCGAGGTCTCTCCGCGCGAGCGCCTCGGGCTACCAGCGTTCTGATCGCAACTCGCGAGAGCCTCGCAGATTTGCAGCAGAGGACGGGAGGTGGGGGGAGGCGAGAGCGCATTGTCGTTCTTGGAAGGCCAAAACCAAAAGTATCTCCTTCGGCAGAAAGCTGGAGGAATTGAGCCCGCGACGCTGCTGCAGACTCGCTGGCGGCAGCGCGTACCCAAATTCTCGCCTCCGTCTCGCCCTGTCGTTCTCCCGCTGATTCCATTTCGAGTTGGCTGCCGATTCGAGCCTTCGCTCGCGACGGAATGACTTCGCATGCGAAGTCATCTCCGCTTCCGCTGGCAGTGAACCTTCAACTGCTCGTATTCGCTAGTGAATGCGCCTCGCAATCAAAGCGCATCGCGATGACTTCGCATGCGAAGTCATTCAGAGACGCTGCGAGGGACAAAGCTGAAGGCGCTGCAGGCACGCTGGCGGCAGCGCGAGCCCCAAAATTCTCGCCTCTGTCTCGTCCTCCCGTCCTCCCGTCCTCCCGTCCTCCCGTCCTCCCGTCCTCCCGTCCTCCCGTCCTCCCTGTGAAAAAAATCTCGCTCGCTCGTTCGCGGTGGCCTGGATCCGACACAGAAGCTTCTGCGAGTCAGGCTGCGGCGTGGCAGCCCACCACCGTGTTTAGCGCGCGCCGTAGACCGAGACGATGTCGGCTTGGACGGCGTCGTCGGCTTCGTTGGACGAGTAGTGCGCGGTCATGACGCCTTCGAAGAAATTGCCCAAGCCAGCGTTGCTGTTGTCGCCAGCCGTGCCCAAGCCCACACCGCCTTCCTTTCGCATGGGATCGTAGCGGAAGCTGGGTCGCGCGCCGTCGAATGGCATGATCAATGTGCCGCCCTGGGCATCGCCGCTCTTGAGCGTCCAATGGTTCTTGCCCGGGCCGTCACCCTTCAACATCGCGGTGACGTACTTGTGGTCGATCGGTAAGTTGGATGCGTACGGCGTCACGTTGCCCGCCCAGAGCCCGTTTTCCAAGTCTCCCATCACCCACGGCCCCGAGCCGGCGCCCTTGCCCCAAATGGTGTTGCTGCCGAAGTAGACGGCCTCGGCCGTGCCCTCGCCGTTGTCGCGGCTGTTGCGCTCCATGTTTCCGTAGTCGAAGCAGCAGCCGCCGTTGTACACGTCGCCCGCGGCGACCATGTACATCGTCTCGGCGGCGTCGCCCATCGCGGTGCCGCAGGCGTCGTTGTTGCGATAGCCAACGCCCGGAACGATGTGAACGCCGTACACCTTTTTGCTGCCGACGGCGGCGGGTGCGGCGGCCGCCAGGGCCTCGTTGCCGGGCGTGGTCTTTGCGCCTCCGGGCGGTGCTTTCGTGAGGTGGTTGCCCTGGCCGGATTGATCGTAGATCACCGAGATGGTGCAGGTCGTGCCTGCGCAGAACGCGTCGTGGGCGGCCGCGTCCGCGAAGCCGCCGGCGACGGTGGGGCCGATGTCGCGAGTCGTGTTGTCGGCGCTTCTGAGCTGATAGAGCGGTCCGTCGTAGGTGGCGTACAGCGCGCGCACGGTGCTGTGCGCTGCGACGCAGGGACCTCCGTCTTCGGCGTAAATGTCGCAGGGGCGTTTGCTGGCGTTCGTCGGCGGCGGCTCGGGCGGCGCGGGGACCGTACGCGCGCAGTGACCCGCGACCACGACCGGGTTCGGGTCGGTGCCGGTGATTCCGCTCGAGCTTCCGCCCGCCGGCACTCCGACCGCGCCGCCGCTGGCGCTGACCTCGCCGCCTGCCGGAGCCGCACCGTTACTTGTGGGCGCCTCACCGCCGCTCGCGGGAGTCTGCCCGTCACCTCCGGTCGTGGCCTCGCACGCGTCCGGCTGGCACTTCCAAACCTTGGCCGCGCACGTACAGGGCGTGCACCCGTCTGCGGCCGTGGCCGTAGCTCCGTTCTTGGAGCAGGTGCCTCCTTCGATCGGGTCCATCGAGCCCACCGACGTGGCCCCGCATGCTCCGAGCACGCCCAGAACCAAAAAGACGCCGATCGCGTTCCTCATTCGCCAAGCTCCAATTTCCGATCGAGCGAGTGCTCGACCCAACGCCATTCAAGGGCAACGGGGGAGGCGCGCCATCACGAAAAATGCTTGGATGGGTCGGCGGAGCGGCGCTGTTCGCCGTCGACCACGAACTCCATGTTGTTTCGGCGTTTCTTGCTGCTCGTGCTGCTCGTCACGAACCAGGCGCTCGGCGAGCCAGTGCCGGGGGGCGAAGTGCGGGTCGAACGGACCGAGCGCGCCCTGGCCTGCCCGAGCGAGCAAGCGCTGGTACAAGCGGCCCTGGCTCATGGCGCCGCGCCGCCGACGCCGTCGAGCACGCCGCTCGAGGTTTTGGTCCAATTCGACGGTGACCAGAGCTCGCTCCGCGCGCTCATCCGCGCATCCGGAGCCAAGACCGGCGAGCGCGTCCTGCGCACCGAGGGCGCCGACTGCGCAAAGCTGGCCGACGCGGCCGCGGTGGTGGTCGCGGTGCTGCTCGATCTCGTGCCGCCCGAGGCAGCGGCGTCGTTCGACGAGCCGCCGGCCCCGCTCCCGTCCGCTGAGGTTACGGAGCCCGAGCCGAAAGTCGCGTCGCCTTCGCCTTCGCCTTCGCCTCCTACACCGCCGGTCACGTCGCCTCCGCGCTCACCGGCGGCCGCGCCGCTGAGCGCGCTTTTCCGCGGCGAGGGCGCGCTCACTCTCGGATTCTTGGGGGGCGCGTTCGCGCCGGCCGTGGACGTCGCTGCCAGCGTTCGTCGCGGCGGCTGGGAGGGGAGTCTGGGTGGCATGTGGCTCGCGTCGCGCGACGCACCCTTCACCGACATCGCGGGGACCAAGGTCGCGTTGTCGCTCACGCTCGCCTTCGGTGAAGGCTGCTTCGCGCTGGCTCAATCTCAGCGGGGCCGGTGGGATGGTTGGTGGTGCGGTCGAGTCGCGGCCGGAAGGCTTACCGGTAACGGGCAGGGCTTCGACCATTCTCGGGCGAGCCATTCGTTGTGGGTCGGTGCAGGTCCGGGGCTGGCCTTCCGGTTGTCGATTACGCGGGTGCTCTCGGTCCGCGCGAGCTTGACCGGCCTCGTCACGCTCGCGAATCATTCGTTCGTCGTCGACGGCTACGGCCCGGCCTTCGACACACCGCGCTTCTCCGCGGCCCTCGGCCTCGGCCCCGAATTGTCGATTTTGTGATGGCCCGCCCCCCTTGCTTGCCCTTGACTGACAGCAGCTGCGGCTTCCACC
>JBEQSW010000323.1:0-6724 GCA_040348565.1 Myxococcales bacterium | reverse complement strand
TGCCGGCAACGCCGTGGGTACCTATGTAGAGACCGCCGGTCAAAACCGTGCGCGGCTCGCCGAATGCGAAACGCGCGCCGGCGACTACCTGAGCTCTTCAGCCATCTCGACTCAGATACCTGGTGTGTGGCTGACCAACGTCACGCGTTACGGGGCAGATTATCTGACCACCGGCGGTGGCGCGGTTGCTTGCTCCAAGGGCACCTGCACCCCGCTGCCCGAGGACTGCAGCAAGGCCACTCCTTCCAACGGCTTGCGCAACGTCTCGGGCGCCACCCTGCATTTTCCGACCGACGACCCTGGCATCGTCTACTCGGTCGCCGCCATCCCCCAGGTCACGACCCGCGACGACGACTCCAGCGTCGCCGAGGGCCGGCTGAGCCTGGCGCTCGGGCGGGTGGATTTCTCGACGCCCGGCAAAGCTCAGTCGACCAGCATCGGTGGCGACCCGGATACCGGTCTCCTGCGGATTGCTCACAACGACACGTCCGAAGCTTCGGGCTTCGCGGGGCCGGACTGGCCTGCGGTGGGCATCCTTCCCACCGAGCAGGTGGCCGTCGCCTGGATTCAGCCCAACGCCACCGCCGACGGCACGGAGCTCCACGTTCAACGCTACAAGATGTGTCTGCCTTGAGGGGCGGCACCCGCCGCCCCTCCCCGCCGAACTAAATTCGGCGGGGCCCCTCCCCACGCGGCTCGTCGCTGCCGCTCCTCGTGTCACCCGCCTTGTCGGCCCCTTGACGAGCGCTGGGGCTTCCGTCATAAGTCCGGCCCCCCGGGCTACAAGTGCCTCATTTCGAGGACCCCGGTCTGGAGCTTAGGTCTCCGTGGAGAGTCGATCATGCCGAAGATGAAGTCGAACCGAGCCGCCTCCAAGCGGTTCAAAATCAGCGGAAGTGGCCGCATTCGCCGCTCCAAGTGCGGTGCGCAGCACAACATGATCGGGAAATCCCGCACGCGCCGTCGTCGCTTGCGCGACCAAGACATGGTCGACAAGGCCATGGAAGGCCGCGTCAAACTCCTTCTTCCCTACGGCTGATCGAGAGGAGCGCCCATGTCCCGAGTAAAACGTGGTCCGAGTCCCCGTCGTCGTCACAAGCGCGTCCTTCAGCAGACCGAAGGCTTCTTCGGCGGCCGCAAGAACCGCTACCGCCAAGCCTTCCACGTGCTGTGGAAGTCGTGGCAGTACGCCTACATCGGCCGGAAGCTGCGCAAGCGCGACTTCCGCCAGCTGTGGATTGCGCGCATCAACGCCGCTTGCCGCACCAACGGCACCAGCTACTCTCGTCTGATGGCGGGTCTCAAGAAGGCCGGGCTCGAGCTCGACCGCAAGGTCCTCAGCGACATGGCCATCAACGACGCGGCGGCCTTCGCCAAGCTCGCCCAGATGGCCGTGGCCAAGCAAGGCTAGCTGCTCACCCGCATCGCCCTACAGGCCCCGACAAAGGCCTACCACGCGCTGCGACCGAATCCAGTAGTTAGCCGAATCTGGCCTCGCGAAATGCAAGGCCAGATTTCACATCTGAAAGCCGGACTCGTCTAACTGACGAGACCGGCTTTTTCAGTATCTGTCCCCGGCGGAGACAATCCCGACATCTTGAAGTCCCCGAACGGGACCTTCGTGCCAGGGCCGCGGCACAGCCTGTGCCGCCGCCAACCGGGTGGTCGCTCAGGCCGCCGACCTCGCAATACTTGCAACCCACCCGGGCTCCGCGGTCGCGACTTCGACAGCCAGCCCAGCTGGCAGACGGCCTCCGCTGTGCTAACGGCCCGCCACCCGGTAGTCCCGGCAGGTTGACGAAACCCCAAACCAGCCTGATGTAAATAAGGCGTTTTCGCCGCGCATCTAACGTCGCGGAACAGAAGCGCCGTAGTGTTGTTGAGTGATCGGCCCCGGCCCCTCGGGTCCCCAAGACAGATGCACAACCCGCAACCTCGGTCAAACCGGCCGACCGCACCCCAAGCAAAATCCGCCGCCGAGTGGATCTCTGGACCGTCGGGCAACGTATCTAAAACTAACCGAGTTTCAAACTGATTTTATGGCGCACCGGGTACCAAAGAAGAGTCTGCCAGCACCGCAAAACGGTCCCGGTCGTGGTGTGCCGGCAACGCCTCCGCCACCTCCCCCGCCGAGCGCCACTGTCACGGCACGCAAATTGCTGAAAACTTCACCGAAACGTCCCGATGCTGCAAAGGCGCTGCGCTTCCCCGTTGCGCCCACCGCGCCAGAGCGCGGGGTAGAGCCCCCGCCCCCCCGACCGCAAAGTAAGGCAAGGCCCACTATGTCCCAGAAGAGCACCAACACTCAGCCGCGCCGCGAGGAAGAGTACACCGAGGACTCGCCCGAGCAGACTGCCGTGCGAGCCGCTCCGTCGGGCCTGAGCTCCGAGTCCGGGCCTGACAGCCCGGAGGAGTTCCTCGACGCCGCCGGAGGGGACGTCGCTGGTTTCGCGTCCGAAGCGCCCGCCCCCACGGCCGACGCCTCGAACGACTCGATGCTGTCGCGCTACTTCCGCGACATGGCGACCCACCAGGTGATGGGGCCCGACGAAGAGCTGCGCGCCGCGCAAGCGGTGGAGCAAGCCGAGATGGACCACTGGGCAGCGCTGCTGGCCTACGTGCCGGTTGCCGAGCGCATGCTCGACATGCTGGACGCCGGCTTGAACGAGATGAATCCGGAAGAGCGGCCGGAAATCGCGCAGATCGGCGAGCTCCGTAAGCTCGTGAAGATCTACAAGAAGCAGCGGAGCAAGCTGCACGCCGATCAACAGCGCAGCTGGACGGAGCTGTCGCAGTCGCTGGCGCACGACGTGCGTTTGCCGGACTCCGACCGCATCTGGATGCACGGCGCTCTGCGCTTGGCCAAGGACGCCGGCCGCTTGCCGGACGAGGACACGGCCGAGGTCGAGGTCGAGAACATTCCCGAGACGCCCGCCTACAAGCGTTACCTCGACAAGGTAAGGGCAACCGACTCCGCCCAGCGCCGAACCAAGAACCGCTTCGTGAAAGCGAACCTGCGGCTCGTGGTCAGCATCGCGCGCCGCTACAACCGCGGCCGGCTGCCGCTCATCGACCTGATTCAAGAAGGCAACATCGGCCTGATGAAAGCGGTCGAGCGCTTCGACCACACCCGCGGCTACCGCTTCAGCACCTACGCTTCGTGGTGGATTCGGCATGCCATCAGCCGTGCCCTGGCCGACAAGGGCCGCGCCGTGCGCATTCCGGTGCACATGCTCGACACGTACAACCGCGTGTCGCGCGCGACGCAGACCATCATCGCTCGTACCGGCAAAGAGCCGACGATCGAAGAGCTCGAGAAAGAAACGGGCGTTCCCCGCGACAAGCTCGACAAGGTCAAGGACCTGTACGCCGACACGCCGTTCTCACTCGACCGCCCGGTCGGTGACGAGGACGGGCGCCGCTTCATCGACTTCTTGGTCGAGGAGAATTCGCTGTCGCCCTACGACTGTTTGGCCAACGCCAAATGGGCCGAAGAGGTGCAGCGTTTGCTCGGCACCCTCACCCCGATCGAGTCGCGCATCATTCGCTGGCGGTTCGGCCTCGACAACGAGGACGAGCTCACGCTGAAAGAAATTGGCGACAAGTACAACCTGTCGCGTGAGCGCATCCGCCAGCTGCAAGAGCAAGCCATCGGCAAGATCCGTCGCCAGATGCGCGAGTTCTGATCGCTGCCGCCCGTCGTCACCTGTCGATCGATAGGTAAACCAAGCCGGTCCGCGTAAGCGCGACCGGCTTTGGTTTGTTTCGTGGTCCTGATCAGGGCCGTTTCATCGGCGCCGCGAGGGCCGAACGGCTCCGACGCGTCGTGGCACAGCTGTCACGGCTTGGGCGCCTTCCAGCCTGCTGAAACAGCCCTACCATACGATACTATATTTAATGATTACGGATGTTTGCGAGACATCCGAGCGCTCGGCCGCGCGTGATCATTTACATTTGGTTTGGAGCGGCGCATAAGGCGGCGCGTCCCCAGCGGAAATCGCCGTAGTCCAGGCGATTCGAACCCGCCCCTGACGCGGCTTTCTGAAACAAAGCCGGCGTGTTGCAGAGGCGGGAACGGCAGATTCACCCCGCCCCAAATGACCTGCACCTCGATAACCCTTCGCACACGGCGGCCGCGGGCGTCGCGTGCGTGCACGCTCGGTCTGTCTTCATGAGCCTCTTCGTCTTCCCTCGTTGGGCCAATAAAACACGACAGCTCGCCGGCTTGTTCCTGAGCACTGCGCCTATCTACGTGATTGGCCTGGTCTGGTACGGCGCTTCCCCTCAAACGACGGACGTCGGCTTCCAGCCGAAGCAGCCCGTCCCGTACAGCCACCAGCTGCACGCCGGCCAGATGGGGATCGACTGTCGCTACTGCCACAATACCGTCGAGAAGGCAGCGCACGCCGCCATCCCCCCGACGGCCACGTGCATGAACTGTCACAGCAAGGTCTGGACGACGAGCCCCAAGCTCGCTCCCGTCCGCGACAGTTTTGCCAGCGGCCTGCCGGTCGAGTGGCTCAAGGTCCACGACCTACCCGACTACGCCTACTTCAACCACAGCGCGCACGTGACGCGCGGCGTCGGTTGCGTGACCTGCCACGACCGCATCGACCAGATGGATGAGGTGTACCAGGCCAAGCCGCTCAGCATGGGCTGGTGCTTGGACTGCCATCGCCACCCGGAACCGAACCTCCGCCCACCGAGCGAGGTCACCAATATGACCTGGAAGGCGCCCAACGGCGACCCCGAGGCCTACGGCGCCAAGCTGCGGGCCGAGAACCACATCAACCCGCCCACCGACTGCTCGACATGTCATCGATGAACAAGAAGCTTAGGGTTGTTTCGGAGCGCAGCGAATCGCCGCGCGCCACAGACACGGCCGCAGCTCGCCCCACCTACTGGCGCAGCCTGGCCGAGCTCGATCAGACTCCGGAGTTCCGCGACGCCGTCGAGCGCGAGTTCGCCGAGCCGCTGCAGGGCTTGCCGCCGGACTCGCCGGGCCGCCGCCGCTTCATGCAGGTGATGGGCGCGTCGTTCTCGATGGCGGGCCTGGCCGGTTGCCGCTGGCACGAGGACAAGATCCTGCCGATGACGCGCCGCCCCGAGGGCGTCATCCCGGGCACCACCAGCCGCTACGCGACGGCCATGGAGCTGAACGGCATCGCGCACGGTTTGCACGCCACCAGCTACGACGGCCGCCCGATCAAGATCGACGGCAACCCGTTGCACCCGGACAGCTTGGGCGCGGCCAGCACCTACCACCAGGGCAGCGTGCTCGGCGTGTACGACCCGGACCGCAGCGACGCGGTCAGCCAGAAGAACGGCGAAGGCCGTGACGTCTCGACCTTCGAGGCCTTCGACAAGGCCGCCAAAGAGCAGCTGAAGAAGCTGCGCACGACCCGCGGCGAAGGGCTGCGTGTCCTGTCCGAGCGCAGCTCGTCGCCCACGCTGGGCGCCTTGAAAGATCGCTGGCTGGCGGCGTTCCCGCTGTCCAAGTGGGTCACGTTCGAGCCGCTGGCCACGAACGGCCGCGCCGCTGGCACCGCGCTGGCGTTCGGCAAGCCGCACCGCGTTCACTACTCGTTCGCCGAAGCCAAAGTCATCCTCAGCCTCGACGCCGACTTCGTCGCGCCGTCGTTCCCCAGTGGCTTGGCCAACGCGCGCGGCCTGACCCACGGCCGTACTCCCGACCACGAGGAGATGAATCGCCTCTACGTGATCGAGAGCGCTTTCAGCTCGACGGGCGCAACCGCCGACCACCGCTTGGCCCTGCGCTCGGAGCAGATCAAGGCCGTGGCCGCTTACTTGGACGCCGAGATCAGCGCCAAGGCCCGCCCCCTACCGGAGCAGGGCGCAGGTCAGCCGAAGCCAAGCGGCGCGTTTTTGAGCGACGCCAAAGTGCAAAAGTTCTTGGACGCAGTCGCCAAGGACCTGCTGGCCAACATCGGCAAGAGCATCGTGGTCGCCGGCTTGCACCAACCGGCCGAAGTGCACGCGCTAGTCGAGCGCCTGAACGTGCTGCTCGGGAACTCCGGTCGCACGGTGTTCTACACCGAAGACCGCGCAGACGCGGCCACCTCGGACTTCGAGGGCCTGAAGGCGCTGACCGACGAGATGGCCGCCGGTCGTGTCGAAACGTTGTTCGTGTTGGGCGGCAACCCCGCTTACGACGCGCCCGCCGACGTGGGCTTCGCGGCCGCGCTCGAGAAGGTGGCGTTCAGCGTACGGCTCGGCCTGTACGAAGACGAGACGTCTCAGGGCGCGACCTGGCACGTGCCGGCGGCGCACTACCTGGAAAGCTGGGGCGACGCGCGCGCTTACGACGGCACCATCAGCATCGTCCAGCCGCTGATTGCGCCCATCTTCGGCGGTCGCTCGGCACTCGAGCTGTTGGCGCGCCTGCTCGGTGAAGAGCCGAAGGGCTTGGAGCTCGTGCGGGCGCAGCACAAGGGCTTGCTCGGCGACGATCGTCGCTTCCGCAAGGCGGTCCACGACGGCATCGTCGAGGGCTCGGCCTTCGACCGCGTCTCGCCCAAGCTCACGTCGATTCCGCCCATCAAGCTCAGCGAGCGCGAGCTGTCCGGCGAGGTTTCCAACGGCGGCTTCGAAGTGCGTTTCGTGCCCTGCCCCAAGATCTACGACGGCCGCTACGCCAACAACGCTTGGCTGCAAGAGCTGCCCGAGTCGTTCTCCAAGCTGTCGTGGGACAACGGCGCGTTCT
>JBEQSW010000555.1:0-7623 GCA_040348565.1 Myxococcales bacterium | reverse complement strand
CCGAGCTCGAAGATCAGATCGCGGCTCACGACGGCTATACGCTCGAGGCGCGCGCCAGCCACATCCTCGAAGGTCTGGGCATTCCGGTGGCCGTGCACCGTCAGCCGCTCGGCACGCTCTCGGGCGGCTTCAAGCTGCGCGTCTTGCTCGCTCAGGTGTTGATCGGCGGACCCGACGTGGTGCTGTTGGACGAGCCGACGAACCACTTGGACATCTTGTCCATCCGCTGGCTCGAAAAGTTCTTGGCGCAGTACCGCGGCTGCGCGCTGGTCATCTCGCACGACCAGCGCTTCCTCGACAACGTGGCCACGCACATCCTCGACGTCGACTACGGCACGATCGAGATTTATCCCGGCAATTACTCGCATTTCGTGATCGAAAAGGCCGAGGTGCGGGCCCGCAAAGAAGCCGAGGTCGCGCGCGCTGAAGCGACCATCGCCGAAAAGCGGGCGTGGGTCGAACGCTTCGGCGCCAAGGCCACCAAAGCTCGCCAAGCCCAGAGCCGGCTGAAGCAGATCGAGAAAATCGAGGTCGAAGAGCTGGAGACGAGCACGCGCCGCACGCCCCTGTTCAAGTTCGACCCGGAGCGGCCGAGCGGAAAAGAGGTGCTGACGCTCGACGGCATCGTCAAGTCGTTCGGACCGAAGCGGGTCTTGTCCGGGGTGTCGTTGGTGTTACGCCGCGGCGAGCGCGTGGCCATCATCGGCCCGAACGGCCTCGGTAAATCGACCTTGCTGAAGATCGCGACCGCCAACTTGCAGCAGGACGCCGGCAGCGTGGCTTGGGGCCACGAAACGCGCGTCGGCTATTTCCCGCAAGATCACCACGAGGTGTTGCCCGACGGCGCGGCCAAGCCCCTGCAAATCATCTGGGATACCATCCCCGCGGAAGGCACCAGCACCGTTCGCGGCCACCTGGGGCGGATGTTGTTCTCGGGTGAGGACGTGAACAAGCCGGTTTCGGCGTTGTCCGGTGGCGAGGCGGCGCGCCTGGTCTTCTGCCGAATCATGGTGCAAAAGCCGAACGTGCTCGTGCTGGACGAGCCGACCAACCACCTCGATCTAGAAGCCATCGACGCCCTGGTGCGCGCGCTCGGCGGGTTCGAGGGCACGGTGCTGTTCGTGTCGCACGACCGCGCCTTCGTTTCGGCGCTGGCGACGCGCATTCTGGAAGTGACCGAGCAAGGCTTTCGCGACTTCCCCGGCACCTACGCCGAGTACCTGGCGCGCTGCGGCGACGACCACCTGGATGCCGAAGCCGCCGTGTTGCGGGCGAAGCGCGACAAGGTGGTGGAGGTCGCGCCGGTGGCCAACACGCTGTCTTGGGAGGAGCAGAAGCGCCGCAACAACCGCAAAAAGCAGCTTCCCGGGCAGCGCGACGAGGCGCTGGCGGCGATTGAGCGCGCCGAAAAGCGCAAGGCGGCCATCGCCGCCATGTGGTGCGAGCCCGGATTCTACGAACGAACCAGCAAGGCGGACGTGGTGGCGCTGGAGCGCGAAGAGCGCGCGCTCGGCACCGAGATTGACCAGCTGGTGGCCCGGTGGGAAGCGCTGGAGGCAGAGCTTGCCAATCTGGAGGCAGGGTGAGCGCGCCCGTCCCGTTCGTGCTCGTCACCTCCAACGTCAACAAGTGGCGTGAGGCCGAGCGCATCTTGGGCGCCGCCATCGAGCGCGTGGAGCTCGACCTGGAAGAGCTGCAAGCGGAGAGCGTGCGCGCGGTAGCGCTGGCCAAAGCCGAGATCGCGTTTCAAAAGCTGGGCCGCCCCGTGATCGTCGAAGACGCCGGGGTGGAGCTGGTAGCGCTGGGCGGCTTCCCAGGACCTTTCATCAAATACTGGGAGAAGCTGGGCGGGCTTTCGTCCATTTGTCGCGCCGCCGACGGCCTGCAAGATCGCCGCGTGCGAGCGGTGTGCGCGCTTGGCATCTGCTCCGAGCGCGGCGCCGAAGTGGTGGAGGGCGTGGCCAACGGCACTCTCTCGCTCGAGCCGCGCGGCTCGAATGGCTTCGGTTGGGACGCCATCTTCATGCCGGAGGGTGATACGAGGACCTTCGGTGAGATGAGCTCGGCCGAAAAAGACGCGCGCTCACACCGCCGTAAAGCCTGGGAGCTGCTGCGCAAAAAGCTGTAGCGGGCCCCGGGGGGCGGACCAACGACGTGCGTTATCGTGCTAATCTGCCGTTCGCATGTTGCACCGCGAGCCTCACGCAAGTGGGCCCTTCTACGCCCTCGGGCTGACCTTGCCGCTACTGACGGCGCTAGCGTGCTCCAACCCGGCGTCGCCGAATTCTCCCGCCGTGCCCGCGGGCGGTGGTGGGGGCGTGGCGAACGGCTCCGCCGGCTCGGCGGGCAGTGCGGCCACGGTTGCCGGCACATCCGCGGCTCAAGGCGGTAGCGGGCAGGCTGGTGGTAGTGCTGCGGCGGGACAACCCGGCTCAGGTGGAGGCACCGGCATGGCGGGGCAAGCCACCGGTGGCGCGGGGCAGGCGGGCTCGGCCCAGGGCGGTTCGGCCGCAGGCGGCTCCGCCAACACGGGCGTTGCGCCGGTGATCGCCGCGGGGGTCCGCTGGTTCGGTCGCGTCGATGTCAGCGCTGCCAACGCGATCAAATTTGCCTGGTCCGGTACCGGTTTCGTCGGCTCGTTCACGGGGCCCGTGGTTTCGGCCAAGCTCAGCACGCAGGGCAGCGGCGACATCTATTTTCAACCCGTGGTCGACGGCAAACCGGGCGCGCGTTTTCCAGTAGCGGGCGCCGAAAAGACGTACGAGCTTGCCGCCAACCTGAGCGCGGGTCCCCACGAAATTGCTCTGTATCGCGAGTCCGAGGGCAAGGGGCTGCCCTACAGCGTGTTCAGCGGCTTTGCCGCCGGCACACCCGGCACGCCGCCCGCGTTCTCCGGTCGGCTGATCGAAGTCATCGGCGATTCGATCAGCGCCGGCTTTGGCAACCTGGGTACCGAGCAGCATCCGAACGGCGGCCAAGATCCGAGCGGTGGCTGCGTGTTCGAGACGAAGACGGAGTCTGCCTACCAAGCTTACGCTCACGTCGCCGCGCGCGACGTCAACGCCGACGCCAGCGTGCTGGCCGGCTCGGGTTGGGGCATCTACAGCGACAACGGCGGCAGCACCCAGAACGTCATGCCGGCCTTGTTCCCGAACACGGTGGGCGAGCAGAAGACGCCCGCCTGGAGCTTTGCCGCTAAGCCGCAAGCGGTGGTCATCAACCTGGGCACCAACGACTCCAGCGCCCACAACCTGACCGCCGATAAATTCAAGCCGGCTTACACGGCGTTCCTGACCACCATCCGCAGCAAGTATCCGGACGCGCTCATTCTGTGCGCCGTCGGCTCCATGCTGTCCGGCACCGATCGCACCAACGCCGTCGCCTACATCAACGAAATGGTGGCGGACCTGTCGGCCAAAGGCGACAAGAAGGTCAAGCTGCTCGACCTTGGCACGCAAGACGCGCTCAAAGGCACCGGTTGCGCCTGGCACCCCAACGTCGCCGAAGACGCGCGCATGGCCGGCATTCTGAGCGCGGCGCTGAAAGATTCGCTCGGCTGGTAGCGGCGGCGCCGTCTGCGCCGCAACGTCTAGGGCGCGGTGGTGAAACCGCGCGTCAGTGAGTCGCTGAACTCACCCGTGGTGTTGCGCGGACCGTCGGGCATCAGCTCATCGCGGCTGTACTCGTCCAAGAAGCCGCCGGCCGACGCCATTTCATCGACTGATGCGAAATTGCCGTGCGTTGCCACGCTCCAGATGTACCCGCTGTTCGGATACAAGTTGAAGCCGCCGCCGATGATGGGCGGCAGCGTGAGCTGCTTCTTGGCCGTCACCACGTAAATGGTTTGGTACGGAAGGTCCTCGGCCTGGCTGTAGAACTGCAGTACGAATGGGCCGGTTTGACCGGCGCCGCTTTGGAACGAGAATTTGGTGGCGGCGGTGACGCCGGACGCGCCGCCGGCGGGCGTGAGAATGGTAACGAGCGGCGGGATCTTCAAAACCGGCTTGGCGCCGGGCGCGAGACCGTCGGCGTGAGCGATAGCCCAGCCTTCATAGCGAGAGCCGGCGGCGGCTGCCACCGTAAGGCTCGAGTTCGGGATGCTGGGCGCCAGGTAGGTGAAGCTGTTCGGGCCCGTTCCGTCGTCTACGAGCGTCATCGTCGCGTGGCTGTTGAAGCGCAACGCCACCTGGTTGTTGCGGCCGGCGCTGGCGTTGCCGGTGACCGTTCCCTGGATGTTGCCCGAGTCAACCGCGCCCATGCTCAGATCCAGCGAGATCTTGGTGGTGCCGGTGGTGGCGAGCGCTACCAGCGCGCTGTCGTACCCGAGGTAGCTGGTCGGCAGCCCGTTGCCGTTGTTTTGCCACATCAAGCCGTGTGCAGTCTGTTGAGCCGTGGCGGGGCCAAACCAGTAGGCGGAGGTATCGGAGTAGCCGGTCGCCGGGATGTCGTCGTAGATGGTGCTGCCGTCGGGGCCGCCCAGTGACACCCAGATGGTCTGCGTGTCCGTGGGAGCAGGCTTGGGGGAGAAGCTGATGGCGACCGTGCCGCTGCGCTCGGTCGCGCCCCCGTACATTTGCAGGGTGGGATCGCGGCGCGTGAGGCCCTGATACACCCAGGCGTCCGACTGCGCCGTGAAGCCGGTATGATCGAACACGCAGCTGACGTCGTACGTTTCTGGCACGTCTTCGAACACGAACTCGCCATCGGAGTCGGTGCTGCCCAACACTTCGCCGATTTGCACGGGGATGTTGGGCACCGCGTGACCCCAGAAATCGATCACGTGGCCGTGGACGGTGCCGCTGTTGGTATTCGGGGCTCCACCTTGCCCGGCTTCGCCGCCCAGGTTGCCGTTGGTGGCTCCGGCCAGCGGGGAGTCGCCGCCAGCGCCCGCGCCCGCTTCGGCGGGGACGCCGCCGGCGGTGTTGGAGCTGCCGGCCGTGCTCTTGCCTCCGACGTTGCTCTCGCCGGCGTTGTCCGACGTCTTACCGGCGCTCGTCGTTTCACCGCCGCTGCCGGGTCGCGGGCCCTCGTGCAGATCTTCGATGCCCAGGATGCTGGTGCAAGCGCCCAGGCTGAGCAGCGCAACGAGTGGCGCTACGGTGCGGGAGCGACGCGCACCCAATCGGCCTCTAGCCATGTCGACCCGGCTCACGAGAGCCTCCGTTGCACGGACGCAGAGCCAGTCCCAAGCCCACTCAGCAAGCAGAAGAATTGCCGCACAAGCCTCGGAATATCCCACGTTCTGCCTTGGCACAAGCGCCGTAAGCGGAGCCGGTTCCTGCCGCGCTTTCAACTCGACCGCGACGCTACTTCGATTGTGGCGGGCAAACCTTTCGTTTGCGACGACCCAAGATGGGAGAGGCGATTTTCCCACGAGGTGGTCGACGACGGCGCTCGGTATTCTCCCCTGAGTACAATCAGATCGCGTGAATCGCGTTCCAGGATTTTCTGGGATGATCACTTGCCATTGTGTTAATGCCCAGGGGATGCGACGAGGGAGCTTGGCGGTTTGGTCGTCGGGGATCGTGGTGGCTGCGCTTTCGTGCGGCGGAGGTGGGGACGATAAGGTCGAGCCGGCGGGGGCCGGCGCACCGAACGACGCCGGCGGTCAAGGCGCGGCTGAGCAAGGCGGCGCGGCTGAGCCCAGTGCCGGTCAACTGTCGGGTGGCGGTGCGTCTGCGGGCACGACCAGCGGAGAGATCGCGGGCGAGGGTGGCCTCGTCGGAGAGGCCGGAGCGAAAGCATCGTCTCTTACCTGCGGAGACGGCGTGCTGGACGCTCAAGAGCGTTGCGACGACGCCAACGCAACCGTGGGTGATGGTTGCAGCAAGACTTGTCGCATCGAGCCGGGGTGGACCTGCGACGAGGGTGAGCCCACGCACTGCACCCCGATTTGTGGGGACGGCCTGACCGTGGGCCCCGAGTCGACAGCCGACGGCTGTGACGATGGCCACACCAAAGCAGGCGATGGCTGTAGCGACACCTGCGAAGTCGAGCCGGGTTTCGCCTGCGACGGCGAGCCGTCCGTATGCGGGAAGACTTGCGGCAACGACGACTGCAGCGTCCACGCGACGTGCAGCGACGCGCCCGGCGGTTTCACGTGCGAGTGCAAAGCCGGGTACACCGGTGACGGTGTGACGTGTGCTCCACGCAGCTGTGCTGCGCTCATCGCCGGCTGCGGAGCGTCCACCAACGACGACTGCTGCGCTGCGCCCAGCGTTCCCGGGGGCGGCTTCACGATGGGGGCTTCCACGGTAGGTAAGGTGGCAAGCTTCGAGCTCGACAAGTACGAGGTCACAGTCGGCAGGTTCCGGGCCTACGTGAACGGTTACGCTGGGCCTCCAGCCAAGGACGCCGGCGCTCATCCGTTGATTGCGGGCAGCGGCTGGCAGACGGCATGGAACAGCGCCATGCCGGCGGACAAGGCGGCCCTCACGGCGGCCGTGCAATGCGACGCCGAGTTTCAAACGTGGAACGCTAACGGCACGAACGACTTTTTGCCGATGAATTGCGTCAATTGGTACGAAGCATTCGCGTTCTGCGCTTGGGACGGCGGTCGTTTGCCGACGGAGCTCGAATCGCAATACGCATACCGGGGCGGCAGCGACAATCGCATCTATCCGTGGGGTGATACTCCCGTGCCGAGTGGGAAGAAGGACGCCACCGAAACCTACGCCGTGTACGACTGCCTGGCCTCAGGGAGCGCTGGGTGTGCGTTCCAGGACATTCTGCGGGTTGGTTCTCGTGCGGCGGGCGCGAGCAAGTTCGGTCAGGTGGACCTGGCCGGCTCGATCTGGGAGTGGAACCTCGATTGGCACGACACCCTGCCGGCGACCTGCGAAAACTGTGCGAATGTCGCTTCCGGCACCGCGCGCGTCGAGCATGGCGGCTGTTGGAATTCCTCCGCCAACAGCTTGACCTCGACCTACCGCGTTGCGGACGATCCGACCACCCGTGGCGTCACGCAGGGCTTTCGCTGTGCGCGCTGACAGTGCGGGCGTCCCGCCTCACGGTGTTACGCAAACCTGACCCGTCACGCACTTGTACGTAAAGAAGCCTTTGGCGGACATGGTGAACGAGCCGCTGTCCTGCTTCAGGCCTTGCGGCTCGCCGGTGCTGGTCGATTGGGTCGGGCCGTAATAGGCGTCGGCAAAACCCGTCGGGCCCGCCATTTGGTCGACGGTGGCGAGAGCGCCGAAGGTCTCCACGCGCCAGTAGTAAACCCGCTTGTCGATCCAGTCGAAGCCGTTGGAGACGGGAAGGGTGAACTTTTTCTTGCTCGTGACGATGTAGAACGCCTGATAAAATTGCGTCGCTTCGACGTGAATGACGTAGGCGCCCTTGCTGTCGGCGCTGCCGTTGAAGCTGAACTGCGTGGTTTGGTCAGCCGCGGTGCCCGAGCTGGTAGGCGATAGAACCGTGGCGGGGGCGGGAATGCTCAGCGTACCGGCGGCGTCGCCCGGACTCAGCCCGTCTTTGTGGACGAGCCCGTAGGCGTCGTACGAGTCGCCCTGGGAAGCGACGACCGAGATGCTCGCGTTCGCCAGCGTGGGCACGATGTAGCTGAAGCCGGCGGCGGCCGGTTGCTCGTCGACCAAGCGGATGCTGGCTCCGCTGCTGAAG
>JBEQSW010000554.1:0-15958 GCA_040348565.1 Myxococcales bacterium | reverse complement strand
CGCACGAAGTCGGCGGTACCTTCGATGATCCAGCCTGGCACGGTACCGGTGTAGCCCGCTTGGACGATGTGCATGCCCTCATGCACGATGACGTCCCAGTCCAGCGGGTTGCGCATGATGTGCCCCTTGTTGATGAAGAGCGCTCCACCGCTCGCCCAGGCTGGCGGCATGTTCGGCTCTTCGGGCACGAAGGTCAGCGGTACGGTGACTTGTGCGGCCGGGTTGTAGGCGGCCGCGAGCTCGGGATAAACCTCGTAAAAGGTGCAGCGGATGCCCTCCACGGTAGCGGGGTCGATGCCGTCGGCTCCACTGATGGTCAACGTGTAGGCGCTGCCAGCGGCGCAGTCGGGGCTGGTCTGACCCGCGAACCGTAGGTTGTCGAGCACCACCGAGCCTTGCGGCACGCCAACACCGATGGTGAACGTGAGGTCCGAGTAGCTGCCAGCGAGCGCTTGCTGCACGTTGGCCGGCAGCGCGAAGTCCAGGCGGGTGAAGGCGTTGGCGGGCAACCCTTGCAGCGACGCCTGACCGGCGAAGGCAGTGTACAACCCTCGTGACGGCGCGTTGACGAACAGCTGCACCTGTCCCCAGCTCAACGGGCCGGAGGGCTGCACGTCGAGCGAAAGCGTAGACGTTGCTCCGGCCAAGGTCGAAAGCGGCACGGAAGTCAGCTGCGCGAAGCCATTCGGCGTCACCCTCAGGGCGGCGCTGCCTTGCGAATGCACCGAGGACGACACCGTGGTGCCACTGCTGACGGACCAAACCTGCGTGCTTTCGAAGCCGAGCACGGTCTCTGCCGTCGTCAGAGCTTGCGTTTGCTCCCCGACCGCCGGCCCATCAGAAGAAGCGTCGACCTGCGCACCGCACGCGGTTAGCGCGAGCAGCGCGAACGACAAACCACCGAGCCCGAAGCGCGTCTTGATCATCAACGACCTGCCTTGTGTGTGAGTGCCCGTGAGCGACAGACGAGCCTTCCCGTCCGCGACACCCTTTAGAGCAGAGCCGCGCGTCGATCCTTCGCACGCTACGAACACTTAAATTTCGTCGCGCGCGTTCGTAGCACTTCACCCCGTGGGGATAGATCTCACCCCTTGGTGGCGCCTAGGGGAGGCTCCGCGGCGGACGACTTCACTTGGTGGTGATGCAGTTCCAGCCGCCGCAGGTGTTGGCCCCTGCGCACGTGTGCTCTGACAGCAGTTGGGTGCCGCTGTCGTACGAGAAGCCCGCGGCCGTCGCGAAGCCGCCGCAGTGGGGCATGACCTCGACGGTGCCGTCGCGCTCGTCGCACAGGGCCGTGAATTGCTCTTCCGTCAGCACCCCGACGTTCGTGCTCGAGGTGATGTGCGCTGGCTCGACAATGCTGCCCTCACCGCCGGCTCCGCCGGCTCCACCCACGCCACCAACGTCGCCGGCGCCAGCCGCACCGGCGGCTCCGCCGAGAGTGGTCGGCACTCCGCCGCCGGCTTCGCCTCCGCTACCAGCCGCCGACGCGCCGCCCTCGGCGTGGGCGCCCGCCGCCCCGTTGGTGGCACCGGCGGCGCCTACCGCTTCCGAGCCCGCAGCGCTGTGCTCGCCCGCGGTGCCGGCCGTGGTGGTGGCACCGGCCGCGCCGTTCGGCCCGGGCGCGTCTTCGTTGGACGAGCAGGCGGCAGTCGCAAAGCAGAGCAAGCCGGCCAACGCGGCGCCGCGGAGTTGCTCGCTGGGCCAGGTAACGGTGAGAGGAGCGCAGCGAGTAGTCTTCATCAGCTTGCCCGAGCCTAGCCTGCCCTCAGGACGATGGCGAACCGTGCCGAGGTCTTCCCGGCAAACGGCGCCGGAAGCGCTTACGGACCGGTGCGCAAGCGCGGGGGCGGCGGCGCGGGAATGGTGCTCGTCGGCTGGGCGTTCCGCGCTTTTTGAATGAGACCGCGACGGCGAATGGTGTGGATGGTGGCGCTCGCGCTCGCCGGCTGCGGGCTAGCGGCGGCGCTGGCAACGCTACGCATTTCGGCGGTGGCGGCGCCTTTCGTCAAAACCGCGGCTGCAGACTTACCCGCGCTGCGGGTGGGGCTGGTGCTCGGGTGCTCGCCGACGATGAGCGACGGACGGAGCAACTCGTTCTTCGTGCGACGTATGGCGGCGGCGGCCGAGCTGTATCGCGCCGGGCGGGTGCAATTCTTGCTGCTCAGCGGCGACCATTCGCGGCCGGACTACGACGAGCCGAGTGAGATGCGGCGCGCGTTGATCCGCGCGGGAGTGCCAGCGTCGCGGCTCGTGCTCGACTACGCGGGGTTTCGCACGTTGGACTCGGTGGTCCGCGCCAAGGACGTGTTCGGCCTGCGTCAGGTCATCATCGTTTCACAGCATTTTCACAACGAGCGCGCGGTGTACTTGGCGCGCGCGCACGGGCTCGAGGCTTTTGGCTTCGACGCGGTGGGGGTGGGCGGCCCGGAGGGCCTACGCATGGCGTCACGGGAAGCCGTGTCGCGTGTCTTTGCTGTGCTCGACGCGCGGGTGTTTCACACTCGCCCGCGCTTCGATGGACCGCCCGAGACCGTGACCGCCAGCTTATTGCGCGCCGACGGCGAATTGGTTGATTTTTAGCCCAGCGCCACCATTCCAAATTTCGAAGCCGGCCTGCACGCTGGTAATGTACCAGGAGCGTTGCGCGACCCCGCGTGCCACCGCGTCGTTCACGAAAGCGAGGGCGTCGAAGTTGGTGATGGACGTGGCGGTGGGGGTGCGCCGGTAGCTGATCGTGCGTGAAGAGCCATTCTCGTTGCCGTTGCTGAGCCAGACCTCCCAGGTCGCTCCCGCAAGCGTGACGGTGCCGGTGCGGCTGCCGATAGGCTGCGGCGTACCTCCGAAATTGAGCCAGATCATGATTTCGAGGCCGGTGTTGGCGCCGTCGCGGCGCGCGGTGGGATCCAGCCAGATGTCGTAGGCGGCGTCCCACGTACCCGAAGCGGGCGAGATGCTGAACGTGCTCGGGATGTGGCTGATGGTGCTGACCTGGCGCGGAAAGGTGTCGGTGCAATTGCCGTAATGGCAGCCTTTAACGATCGAGGGATACGAGGCGGGGGCGTAGGGCGGTGCATTCGGGTTCAAATTGTGGTTGGCGCTGGTGACGGTGAAAACCGTGCCGCTCATTGCGATGCACTGCGAGCCGGCTTGCGCGCTCCACACGTTGTTGTTGGCGAAGTACCCGTTCAAGGTGCGCTGCCCATAACGATCACACACGTTGCTGAAATTGCCGCTGGCGGCGGCGGGGGCCGTCACGCCGCCCGAGCCCGCGCTGCCCGAGCCCGCGCCTGCGCTGCCTGCCGAGCCGCTCGAGCTGCCGCTGGAACCGGCGCTGGACCCTCCACCGCTGGTTCCGCCACTGCCGCCGGAGCCCGCGCTGCCGCCGCCGCTGGTGACCGAGACCGCCGTGAGCTCGGGGCGCAGCGTGCCATCAGCTTGAAAGCCGAAGGTTTGGCTGCCGCCGGCCGGAATGGACCGGTTCCAATCGGCGCTGCTGGTAGCGGTGACGTTGCCGGTGGTGCCGGACAAGGTGACGTTGCTGGCGTTCGTCACCTTTGCCGCGCCGAGCGCGATCGCGACGGACCAGCCGCTGGCGGCGGTGGTGCCGTTGTTCTTCAACGTGACGTTGGCAAAGTAGCCGGTGTTCCACTGGTTGACCGACAGCGTGGCCACGATCGAGTTGCTGGACACCGTCGTCAATTGGAGGGTCGCGTCGCCGGGTGCCTCTTCTTGCGGCGATTGGCCGCTACACGCCGAAAGGGCAAGCGCGAACAAACCTGCGGCCGCGAACGAGCGTCGAACGTTCACCATGTCGTCACCTCTGTGCTGTGGGGTGGAGCCGCTCAACGTAATTGCCAAACAACGATGTTGCCAGCGCTGATGTCGAAATGAATTTTTCAGCAATCTGGAACCGGTCTCAGGTTTTGGCAAAGGCTCTCAGTCTTTCCAATCTCGGCGCGACGAGGTCCGCGCAAAATCGCCTCTGCAGTCGGCAACATTGCTCGAAAAAAGGACGCCTCAGCGATCTGGAACCGGTCTCAGGTTTTGGCAAAGGCTCCCAACCTTTCCAATCTGCCGCAGGCCGTGCTCGCGCAAAACCGCCGCTATCGGACTTACGCTCTCCAATCTTTGGCGGCGCTGCCGGTGCTGCTCAGGGAGCTTTGCGCGGACCAAAGCGGGTGAGGTTGGCGATGACGGAGAGGAGCTCGGCCGGCTCGACCGGCTTCGGAATGTGCATCATGTAGCCGGCGTCGAGGGCTTTGCGGCGGTCTTCGGCGCGGGCGTAGGCGGTGAGCGCGGCGGCCGGAATGTTGGCGGCCCCCGGCAGAGCGCGAAACTTGCGGATCAGCGCGTAGCCGTATTCGCCGGGCATGCCGATGTCGGAGAGCAAGAGGTCGGGCAGCTCGCGTTGGACGGCGGCCAGCGCCTCCGCCACGCTGCCGGCGAGCCTGACCTTCGCGCCCATTTGCTCGAGCACGGCCGCCACGAGGTCGCGAGCGTCGGCCTCGTCGTCGACGACCAAGACCTTCAGATCGACGAGCTCTGGGCGCTTCTGTAGGTCGACGTTGCCCACGCTGCTCGAGAGCCGTGAGGCGGTTCCGCGAGTTTCCGGGCGGAGCGGCGCCAGGGGCAGGCTGACCGTGAACGTGGCGCCTTGGCCTTCCCCTTTGCTCGCGACGGAAATGCGACCGCCGTGCAGCTCGACGATGTGGCGAGAAATCGCCAACCCCAGGCCGAGACCGCCGTGCGACCGCGTGATCTTGCCGTCCTCTTGCTTGAAGCGCTCGAACACGTGCGGCAAAAATTCCGGGGCGATGCCTTGCCCGGTGTCGGCCACCGACACGTGCACGCTGGAGTCGACGCGCTCGAGCCTCACGTTGATGCGTCCACCGCGAGGGGTGAACTTGATGGCATTGCTGAGCAAGTTCCACATCACCTGTCCCAAGCGATGCGGGTCGCCGATGATGTTGCCAGCCAGCGAGTCGAGCGACGTCAGCACCTGAATCTTGCGGGCGTCGCTGGCCAGGCGCAAAGAATCGATGGCGTACTCGATCACGTGCGTCAGGCTGACCGTTTGCGTGTCGAGGCGCAGCTTGCCGCTGACGATGCGCGCGACGTCCAGCAAGTCTTCGATCAGCTGGGCTTGCGTGACGGCGTTGCGTTCGATGGTGTCGAGCGCGCGCTCCTGCCGCTCCGGCGTTAGCTGGCCGCCGCGCAGCAGCCGCGTCCAGCCCAACATGGCATTCAAGGGCGTGCGCAGCTCGTGCGAAATGGTGGCCAAAAACTCGTCTTTGAGTCGATTGGCGTCGTCCGCCGCTTGGCGCGCGTCGAGGGCCGCGCGAAACAGCTGGGCGTTGTCGATGGCCGCGCCGACGCGGCGCGCGAAATCTTCGGCGAAGCGCAGGTCATTGCTGGTGAAACGACGCCCCGATTCGGCGGAGCCGAAGGTGATGGCGCCCACGACCTTTTCGCGAATGAGCAGCGGGACGCGCAGCTGCGACTTGAGCCCGAGCGCGTGCATGGCCCGAACCCGCTCGGGATCGGACACGGTGTCCGCGAGTAGCGCGTCCGAAACCTCGGCCGTGATCTCCGACACGCCCGTGCGCACGACCTCGGCCGCGCCTCCCGGGTCGTCGAGCTTCGGCGGCCAACGGCGCCAAATCTCTTGGGCCAACGCCACCTTCGCCGGGTCGACGTGAGCGACGGTGAGGCGACGGAACGTGCCGTTCGGCTGCACCAAGTCCACCGCCGCCCAATCCGCCACTACCGGCACCGCCAAACGCGTGACGTTGGCGACGGTCGTGGTGTAGTCGTCGGTCTCCACCGCCCGACCCAAGACCACGCTCACGTCGGCCAGGAAACGGAATAGGTCTTCGCTACGCCGCTGGTCGTCGATGTCGGTGCAGGTTCCGAACCAGCGCGTGACCCGCCCCGCGCCGTCGCGCGCTGGCTCGGCGCGCACCAAATGCCAGCGATACGTCTGATCGCTGGCGCGCAATAGCCGAAACTCGGTTTCGTACGACGTGCCAGACGCGATGGAGGTGCCCCAACTCAACATGGCGTGGTCACGCTCGCTGGGGAACACGAAGTCGAGCCAGCGCGCCGGATCCGAGCTGCCCGAATAGTCCGTCCAGCGTTGGTTGGTGTAGTCCAGCAGGCCGTCGGGTCGCGCCGTCCACACCACTTGCGGCATCGAATCGGCGAGCGCTCGCAAGTCTCGTTCGTGCTCGACGCGCGCCGAAATATCGGTGGAGGTCCCGAAAAAACGCGTGGGCTTGCCGTCGGCGGAGTAGTGCACTTTGCCGCGCACCTCGAGCCACACCACCTTTCCGTCGGGGCGCACGATGCGATACTCGATTTGGTACGGCTGGCGCTCGACGAGGGAGACGTTGACCTGCCGCTGAACCCGCTCGCGATCGTCGGGGTGAATCAGCTCGGACAGATCGGCCAGCGTCCACTTACGCTCTTCGTTGCCGAGGCCCCAGTCCGCGCGCATCTGCGGGCTGAGCGTGAAAGAGTCTTCTTGCACGTTCCAGTCGTAAAAACCGATCTTCGAGCTCTCGAGCGCGAGCGTGAGCTGGTCTTCGCTGCGTTCGATGCGCTCTTGGGCTCGCTTTTGCTGGACGATGTGTTGCTCTTGCGCCTGACGGGCCAGGACCTGGGGCGTCACTTCGGAGCCCATGATCATGATGCCGTCGATCACCCCGCTTGCGTCTCGGCGCGCAGCGTAGGTCAAGTTGAAGTAGCGCGTGCGGTTGCTCAGGGTGACGGCAATCTCGCGCAACTCGGCGGTGACGCCGGTGCGATACACCTCGTCCAAAATACCGTGCACCTCCACCGACTCGGGCTGTGCCTCGCGCACGGCCTTGCCGGTGGCGTCGAAGCCGAGCGCGCGCACGTGCGCTTCGTTCACGAACTCGAAGCGGTGCTCGGGACCCGCCAAAATGCACACCATTTCCGGCGTTTGCCGGAACAGGTTGGCGAAGTTCTGGTCGTCGATCACGACGTCCGAGCCCCGAGGCGCGCGGCCACCAAACGGGCCGCGACCTCGACCAGAGCGCGGGGATCGATGGGCTTGGAGATGTGCTCGTTGAAACCGGCGTCGAGGGCGCGAGCGCGGTCTTCGGCGCGGGCGAAGGCGGTGACGGCGATGGCCGGCAGCTCGCTGATGGGCGGGGTGCTGGAGCGCAGCCGCGCGATGAACGAGTAGCCGTCCTCGTCGGGCATGCCGATGTCGGAGATGACGAGATGAGTGGGATGCTCGGCGAGGGCGGCCAGCGCCGCGCGCACCGTGTGAGCCTGGGTGACACGCGCCCCTGCGTCTTCCAACACCGTTACGATCAGCTCGCGCGCGTCGTGTTGATCGTCGACGACCAGCAGCCGGGCGCCGGCCAACAACGCGCGGCTGGCCTCGGGGCTGGACGGCGCGTGCTCGACCGCCTCCCCGTGCAGCAAGACCGAGGTGGGCGTGACCGGTCGCAGCGGCAACACCACCGAAAAGCACGCGCCTTGGCCCAGACCGGGACTGGCGACGGTCACGGCGCCACCGTGCAGCTCGGTCAGGTGGCGCACGATGGACAGACCCAGCCCCAAGCCGGCGTGTTGCTTGGTCGTGGAGTTGTCGTCTTGGCGAAAGCGGTCGAAGACATGCGGCAAAAACGCGGCGGAGATGCCGGGCCCGTCGTCGCGGACGTCGATGGTCAACGAGTCGTCGGCAGCTCGGGCCTGCACCTCGATGCGGCCGCCGGGCGGCGTGAACTTCACCGCATTCGACAGCAGGTTCCACACCACTTGCTGGAGGCGATCTTCGTCGGCGGTGATCACGGGTAGTGAGCCCTCCGAGACCACGTGCAGCTCTTGTTGCTTGGCGTCGGCCAGCGGGCGCACGGTCTCGACCGCAGCCCGAATGACCGCCGCCGGCTCGAGCTTGGTCATGTTGAGCCGCACTTTGCCCGAAACGATGCGCGACACGTCCAAGATGTCTTCGATCAGCTGCGCTTGCGCTCTGGCGTTGCGCTCGATGACGGCGATGCCTTTCTTGACGCGCGAAGGCTCGTTGCTCTCGTTCAGCAGCCGCGCCCAGCCCAAAATGGACGTGAGCGGGGTACGCAGCTCGTGCGACACCGTGGCCAAAAACTCGTCCTTGGCTCGCGACGCGGCCTCGAGCTCGGCCAGCAGCTTCTCGCGCTCGGCCGCCGACTTTTCCACCACCAGGCGCGCCGTGACCTGAGCCGTCACGTCGAGCGCCACCGCCATCACTCCGAAAACGTGGCCGTCAGGGTCGCGAACCGGCTTCAGGTTGAACCGGAAATAGACGTCCTCGGCGCCACGCCCACGCCGGTCGAGCCGCACCAGATATTCTTCGGCGAAGAACGGCTCTCCCTGCTGGTACACGCGATCCATGATCCGCTCGAGCTCGGTGCCGGCCACCTCCGGGAAGGCTTCGACGTAGGGTTTGCCCAGCACCTCGCGGCCACCAATCATTTCTTGGTAGTGCGGATTGGTGAGCTCGTACACGTGGCGGGGCCCCGTGACCAACGCGGTGGCGACGGGCGCCTGCATGATCAGATTCCGACGCTCGGCTTCCGCGACTGCGCGAACGCGAAACGCCTGAATGCGCGCCGAAGCGTGCTCGATTTGCTCCACGATTTGCTTCAAAAATTCGCGATAAGTCGCGTCGAACGGCAGCCGCGGGCTGAGCCCGAATACCAGCCAGGCCGCCGGCGCTCGACAGGTGATTTCGAACGCCTCACTGACCGGCTCGGGCCATGGTCCACACACGCGCGCGGGCGCCACGCCGACCACCTGCTCGTTGCGCCGCGCCGGCACCGCCGAGCCATCCAACGGGCGCACGGCGAAGAACGGCACGTCGATGCCGGCTTCGAGCAAGACCGCCTCGGCGGCGGGAATGACCTCGCTCGGCTCGGCGCACGCGGCCAGGCCCTCGTTGATGCGACGCACCAAGTCGGCACGGCGCGCGCTCAAAACGCGGGCCGTCGTTTCGGTGCAGACGACCAGCGTGCCGCCTACGGTGTCGTCGTCGTCGAACGCCGGCGAATAGCCGTAGGTCCAGTACACCTCCTCGATGCGGCCGTTGCGCTGGATGGGCACGAGCGCGTCCTCGTTCCAGCTGGCCTTCGCACGCAACATGACGTCTTCGATCTGCGGGGCAATGATGGACCAAATCTCGGGCCAGCACTCGCGACCGCGCTGGCCCATGGCGCTTGGGTGCTTGCCCGCTCCAAAGCTGGGCAGGTAGGCGTCGTTGTAAAATTGGACGAGCTCCGGACCCCACCACAGAAACATGGGATGCCGTGAGTGCAGCATCGTGGCGACGAGCGAGGTCAGACTGCGCGACCACTGCGACGTCGGTCCAAGCGCGGTGTTGGACCAGTCCAGCTCTCGAATCAGCTCGGCCGCGACGCCTTCCACGCCCGCGAGTAACGGGCGGCGAGACTGGCTGGACGCGCGCGCCGCGTCGAAATCACCACCTGCATCGCTGCCGCTACGCTTACTCATGAGCCGCTACCGTGTTCGCGGTGCTACCACATCGAGGGCCCTGGATCGTTTCGCTGGGGCGCGTGGCGTTTGATCTCGGAGCTGGCTCCGTTCGGGCCGCGAGCGCGGACCCTTCGGCGACGTGGAGGTCGCCGAAAACCGACAAAATCGCCTAGTATTGCCGCGTGCAGCGCAAGGCCTTCAGCCACCCAAGCCCGAGCCCAGCCTCTCGCACCTTTCCCGCATCGCCGCCCTCCAACGCGCGGGTGAGCGGCCGCTGTCTAACTTTCAGAGATGCTTTCAAGGCCGGGTGAGAGTGGCCGGAGCACGTACGCACCCCGCGGCCACCGTGGGAGTCGCCGAGAACGCAAACGCCGCCGTCTTGGTCACGCTCGCGGGGGACGGAAAGCTGCTCGACCGCCGACACATCGAGTTGACGGAGCGCGGGACACCGACCCACCCGCACCATCACGAAGGGTCGTGGGCGATGGGACGCTACCTGGACAGCCCTTGGGCGCGCCCCATTTCGCTGCCAGACGCCGTGGCGCTGGTGGAGCAGGTGCGAGAGGCGGCGGCGCGCGGCGCGCGAGCGAGCCTCGAGGCGTTGAGCCACGCCATCTCGGTGCCGATCGCCCGCATTGCGCTGCGCGCGTGTCCGCCTCTGCCACCCACTATCGAGCAGCGCATCGCCGACCATCGCGCGCAAACCGTCGCCGATTCGGTCATGTATCGCGAAGCCTTGGCCCGTGCCGCCGAAGCTCGCGGCTGGGCGGTGCATTGGTACGAGCGCGAGAGCGTATTCGACGCCGCCGCGCGCGCGCTGAAAGGGGCGGACATCGAGGCCTTCCTCCAAGCCCTGGGCCGCTCCGTCGGCCCGCCCTGGCAAGCCAAGCACAAGCTTGCAGCCGCCGCGGCGTTGGCGGCGGGACCCCTGAAAAGCAGGTAAGGGCACGCTCACGAGGTAGGTTTCGGCAGGGCTGGAGTATAAGAGGGGTAGCTAACGGGAGGACTTCATGAGCTTTGCGCGAAAATTGAGGATTTCAGCGGTGTTGTTGGCGTTGGTGGCTGGGGCCGTGGCCTGCGGCAGTGACGACGACGGGGGCGGCAGCTCGGCCAAGCTCGCGTCATGCAAGCAAGTCTGCGAAAAGTCGGCGACCGCCTCGTGCGCGCTGACGATACCGGTCGATACCTGTAAGCAGCTGTGCGACGCCCATTCCCAGGCGTCGTCTGCTTGCCAAGACGCGCTGAAGGCCGTGTCGGATTGCCAGCTGACTTCATCCGACGTCTGCACCGCTGCCGGTTGCGACGCTCAAGAGTCCGCCTATCAGCAGGCTTGCAGCAAGTAGCGGGCGATTCGCGGCGGGCTACTGCGACAAGTACTTGATCTGTACGAAGGGCGCGAGCACGCCGGAGATGGTTTGCAGAGTGGGCAAGAGCTGGGACAAGACTTGGTTCCAGCTCGTGACCCAGGTGGGCGGTACGTAGACCACGTCGCCGGGCGCGAGCTGAAAGTCGGCCGCTTCGCCCGCCAGCAAGCGGTTGGCGTCGATCACGAACAGCTCGCCGCGGTCGGCTTCGCTACGAATGACGACGGTCTCGGACAGCTTGCCCTGCACGTGCTCGGTGGTGCCAAAACCAACCTGGGCGAGCGCCTGCAAGAGGGTCAGCTGCCCGTTGACGAACGAGACGGTGCCGCCTTTCGGGTTGCTGCCGGAGGCGCCGCCGAACACGTACGCGCGCTCGTTGGCGTTGTCGGGCACCATCACCACGTCGCCCGAGCGCAAGCGCAGATTCTGCGACAGATCTCCGAGCCGAACCAGGCGATAGAAGTTGACGGGCAGGCGCTTGCCGGCGCGCGCCACGTAGGCGCTGCGCAAGCTGGCCTTGTCGAGCTGCACGCTGCCGCCCAACGACAGCGCCTCCAACAGGCGCAGCGGTCGGTCACTGTACTTGAGGCCGGGCTGCGCGAATTCGCCCAACAGGTAGTAGCGAATGCTGCCGGTGAACACGACCTGAACCGTGACGCGCGGCTCTTTCACGTACGTGACGAGCTCGCTCTCCAGGTAGGTGCGGAGCTGGGCCGTGGTCTTGCCGGCGACCTGCACCGTGCCAATCAACGGGAACTGAATGGTGCCGTCGTTGTCGATGGCCAGGCCCGACAGGCGGCTGTTGTTGGCCGACAGCGACCCGACGCCGGCATAGGGGGCCAGCGAAAGCTCCGGGTGGCCGTACACCGCCACCAGCAGCGTGTCACCGGCGCCGACCTTGTAGGCGTCGCCGTCGCGCTCGCCGATGATGTCTTCCACGAGTTGACGATCCAACACCTCTTGCCGATGCGAAAGCACCGGCGAAGGCAGCGCGTGGGCCACGACGGCCGGCCGCGAGCCACAACCCGCCAGGGCCAGCATGGCTAGCCCCAGAACCCGACGCGTGAAGGTACTCATGCCGCGACTGCGTCTCCAAAACCCAAGCGCTCGATCTGCATCGGCAGCGGCGCGCTGGCGGGCATTTCGTCGACCGGAAGCTGCCAGGAGCTGCTGCCGTCGGCGCCTCGCTCCACCAGCGCGAAGCCCAGCTTTTCGTAGTGCTGCTCGACCAATTTGTTCTTTTCCGTCGGCAGATAGCGGCCCAAAAGCCGCGTGACGCCGCGCGCGCGCGCCTGCTCGGTCAGCTCGCGCAGCACGGCTTGCTCCACCTTGCGGCCGAGCACTCGGCAGCTCATCAACCAGGTGTCGATTTCCCAGCTGTCCTCGACTTGCCGGCAGATGAGCACGCTGATCATGCCGTTGTCGCCGAAGGTGTCGGCCAGCCGCACCTGCAACGTGAAGGCCGATGGATCGCGCTGGACGAGCGCTACCTCTGGCTCGGTGTAGCGCCGCGTGGTCAGGTTGAACTGATTGGACTTGTTGATCAGCTGGGCAATGCGCGCTCGCCCGGCGTCGTCGAAGGGCTGGAACGTCAAGCGCATGTTCAAAGAAGCCAAGTAGCCGTCCACGTCGCCCGACTGCTTCTGAAGCGCCACGCGCCGCGCGTTGTCCTGATACTGGTCGGCGCGTTGCTTGTCTTCGGCCGAAAAAGCGATGGATTCGAAGTAGCCGGCGGCCAGCAAGGTCCGGCCGTATAGCGCCGGATCGTCGGGCAGCTCCGGCACTGCCACCTCAGGCACCAACCGGCGCACCAGCGCCCGCTCCACCGGGTTGTCGTCCAAGAAGACCAGCGAGTCGAGCCCCAGCTTCAGCTCCTCGGCGATGGCGGCAATGTTACTGGCTTTGTCCTGCCAGTTGGCTTGGAACACCGCAATGTGGTCTTCGCGTAAAAGCATTTCTGGGTGCTTGGCGAAGGGTTGGCGCGCAATCTCGTCCGTGTTTTTGGACGAGACGGCCAAGACCACGCCGCGCTGTCGTAGCGCCAGCGCCGTCCGCTGCACTTCGAGATGCGCTTCACCCGTGGCGTCACCTTGCCCCAGCAAGATACCCTCGAGGCCGTCGTCACCGATGACTCCACCCCAGAGGGTATTGTCGAGATCGAGCACCAGGCATTTTTTGCTCTTGCCGCGCAGGGCGGCTACCAGCCGGCAAGCCTGATCGGCGTAGAGCGGCAAAATCTCGCTGGAAAACGGCAATTTGGCCAGGTTCCATAGCTTGGGATCGTGAAAGCGCGAAAGGCCGACCGTGTCCGCCAAGTGCGCGACGTCGAACAGCAGGTCATCGCTCCCGGCGATGCTTGCCGCGAGCATGCGGTTCAGCTCGTCGATCAGCCGGCGGGGGGTGCCGGGCAAGGCCGCGTCGAAGCTGCCGAACAGGCTCTCGACCGGTCGCGCCAGGGTTTGCAGGATACAAACTGTCTTGCCGCCGCCGTTCTTGCGAAAGCCGTCGCGAATGGCCAGCAATTGGGCGTGCGCGGCTTCGACCGCCTGTTGCGCGGCGGTGGAGTCTCCGGGGGGGCAGGCGAGCGGCAGGCCGCGGGCGTCGATGGCCACGAGCACGGCGTCACAATCGGCGCGATTGAGCGATGAATCCGGATCGAGCGCGGCTTGCATGGCCTGGCCGTAGTCGGCCTCGATGCACTCGAGCGCGATGCCGTGACGCGCGGCGGTGGCCACCAGGACCGGCACCACGAAGTGGGACGTGGCGTTGCTGACGATGCCTAGCCGAAAGGGTGTGAGCGGCGAAAGCGAGACGCCGGCGGCGCGCGCTTTCCCGAGCGCATTGGCCAAACGGTTGAGCTGGTTTTCGTCGAGCGCGTGGCTGGCCAGACGCTGCGCCTGGCGGCCGATGGCGTCGGGGGAGCCCGGCAAGGCACGGCACTGCGTTGCAAAATCTGCCGGTGCGGCCGGTAGCCAGCGCAGGCCGGCGTAGAGATCGAAAGTCATGCGGGTAGTGCCTCCTGCAAAATGAGCGCGGCGACTTGGGTCGGGGTTTGGAATGCCGCCTTTTGACGTTGCAGCTCCAAGAAGCGCGGGTCGAAGGCGTCGAGCATTTTGGTTTCGGTGTAGCCGGGCTTGACCGAGCGCACGTGCAGCCACGGGTGATCGGCCGCCAACAGCGCCAGCACGCCGGCGAGACCGTGCTTGGCGATGACGTAGGCCCCCATGCCGGGCGCGGCGCCCGAGTCTTCCGAGCCCATGGCGCGGGTCAGCACGCCCACCACCGAGCCGGACTTACGTTTGCGAAAGCAACGGCGAACGAGCTCAGCCAGCAGCAGCTGCGGCCCGAGCACGTTCACCTGCCACTGCTCGTGCATTTCTTGGGCGGTGATCTTGCCGAACGAGGTCAAGCTGAGCGGTGGTGAGCCCGCCAAAACCACGCCCAGCAGCAGCGGACACTGCTCGAGCTCTTCGGCGGCTCGCGCAATGCTGGCCGAATCCGCCAAATCTAGTTGTAGGGCACGACCGGCGCAGCGCTCGGCCAAGGCTCGAGCGGAAGTTTCGGAGCGGTGGTAGCCGACGAACGGGCGAATGCCGCGCTCGGCGAGGGCCACGCACACCGCCGAGCCGATGCCGCCGCTGCCGCCGGAAACGAGCAGCCACGGCTCGGCGTTGCTGGGATTACTCGACAACGATCACCTCCGCTCTGCCTTTCAGCAGGCGCTTGTCTCCGCGGCGGAGGGTCAAACCGAGCTCGACCAAACCCGTGCCGGTCGACGTGCGCGCGACGACGGCCTCGAGCTCGGCCGATTGGTCCACGTACAACGGTTTCAGGAAATCCACCGATAGGCTGGCCCAAACGCTGTTTTTCCCGGGCAGGCGCATGCCAATCAGCTCCGAGATTTTGGCGATCAGCAGCGCTCCGTACACCACTTGGCCGTCGAAGCCCTTGCGGCGCGCGAAGGCGTCGTCGGTGTGTAGGGGGTTGAAGTCGCCGGACAGCTCCGCAAAGCGCTGCATCTGCCCGGCGTCGATGCAGAGCGGCGCCACGACCCGCACCCCTTCGGTCAGCTCGGCGAAAGTGAGCGTAACGGCTTCGGCCATGGCTACTGGCCCGACTTGGCTTCGATCAGCGACACCAGCTGACCGACGTTCTTGAGGCGACCGATTTCGGCAGCGGAGAAGCTCAGACCGAATTGCTTCTCGACGGCGGCGACCAGCCGAATGTGGCGCAGGCTGTCCCACTCGTCCACGTCGTCGGCGGTGAGCTCGGGGGTGACGACGATGCTGTCGTCGTCGAACACGTCGTGAAAAACGGTGGTGAGGGTGGCGTAGTGTGCTTGGTTATCCATGGTCATTTCTCGCGGTCGAGGCGGTGAGCGAGTCGTCTGCGGGAGTGCCGCGGGCGGCTCGTAGTGCACGCGCCAACCGCTCCGCCCAGCGTGGGCTGACGCGCGGTTTGGGGTGCACTTCGTCGCTGTAGTCGTCGTCGCTGGCGGTGCTGTCGTGGGCCATGTCCAGCGCGGTGACGCCGGGCAGGGCCGTGAGCGCGGGCAGCGCACGCTGGAGACGCTCGCGATAATCGGCGGCCAGCGCCGCGCCGCGCGAGTGCCAGCCGGGTATGGGAAGATCGACGAGCACGACCCGGCTGCCATCGGCGACCAGGGTTTGGACCACCTGCTGCAGTTGCACGAACGTGGCGTCGCTCAGCTGCGCGGCTTGGCCCATGTAGTCGCGCCAAAAAGCCAGGTACTTTCGTTGCTCGTCCGGGCTGATGATGCGCGCGTTGCGTTGCTCGTCGTTCAGCTTGGGCGCCTTGCCCGAAAGCTCGGCCCGGAGCGACACGGTGAGATCGCGGGCGGCGCGATCCAGGGCCAAATACGGCAGCACGAGCGTCTCTCCGGCGGCAAGATAGCGGGGCGGCAGCAGCGCCACGGCGCCTTGCTCGGTACGGCGGTAGAAGCCGTAGCGATAGCGCTCGATGTCGATGTCGGTGTCGCCGGCGTTGCGATCGGGCGTGTGCCAGCGCGTTTCGTCGGAGGCGAACAGCCCGTACCAGAGACCGAGCACGTACGTGGTCTGGCGGCGGGC
>JBEQSW010000547.1:0-3563 GCA_040348565.1 Myxococcales bacterium | reverse complement strand
CCAGCCCGACGTTGCAGCCGTTTCCTGGCGCCACCGAAGACCTGACCGCGCTGCTGGCAGAGTGGATGAAACTCAGCGTGGCGCTCAACTCGCTGAATCGCAGCATGGGTGCCCCGGACGCTTATCCGTTCGCCATCTCGCCGCAGGTGGCGGAGAAGCTGGCGTTCGTTCATCGCTTGGTCGGCAGACGACCGATGAGCGTCGCGGCTTGATCGAGCCCGAGCTCGAGGCGTTTGGGCTTGGCTATGGTGCCGAGCGCGCGAATAGCTTCGAGGGCGCGCTAAACGGCTTCGAACGCGCGCAACGGCTTCGAATGCGCGCTAAACGGCAAGGCCCCGAGCTAGCGCGTCGGAGCCTTTGGCTGCTCAAAAGGAAGCGGCGGCTACGCGCCCACGCACGACAGCCAGGTTTCGTGCTTGGACGCGAGCCGCCCAGTCTTGGCGGTCGTCAGCGGGCTTGGGCCTTAGCGGCTCATGCCCGCTGCCGCTTGCGCGGAGCTTTGGATGACGATTTCCACGCGCCGATTGTTGGCGCGGCCTTCGGGCGTGTCGTTGGACGCTATCGGGTTGGCTTCACCCCGACCAACCGCGCGCAGCTTCTCGGGCTTGACCCCTTGGCTGACCAAGTAGTCCTTCACGGCATTGGCGCGATCCTGCGACAGCTTCTGGTTCATGTCGTCGGCGCCGCGCGAGTCGGTGAAGCCTTCCACCGAGACGAGCTTGTCGTCGTCCAGCTCTTTCAGCGACTTGGCCACTTGATTGAGCCGATCACGCGCGATGGGCAAGAGCTCGGCTTTGCCGGTTACGAACAATACCTGGCCGTCCAACGTGATGACGACGCCGCGTTGCTCTTCCTTCACCTGCGCAATCTTGGACAGGCTGGCCATGGCGGCGGCCGCGCTCTGCTCGGCCTTCTCACGGGCCTGCTTCTCGGCGTCGAGCTCGGCTTTGCTCTTCTGAATTTGCGTTTGCTGATCGGCGATTTCTCGCCGCGCGTTGCTCAGATTGTCCCAGGTAGCGGCCAGCGTCTTTTTCGCTTCCGTGGCCTGCTGAATGGCGCTGCGGCGCAAGGTGTCCTGCTTGGCGCGGTACGCTTCCTCGGCTTCGGTCTGTTCGCGGCGATCGCGCTCGTAGGTGCCGTACACGCTGGCGTATTGCGCTTTGCGCTGCGCCACGTAGGCAAGGCTACGTTCTTCGAACGAGCCGGAGTCGTCCGCGTGCGCGGACTCGGCTCTCTCCAAGGCCTGCTTGGCCGAAAGCAGCTTGTCGGGTGAGTAGGTTGCGGCGTCCGATTGCCGCGCTTGATCATAGGCGCGACGCGCGTCCATCAGCTCCGGAGTCGGGCCGGTGGTGGCGCAACCGAAGGCGAGTAACAACGTCGACGAGCAAAGTATGTTCGTGAATTTCATGACTCGATCTCCTGTGTGGATCTTCTGGCTTTCCCACGATTACCGAGAATTCCGCTATTGCTGCGGATTCTGCAGCGCGGCGACGTCGGCCCGGGCCTTCCTGACGTTGGCGTTGGCTTGCGCCTCGCGCGTGATCATCAGGGCCACCTGTGCGTCGGCGTCGGCGCGTTCGAGTACGAGCCGCGCTTCATCGCCCTTGTTGTCGTCCAGCAGTGCTTGCGCCTGCTTCAGTTGATCGCGCGCCATCTTCAAGTGGAGCGCCGCCTGCGGGTTTTGATCGGCGCCAACCGCTGCGGCGGCGCTGATCGAAGACTGCGTGTCAGCCACCTTGGCCGGCGGCAGCGAGCTTCCTCCGCAGGCCACGACCAACATGGCAAACAAAGTGGTGCTTGCAAAACGATTCATCGTGTCCTCCTTCAAGTCGAAAAAAACGACGCGGACGTCAGAGCAACATCCGCGCCAGTCGGAAGCCCGCTTATGCCGGCTTTTGCCCTATGAGTTGGGCCTTAATCGTCCCAACGTGCGGACGTGCCACACCACACCAGTGTCAGCTGCCCTGCGAGTGGGAGGAAGAGACCGCGCCGTTGGCGACCTGCGACAACGAGCGCAACGCCTCGTCCTTCTGCTCACGCACGGCGTCCATGGCCGCGCCGCCGAGCTTGCTCGCCTCGGTCCCGAGGCGACGGCGCGTCTCGGTACCACTGGCGGGCGCGAACAGAATGGCGGCGCCGGCGCCGACCACCGCGCCCGCTACGACCAAGCCCAGGTTTTCAAGGAAGTGGCTGCGGCGGCGCGACAGCCCGACCGTTCCCAACACGTCTTCCATCTCGATACCAGAGACGGTCTTCGCGATTTTGGATGCAGCGATGGCGGTACCCAGTGACATTAGTAGCTTCTTCGTTTCCATGTGAATGAACTCCTTGCCCGCGCTCAATGCATCCGCCATGCCGCGCGCCTACGGCCGAGTTTCGCGCGAGCACCGCGATTCAACGCACCGTTCGGAGGGCGCCTCGGTCACGCCGGGTCAGGACGCCACGTGGGCGTCAACCGCGAGGACACTCGAAACAAACCGTCAGGTCACCGGCGGGGGATCGCGTTACCGACAAGCTACCGCCCGCGCGCCGGGCCAAGCCCAAACACAAGGAAAGGGCCTCGAACGCATCGGGGTCGACGCCTTGCTCGGGTGGCTCCAGCCAATCGAAATTGCTGGGAGGCATGTCCAAACCCGGTATGCCAAGCTCGAAAGTGATCGCGCTCTGGCCTTGCTCGCCCGCGTCCAAGCGCACGGATTGGCCGGGGGAGGCTCGGCGAATGCCCAGCGACAACAGCGTCGTGAGCACCAATGCCGACAGCGACGCTTCGATCCGCAGCGCCTCCACGCCTTGCGCCGAGATGTCGAGCGATACGCCTTTCAGCGCTGCAATGGGTCGGTATACGGCCGAGCATTCCGCAAGTACGTCGCCCACGCTGCGCCGAGCCGCCGACGGCTCCGGCAGCCCAAAGTAGTCGATCAAACGCCGCACGCGCACGCTCAACCGCTCGACCTGCTCTTCGATGCGCCGTAAGTTGCTCTCGACGGCTTCCGGGCTCGGGTTGGAGCGGATTAGGGCCGCGCGCCCGGCGATGATGTTGAGCGGGGTACCGATGAGGTGACCGGTGACGGAGACCATGCGGGTGCTCGCAGCGCGGCGCTCCGCATGGCGTAGTTCATCCAGGCGGGCTAGCAGGGCTGCTGGGTCGGGCTTTTCGGTCGCCGGAGCGGTCATGAGTAGGGTTCTGTCTCCCCGAACGAACCCGGAAGGGGGGGGTCGGTGGACGTCAAGGGTCGAGCAGCGCTGCGAGCGTATCCGGCATGACGGGCTTGACCACGTAAGCGTCGAAGCCAGCCGCGCCTGCGCTTTCACGCATGGCGCTGTCCGAATAACCCGTCAGAGCCACGAGACGCGTTGGGATGCCGGTGCTGTCCATCATGGCTAGTCGCAAGAGCCGAGCCAACGCGCAGCCGTCGATCTCGGGCAGACCAAGATCGATGAGCGCCACGTCCGGGCGTTCGTCGCGCGCGCGAGCCAGGGCCTCGGCGGCGTTGGCGGCGGCTAGGGGTCGGTGCCCGTACGAGGACACCAGCTCGCCGAGCATCTCACGCGAGTGGTCGTCG
>JBEQSW010000532.1:0-10721 GCA_040348565.1 Myxococcales bacterium | reverse complement strand
CCGAGCTCGGTGAGCTCGGTTGAATCGAAACCGCGAAGGCACACGAGCTGCTCTCCGCTGACTGCTTGCGAGGCTTGCCCCATGATGTAGGTGACTCTGCGACTGCCATTTTCTGGGGTCAACCACCTCAGGTGGGGGAGCCCCAACTTTCATCACTTTTGACCACTCAAGTATTCGGAAATGACGCAGCGTTGGCGGAATACTGTACTGGGGGCCGAAGCGAAAACCCGAGAGCTCTCCAATAGATGCGAGACCTGAGCGGCGGCTGCGAAAAGCCTACCGTCCGAAATGGGATCAGCGCGTCCGGCCACTCATGTACGAGTGTTCGAGCGCCTCCGTCGACTCGCCTTCACGGCGCTCACGCTGTGCGTGGCGTGCAATGGGGAGCTGCTCGACTCGGGCAGTTCTGCTGACGTTGCAGGGGCGCCGGGTCTGACGTCAGGCGCAGGCGCTGCCTCTGGCGGAACCGGTACCACCCCCGCGGGTGACACGCCGCCGGACTGTGCAAAGACGGAAGTCGGCAAGTCGCCGCTGCGTCGGCTCACGCGCGAGCAATACGACAACTCCATTCGCGATCTGTTGGCGATTGAAGGGCACCCGTCGCTCGGGCTCGCCGCGGACGAGAAGCTAGCGGCGTTCTTCAGCAACTCCATCTCTCCCGTGTCGCGCTTGTCGGTCGAGCAGTATCGCGACTCGGCCGAAGAATTGGCGGCGGCGGCCGTCAAGGCGCAGCTTGCGAGCCTCACCGGTTGCAGCGGCGCCGAGCAGAACGCGGCTTGTGCCGAGCGCTTCGTGCAAAGCTTCGGGCGGCGCGCGTTTCGCCGGCCGCTGAGCGCGGAGGAAGCAGCGCGCTATCGCGGCTTGTTCGACGCCAACGCGACGCGCGGCTTCGGCGAAGCCATCCGGGTCGTGCTGCAGACGTTGTTGCAGTCGCCCAACTTCGTCTACCACTTGGAGTTGCTGCCGGCGCAGGCCGGCGAAGGGGTGACGCTGCTCTCCGGCTACGAAGTCGCATCGCGGCTGTCGTTTGCGTTGTGGAACACGCTGCCCGACAGCGACCTGTTGGACGCGGCCGGAGCGGGCCAGCTCGACACGAAAGAAGGGCTGCGCGCACAGGCCGAACGGCTGCTGGAGAGCGATCGCGCCAAGGACGCCCTGGCGAGCTTTCACGTGCAATGGCTAGGCTTGGACGCGCTGCTCGATACGAACAAAGACGCTCAGCTATTTCCGCAGTTTACCGACCAGCTCAAGGCGGCGATGCGCGATGAAACCGTAAGCTTTGCCGATTTCGTCATCCGCCGGGGGGATGGCCGTCTGCAAACGCTGCTCAGCGCACCGTTCACGGTGGCCAGCGCCGGGGCGGACCTGCTGAAGCTGTATGGTGCGACGGGCTCGGCCGCGGCTGACGGCACGGTTCAGTTGGATCCTTCACAGCGCGCGGGCCTGCTCACCCAGGGGGCGTTCCTGTCGGCGCATTCGCACCCGAACCAAACGTCGCCGGTGCATCGCGGGCTGGCGGTGCGCAAGAACTTGTTGTGCACGGACTTGCCCGACCCGCCTGCGAACGTGAACAACAATCCGCCGGCGCCGGACGCGAACGCAACCACGCGCCAGCGCTTCGAGCAGCACCGGACGGATCCGACGTGCGCGGGCTGCCACCAACTGTTGGATCCCATCGGCGTGGGCTTCGAGAACTACGATGCCATCGGCGGCTACCGCAGCGCCGAGAACGGCTTGCCCATCGACGCCAATGGCGAGCTTCTCAATGCCGGCAACGCGAGCGGCACTTTCTCGGGCGCGGTCGAGCTGGCCAAGAAGCTGGCCAGTAGCCCGGAGGTGCGTGCCTGCGTCCAGAAGCAGTGGTTTCGCTTCTCGCTCGGGCGCTTCGAGGGGCCCGAGGACGCCTGCACGCTGCAGCGCCTGGCCGCCGACTTCGAAGCCTCGGACTTCGACGTGAAGACATTGCTGCTCTCGCTCGTGACGTCGGACGCTTTTCGCTACCAGAAGGTGGAGCCATGAAAGCCTTGCCGCGCCCGCCTCAAAGGGCCCGCCTCAGTCGCCGTGCGCTGTTGAGCGGCCTTGGCGTGTCGACCGCGCTGTCGCCCTTTTTGCCGTTGCTCGAGGCCCAAGGCCAAGAGGCGCAACCGCTGCGGCTCATCTTGTGGTTCACGCCGCACGGCACCGTTTACGACAACTGGAAGCCCAGCGGTGGCGAGACGGACTTTACGCTCGGTCCCATTCTGAAGCCGCTCGAGCCGTATCGCGCCAAGCTGAACGTCTTGGACGGCTTGCGCATTCAAGCCGACGGCGTCGGCGCGCCGCACACCAAGGGACCGCCGCTGCTGTGGACGGCCTCGCCGCTGAACGACGACATGACGTTCACCCGCGCCGACGGCTCGGGCGGCATGTACTACGGCTGGAACAGCGGCCCCAGCCTCGACCAGGTCATCGTCGACAAGCTGGGCACGACCACTCCGTACAAGTCGCTCGAATTCGGGGTGCGCTCGGGCGGGAGTCACCCCGGCTCACGCATGATTTACACGGGCCCCGAGGCGCCGCTGGCGCCGGAGACGAACCCGTGGGCCGCTTTCAAGCGCCTGATCGGCGATATCGGCAAGACGACCGACCAGCTGGAGCAGCTGCGCACGGAACGGCGCTCGGTGCTGGACGTGCTGGACGGCGAGCTGTCGAGCTTGCAGGGCAAGCTAGGCAACGCGGACCAGAAGAAGATCGACGCGCATTTGGCCGCCGTGCGTGAAATCGAGATGCGGCTGCAGAATTCGAACATTGCCTGTCAAGGGCCGGTGCTGGGCACGGAGGTGGACGCGAACCAGTCGAGCAATACGCCGGTGGTGATGGATGCGATGATTGCGCTGATGGCTTCGTCGCTGTCGTGTGGCCTGAGCAATTTTGCCAGCATGCAGTACCGCGTGGGCGAAAACGACGGCGGCTACTTGTACGACTGGCTCGGCATCAGCGATCTCGAGCACCACTTGATGACGCACGAGGCCGACACCAACCTCACGGCCAAGGCCGAGCTGACCAAGATCTATACGTGGTACGCCGAGATGTTCGGCAAATTCTTGGGCAAGCTCGACGCCGTGCCCGAGGGCAACGGCACGATGCTGGACAACTCGCTCGTGGTTTGGGGCAGCGAGCTCGGCAAGGGGAACTCACACTCGTTCGAAAAGATGCCGTTCGTGGTCGCGGGTGGCGCGGCGGGCAAGCTCAAAACGGGTCGCTACTTGCAATTCAACGGCGTGGAGCACAACCGGCTGCTGGTCAGCTTGGCCCAGCTGATGGGCGTCGCCGACATGCAAAAGTTCGGGGCGACCGACACCAAGACCGGCCATCTGCTTGGTTTTTCGTGAGGGGGCTATTTCTCCGACGGCTTTAGGGAGCTGAGGTCGCTCGACGCCTTCTGACCGGCAGGCGAGCAGCCTCGCTGCAACCGGCGGGAACCAGCCGAACGAGCAACCGACGGTCTGGCGATGTCCGTGTCCATGAGCCTTACCCGGAGCTCGTAGCACGCGCCTGGGGGCATCTTTCTTGGCGGCTTTGAGTTAGGCTGCCCGGTTGCATGCTGCGCTTGTGCTTCGTTTGTTTGGGCAATATCTGCCGCTCGCCGATCGGCGAAGGGGTGATGCGCCACTTGCTCCAGGAGGCCGGCCTAGCCGATGTGGTCGAGGTCGATAGCGCAGGGACGGCTGGGTACCACGCTGGGGAGCCGCCCGACGCCCGGGCGAGGGCCGCTGGACGTCGCCTGGGGGTGGAGGTGAGCGGTCGCGCGCGTCAGTTCAAGCGCGCCGACTTCGAACGCTTCGACTACGTGCTGGCGATGGATCGCTCGAATTTCGAAGACTTGGCGGAGCTTGCGGGCGACTCAGCATTGCGCAAACGGCTGCACTTGTTGCGCAGCTTCGATCCGGCTTCACCGGCGGGCGCTTCCGTACCCGACCCGTATTACGGCGGAGACGAAGACTTCGACGACGTCGTGCGCATTTGCCTCGCCGCGTGCGCTCCCTTGCTCGAGGCCTTGCGGCGCGAGCACCATCTCTAGCGGCCGATGATCGACCCGGCGCTCGAAGAAGCTCTACGCTACGCCCTCGGCTCCGGGCTCCGTTCGCTGCGCCCGCTGTCTGGCGGAGACATCAACGACGCCTTCGAGGTCGAGCTGATGAGCGGCGTTCGCGTGTTCCTCAAGACCAACGCGGACGCGCCGGTCAGCATGTTTCCCGCCGAGGCGGCCGGGCTCGATTGGCTGCGCGCAGCAGGCGCCTTGCGCATTCCCGAGGTGCTGGCGGTCTCGAACGGGCGCGCGGGTGAGCCTTGTTTCTTGGTGCTCGAGCTGTTGACGCCCGGCCCGCCGCAGCGCGACTTCGACGAGCGCCTGGGGTCGGGTTTGGCCAAGCTGCATCGCTTTGGAGCGCCAAGCTTCGGTTGGGAACGGGACAACTTCATCGGCACCTTGCCGCAGCGCAATCGCGTGCACGACACGTGGGCCGATTTCTTTTGGTACGAACGGCTCGAGCCACAGCTGGCCCGGGCGGCGGCGGCCGGTTTGGCGACCACGCGCATGCGTAGCGGCCTGGAGCGCTTGGCGTCGCGGCTGACACAGCTGGTCGGCGCCGAGGAGGCGCCGGCACGTCTGCACGGCGACCTGTGGGGCGGCAACCTCCATATCGACGAGGCGGGCGCGCCTTGCCTGATCGATCCGGCCGCTTACGGCGGTCACCGCGAGATGGATCTCGCGATGATGCGGCTGTTTGGCGGCTTTGGTGAGCGCGCATTTCGCGCCTACCAGGAAGCCCTTCCCCTGGCGCCGGGTTACCCCGAGCGCATCGCCCTCTATCAACTGTATCCGCTGCTCGTGCACGTCAACCTGTTCGGCGGCAGCTACGTCGAATCGGTCGAACGGAGCCTTGCGCGCTACGTCTGAGTTGGCTACGGCTCGGCCATGGCTACCGCCGCACCGCGCCTCGTGACCGTGCCCGATGGAGAAAATCTGCTCGATGCCCTGGCCGAGGCCTGCGGGCAGGGCGACGGCTGGGTGGCGGCCGTCGGTCATGTCGATTCGGTCGAAATTCGCGTGGCCGGGGAAGGCGCCGACGTGCGCAAGCAATTGCGAGGTCGGCTTACCCTGGCGCAGCTTTCCGGGCCGTACGGCGGGCCCTACTTCGCCACGCTCTCGCGTCACACCAGCGTGGGCTCCGAGCTGGTTGCCGGGCAGCTGCTGGGGGCGCGCTCGGCGGCCGTGACCGCAACGCTGTGGACCGCCCAAGGCAGCGTGCGCGAGCTGGTCGATGCGGCGCCGCCGCGTGCCGAAGCGCCGGCCGCGGCGCCCGAGAAAGCCGCAACGCCCGCGGCCGCGCCCGCTACCGGGGGTTGGGCCGCCGCCGCCCAAGCCGCCGCCGCCGCGAACGCGGTGGAAGAGGACGAAGAGCCCCGGCGCCCTCAGCGCGGCGACTTGGTGCGCCACTTCGCGTTCGGGCTGTGCGAAGTGCTGCAGGACACCGGCGATCGGCTGAAGCTGCGCGACACCCACGGCCCCGGTCGCATCCGCGAAATCGCGGTGGACATGCTCGAAATTTCACCGCCCACGGAGCTGAACGGCAAGCGGGTGTTCAAGCTCAGTCGCAAGGGCTGATTGGTGTTCCACTCCGTCGATTCAGTCGACTAGGTCTGGATTCTGCCCCATTTCGGCAGCAAGTCTGGCTCGACCGGCTCTGGTTCGGTGGGCCCCGGTAGGACGGTAAGCGGTCCCGGCAACGGGCCTGGGCAGTTGCGGTAAGGCTCGCCGCCTCGCGCCTCGGACCGTGCCGGGGGCGAGGCGGCGTTGGTACGCCCAAGCTGATGCCTCGTCGCTTCTTGCCTACTCCAAGGGCTGGTCGTCCAGACTCTCCAGGAAGCGGATCACGTCGGCTCGTTCTTCGTCGTCGGCGATGAAGAACGGGTGCGGAGCAGTCTCGTCTCGGCTGTTCGGATCGAGCAGCTCTTCGAGGGTAGCGACCGAGTCATCGTGCAAGAACGAAGGCTTCCTCGCCAGGTCCATCAGCAACGGCAACGCCACACCGCGTGGCTGGTTGCGGTTGCTCGCGTCGACAATGACCATCTTGTCGTCGAAGATGCCGCTCGAGTCGCGCACGGGAGCCAGGCCAGCCGCCGTGCGATTGGCGATGAACACCCCTTCGTAGCCGGGGAATAGCGCGGGGCGCTCCGGTGCTCGGTCGAACAACTCGACCGTGTCGTTGAAGGCTACGATGTTTTGCGGCACGAACTTGCTCTGGTCGTCGTTGTGGCACGACGTGCACTGCTGGCGGAAGACGAGCCGGCCCCGCTCGATCGCGGAAGGATTGGTCTTGATGCCGGCCGGCGCAGGTAATGAGTCGAGATAGGAATTGAGGTCGGCGAGCAGCGTGTCATCCACGCGCATCCCGATCGGTGAATCTTCCACCTTGGCTCCTGCCGGCAGCCCGACCGTCACGTTTGCGCGGCCCTCGCGACCCACGAATGGGTAGCCGGTGGCGCCGTCCTTCTCAATGCCGAGCTCGGCTAGAATCAACTCGTAGTTGTCGGCAATTTCGAGCCCCGCCGCGCCCCCACGGTCCATCAGAAACTTGCGACCACCTTCGGTGGTGAAGGCGGTAGGGTCGAACAAGCCGGTGAACACCAAGTTGCTGAAGTTTTGCAGCATCTCGATCGACCCGTCACTGCCGAACGGGGCCGCCAAGTCTTGACGAAAGAGGATGGAATTGTGCATTGGCGCACCGTTGCCATCGACCGCGTCGTCGAACATGCCCACCGGGTACAGCTCTGGATCGGTCAGGTAGGCGTCGACCTCGGCTTCCGTCGCGGCCTTCGAGATCAGCCCCACGCCCACGCCTTTCCTGGAGACCGACTTGCCCTTGTTGGCTACCAGCTCGAGCGCGAGGGTCGGATAGTAGGCGCGCGAGTTGAGCCCGAGGGCTAGGCTCTTGCCGACGTCCAGGTTGTGATTGGCGCGGCCGTCCTTTCGTTTACCGATGCTGCCACCGGTCGCGGACTGGTAAACGCTGCCATCGGTGAGGCCGTGGCATAGTGCACAGGTGAGGCCGACGCTCTCGCCCGCGTAAACGTCGGTGGGGTCGATGTCCAAGGTGCCGTTCAGCTTTTTTACGTTGCGTGCGGACAATCCGATGATCGCGTTGGCTTCGATCAAAGCGATGGTTGCCGCCGGATCATTGAGCGTTGGCGCATTCGCAGGTTTCAGGTCCGTCTCGAGCTCGGCCGCAATCACCTCCGCTGTGGCAGCGGGCACCTGCTCGATGTCGACGCTCAAACCGGCCGCGAGGGCCTGCAGTGGTGTCAATTTCGCCGCGACGATGCCCTGAGGCAGCTGCAACACCCCCGTCCAAAACCCTTCGTTGCCGAAAGTCTCGAAGCGAAACACGTCCTGGCCGCTCTTGGCGTCGCCGAGCGGGTGCTCGAATTGGTCCTCGGTCGAGTCGGCGGGGCCCGAGGAGCCGGGCAGCGTCTGCCCACCTCCGGCGTCGACATCACCGCCGCCTCCAACATTGGTACCAGCAACGCCGGGGGTACCTGCCGAGCCCGAAGCGCCCGCGGTACCAACCACGACGTCATCGTCGTCGTCATCGCCGCAGCCGATGAAGGCAAGCGGGGTCAAGATTAGTGAGCCAAAAATTACGAGTTTGCGCATATCGTCCTTCGAAGCCGCTGAGCAGCGGTGTTTTGTCGCGTAGTGCTCAATCCGGACACCACGAGCTCAGTCGCGGCGCGGCTTTGGTTACTCAGCACTAATCATGCCTCGTGGTGCGCTTGGCCAAGGCTGGCAGAGGGCTGTCATGCGTCGGAGGCAACTGGGGCGCGAGCGTGACAGCCCTGGTGTGGGGGGGGGCGTGGCTGTTTAGATCACGCACGCAGCCGTAATGGGACGCAGGGGCGGAGCTGTTGGATCCGCTGCGCTAAGAGACGGCTGAGGCAAGACCGTGCAGGCCCGAGCGCTTCTCGCTCTCCGTCAGGCGAAAGCCCGAAGGCTGCGCGATCGGCTGAGCTATCGTCCAGTCGGGAGCGCGTCTGGCCATCGGACAATCCGCGGGCACCGTTAAGTTACGCAGGGGCGTTCCGCTGCGATGCAATCGCGGTCACGAGGGAAGAGTTTCCACTGCGTGACGCGATCGAGCCCCGTCGTCTCGGCTCGGAGGCGCTGGCACGCTACCTGCTCTCATGCGTCGAATGAAAGCTCTATGCTGGCACGGGCACGGCGACGTTCGAGTCGACAACGTTCCTGACCCGATTCTGCAAAGTACGACGGACGTGATCGTGAAGATCACCTCGAGCGGCATCTGCGGCTCCGACCTGCACCTGTTGGACGGGTTCATGCCCACCATGGAGAAGGGCGACATCCTCGGTCATGAGCCGATGGGCATCGTGGTCGAGGTAGGCAGTGACGTCAGGAAGCTGCAGCGGGGCGACCGCGTCGTCATCCCTTTCACCATTGCCTGTGGCGAGTGCTTCTTTTGCAAAAAGCAGCTGTTCTCGCTGTGTGATCGTTCCAATCCCAATGCGGAGCTCGCTCGCAAGGCCATGGGTCACTCGCCCTCCGGCTTGTTCGGCTTCTCGCACATGCTGGGTGGCTTTGCCGGAGGCCAGGCGGAATACATGCGAGTTCCCTATGCCGACGTCGGCCCGCTCAAGATTGAGTCGGATTTGCCTGACGAAAAGGTGTTGTTCCTGTCGGACATCTTTCCTACGGGCTACATGGCGGCCGAGAACTGCAACATCGAGCCGGGCGATACCGTCGCGGTTTGGGGCTGTGGGCCGGTCGCGCAGTTCGCCATCCAGAGCGCTTGGATGCTCGGTGCGGGCCGCGTCGTGGCCATCGACCGCGTCGAGGAGCGGCTGGAGATGGCGCGTAGCAAGGGGCGGGCTGAGACCATCAACTTCGAGAAAGAGGACGTGTACGAACGCTTGCAAGAGATGACCAACGGCATGGGACCCGATCGCTGCATCGACGCGGTGGGCTGCGAGGCCCACGCCACCGGTGGCGTCGACGCGGTCATGGACAAGGCCAAAGCGGCGGTCATGCTCACGACGGACCGCGCGCACGTCTTGCGCCAGGCCATCTTCTGTTGCCGGAAGGGCGGCCAGATCTCGGTACCGGGCGCGTACGTCGGCATGCCAGACAAGATCCCCTTCGGTGCGTTCATGAACAAAGGTCTGACGATGAAGTCTGGACAGACTCACATGCAACGCTACATGAAGCCCTTGCTCGAGAAAATCGAGTCGGGCGCCATCGATCCGTCTTTCGTGATCACTCACCGAGTGCCCCTGGCCGAGGCCCCCGCCGCCTACAAGGCCTTCCGCGACAAGGATGACGGCTGCATCAAGGTCGTGCTCAAGCCCTAGGCTCGCCAAGCTCCGCTTGCGCGCGGATAGGAAAATCGCCGAGCTAGCTCGGCGAACGGTCCGGGCCTTGCAAAACCGAAGGTCATGGATAGTTCTCAATCTTCGGACCCGAACGCCGCGGCCTTCAAGTGCGCGTGCGAGGCGTGCGTGCGTGACGGCCTGCACGAACCCGATTGCAAAGTGCACGCGAGGCCGCCACAAACTTGCAGCTGTGGTCGCACCGAGCAATCGAAGGGAGCCGGCTAGCCTGTTGGTTGGCTTGCTCGCCGCTTCGACCGAGCTCCAGGCCACTCGCAGGCTTGAGCCAGCCCTTTTGTCCCGCGGTGTTCATTTGCACCACGCGCGTTTTCTGCGGCACGCGGCGCGTGGAGGAAGCGATCACCGTTTTGCCGGCTTCCAGGAGGCGCAGGCGTCAGTGGCCCGAGATTTGCGATCAAGCTCGGATGCCAGACGCTCCCACGAGCGGAAGGCAGTCGCGCAAACACTTCAGGAGACATCATGAGTATCATTCTGTTCCTCGTTTTCGGGTTGATCGTGGGCTTCCTCGCTCGGGCCATCATGCCCGGGACACAAAAGATGGGCATGCTCGCCACCATGGTCTTGGGCGTGGTCGGCTCGTTCATTGGCGGGTTCCTGGGCGCGCTGGTGACTAGCAGCAGAGTCATGGACTTCAACACCGCTGGCCTCATCGGGAGCGTGATCGGCGCTCTCCTCGCTCTGGTGATTGCCGGCAACGTCGGCCGCCGGCGCGCGACGGTCTGAGGCGTCGGGGACGGAAAGCGGGGGCGCCGGCAACAGCGCCGTTCCCGCTCCCGTGCCGTTGGACCGTTCCCTGAGACGCCCGGCGCCTTTCGAGCCGGGCGTCTACCGACTCCCGATATTAGAGCGACTCCAGGTAAGCCGACAAGTCATCGAGCTGGGCCGCAGCGAGCGACGAAGTGAAGCCATGCTTGTCGCCGCCGCCGCACGTCGAGAGCCCGAAGCGATCGCGCACCGTCGCCGCGCAACCGTCGTGCATGAAGGGGGCGCGGAATGCGAGGCCGCGCAGCGACGGGACCTGCAAGGCTTGCCCGGTTCCCACGTCCAGGGTCGCGTCGTTCGTGAACAGTGCGCCCGTGTGGCACGTAGCGCAGTCGACGCCCTGCTTTTCGAACAGGGCCTTGCCGCGCGCGACCGCCGCCGGGTCGCGGCCGTCCAGCGCCGGCAGCGCCGGAATCGTGTCCACCCAGCCTTGCAGCGCGCCCTTCACGTCGTCGCTCAAAAGTGGGCCCGCCATCCGATTCGTGAACACGTCTTCGAGCAACAGCCCCATGTCC
>JBEQSW010000522.1:0-15272 GCA_040348565.1 Myxococcales bacterium | reverse complement strand
CTTCGCGCAGCAAGTCGCGGCGGTGATAGAGCGCGATGGGCTCGACGGCGACCACGACCTGACCGTGCAGGCGTCCGAGCGCGTGCGCGGTGCGATAGAGCGCCACCGCGTCGTCGGCGCGCGCGGGCACGCACAGCGAGATGCCGGGAATGTCGCGCAGCACGCCGAGCGAGTTGTCGTTGTGAAAGTGCCCGCCGAAGCCTTTCTGGTACGCGAGCCCGGCAATGCGGACGAGCATCGGATTTTCGAGCAGGCCGTTCGAAAAAAAGCTGAACGTCGCCGCTTCGCCGCGCAGCTGATCTTCGGCGTTGTGGAGGTACGCCAAGTATTGGATTTCGGGCACGGGGTAGAGCCCCAGCGCGGAGGCGCCCAACGCCAGTCCCAAGATGGTCTGCTCGTCGAGCAGCGTGTTGAACACGCGCGCGTGGCCCAGCCGCTCGAACAGGCCTTTGGTCGCCCCGTACACGCCGCCCTTCTTGGCCACGTCTTCACCGAACAGCAGCGAGCCCGGGTCGTTCGTCAGCAGCTCGCCCAACGCAAAGCTCACGCCCTGGGCCAGGGTCAAAGGCTCGTTGGGGGCAGAGCCGGGCCGACCTTTGGCCGCAAATCCCGGCGGAATCGGCCGGCTGAGGCTGGCCTGGACCTCGGCGCGGGTCGTGAGTCGCGGGCGCGTCATCGCTCGCTCGGCCTCGCCGCGGACGCGCGCTTCCGCGGCGGCGTCCAGCGTCAACACTTGCTCGGCGTCGAGCAACCCGGCTTCCACGAACGTGCGCGCCGCGCACCACACGGGGTCGCGCTCGCTGGCCAGCTCCAGCTCTTGGCGCGAACGGTAGGTGGTGTCCACGTCGCTGCCGGCGTGCCCCAATAGCCGCACGCACGATAGATGCAAAACCGCCGGCCGGCGCGCGCTGCGGCAGTACTCGACCGCGGCGCGCGCTTGCTCGTAGAGGCTCGGCAGGTCGGCGCCGTCGGCGGCAAAGTAGCGCACGTGCGGCAGCGCACGCAGCCGCGTTTCTACCCAGCCGGGCGGCGAGCGCACGCTCACCCCGAGCCCATTGTCTTCGCAGACGAACAAAAGTGGCAGGGGCAGGTTTTGGTGCGCCACCCATCCGGCGGCGTTCAGAGCGCCCTGGGCGGTGCTGTGGTTGACGCTGGCGTCGCCAAAGCTGCACAAAACCAGGGTGTCGGGCGGTTCTTGGCCCAGCCCCTGCGATCGCTTCCAGCCCAGCGCGTAGGCTAGCCCGACCGCGCGCGGCAGGTGCGAAGCAATGGTGCTGGTCTGAGGAATGATGCCGAGCGCCGTGCCGCCGAACAACTTGTGCCGCCCGTGGCTGACCGGCTCCTCGCTGGAAGCGACCAACGACAGCGCGATGTCCCGGACCCCATCCACCCCCGGCGCTTGCCGAGCCCGCTCGAGCTGAAGCGCGGCGCTGCGGTAGTGCACGAGCGAAGGATCGGTGACGCGCGTGAGTCGACCGAGCACCACGTTCGACTCGTGCCCTGAGCTGCCAATGGTGTAGTGACCGGCGCCACGCACGCGCAGATCCAGCGCCGCGACGTCCAGGTGGCGCGCCAGCAGCATGGACTCGAGCAGCTCGCGCGCCAACGTGGGATCGATGCGCGACGAGCCTTCTGCCACGGTGCGTGCACGCAGCTGCAACACCTGCCGGCGAAAGCGCGACACGAGCTCGGTCAAGCGCTCGATGGACATGCTCCTTTACTTTCTTACTCGGAGCCGTGAATGGACTCCAGGCGGAAAAATCCGGAACAATGTCGGCCTTTTTGCGGCGTGGGCGCAGGATCGATGGCTCGGCCGCACGAGTTGGGTTACTTCGAAACGGTTCCCGATCATGCGCCTCGCTATCGTTGCCGCGTCCTCCTACGAAGCGAACGGCCAAGTTCCTCCGATTCCGAACGCAGAAGTCGACGTCGAGTTGTTCGGGCGTCGGCTCGCGGAGCCTGACGCGGGCTTCACGGTGCACGCCTTCGATGCCGAGCGCGGGCTGCCCGAAGGCATCGAGCAATTGACCAAGAGCCTGGGGCGCGCCAGCTCGCTCGTCTTTTACTTTTGGGGTTACGCGCTGTTGTCGAAAGAGCGTGGACCGGCGCTGTTGCTGGACGGGCCGAAGCTGGCGCCATTCACGTTGGCGCGCCTGCGTCGCCTGCTCAGCGAAGTGACCGACGAAGCGCTGGTAGTCATCGACGCGACCTTGGCCGAAGGCTCGGAGGGCGCTCCACTCGACGTGGTGCGGGCCATGGGCGGCGCGCTCAGCAGCGGCGGCTCGAACGTTTCGAGCCTGCTCGCGGTTAGGCCTCACGAAAAGCGCGTGCAACAGGGACCGCCACCCTTCACCGGGCTGGTGCAAATGATCTTGGACGCGCAGACGGGCAGCCCGAGCGCGCTGACTCCCGAGACCTTGTTTCGCGCCATGCAGGCCGAAGACGTGATGTTCGCGGACATTCCGGCGGCCGGCTGCTTCCTCGCCCAAAATGACTTCGTGGTGGTGCCGGGCGTCGCGCCCAGCATCGCTCCCCCCAACGCTCCGCTGATCCGCCGCTACCAAGACACCGAGGAGGTGACGTCGAAGCGCGCGATCACTGCGCCGCCGCCGCCCCTCGCGCCCTTGCCGCTGCGCGTGACGCCGCCCCCGCCGCCGCCCCCCGCGCCGTCGCCGCTGCGCGAAGCGCCTCCACCCCCGCCGCCCCCGCCCGCGCCTTTGCCGCCGCGCGGGGGGCCGTTGGTACCTCCACCCCCGCCGGCACCTTTGCCGCAGCGTGAGGCGCCTCCACCCCCGCCGGCACCTTTGCCGCTGCGCGTGGTGCCGCCGCCTCCACCCGCTCCGCTGCCCCAGCGTGAAGCCCCGCCGCCGCCGCCGCCCCCGCGCTCGCCTTCGGCGCCGCCGCAGCCTGTACGCGCTTCCGCCGCGCCGAGTGCGCAGCCGCGTGGCCACGCCCCCGACGATCCGGAAGGCTATCGCTTCCTGCTGCGGCATTTCGAGAAAAAGGGCGACATCGACGCCGCCTACCGCGCGGCCCTTTGCCTGGACGCGCTCGGTGAAGCGGACATCAACGAATCCTTGCTGGTCTCCACGCATCGCCCCGAGGGGCTGCAGACGGTGCGCGGCATGCTCTCTTACGCCGACTGGAACGAGCGCTTGTGCAGCGGCGTCGCGCAGCCGGAGACCAACGCCTTGCTGCGCAGCATTGCGCCCGCTTTGCCGCGCGTCGGCTTTCAGCACGTGCGCCGCCACCGCCGCGACAGCGCCCTGCCCGACGACGCCCGGCAAGAGCTGGACAAGAGCACGACCACTTTGGCCAAGACCCTGCACTGGGCCTCACGGCTGCTGTGCGTGCCGGTCAGCGAGCTGTACGTGCTGCCCGAATTCTCCGGCTCGCTCGGCCTCGTTCCCGATGCCGAGCGGCCGCTCGTGGCCTGCGCTCGTTCGTTGGGCAGCGGCTTCAGCTTGCCGGAGCTGGTGTTTCTATGGGCCCGCGAGCTGTCGTTCGCTCGCCCCGAGGAAGCCGCGCTCTGCTACTTCCCGAGCGCGAGCGAGCTGTCACAGCTGATGTTGGCGGCGTTGGCGGTGGGCGGAGCCACCAGCATGCGTTCCATCGACGGCGACGCCAAGCGCCTCGCCAGCGCGCTCAAGCGCGAAGTGCGCGGTGCCGCGCTCGATGCCCTCAACGCCGCTGCCCGGCGCATCGACCCGCAGGCGGTGGGCCGGCTCGCCGCCGACTTCATGCGCGCTTCCGAGCTCACGGCGGGGCGCGTGGGGCTGGTGGCTTCCGGTCATCTCGAGCTGGCCCTGGCGCTGTCCGAGCGCTTTCCGCGCGGCCGGGTGACGCAAGCGGCCGAGCGCCGCGCCGATTTGTTACGCTTCACCGTGAGCCCGGAGCTAGGGCAGATTCGCGCGGCGCTGGGCGTGGCACTCGGCTAGCACTACGACTCAGTCCGTCTTTGGCTGACTGAGCGGTGCTAAACTCGAAGGTCACCCTATGAAGTTTTCGATCGCACCGAAGGTGCGGAGCGTCGAGGCGCTGCGGCTACGCGAAGGCAGCGCCTACAACTCACCGTGGCGGCGTTTTGGCCCGTACCTGTCGGAGCGGCAGTGGGGCACCGTGCGCGAGGACTACAGCGCCGGCGGCAACGCCTGGGAGTACTTTCCCCACGATCACGCGCGCAGTCGCGCCTATCGCTGGGGGGAAGACGGCCTCGCTGGCTTCAGTGATCATCGGCAGCGCTTGTGCATGAGCTTGGCCTTGTGGAACGAGCGCGATCCCATCCTCAAAGAGCGCCTGTTCGGGCTCACCAACGGCGAGGGCAATCACGGCGAGGACGTCAAAGAGCAATACTTCTACCTCGACGCCACGCCCACCCACTCGTACTTGAAGATGCTCTACAAGTACCCGCAGCGCGAGTTTCCGTACGCGCTGCTGGTCGACGAAAACCGCCGGCGTGGCGCGCAGCAGCCGGAGCTCGAGCTGCACGACTTGGGCCTGTTCGACGACGGCCGCTACTTCGACGTGTTCGTCGAGTACGCCAAAGCGGGCCCGAACGACATCTTGTGTCAGCTCACGATCGAAAATCGCGGACCCGAAATGGCGCGCCTCCGGGTGTTACCGCAAGTTTGGTTCCGCAATACCTGGGCGTTCGAGCCCGAGCTGGGCCGGCCTTCGCTCGCCGAGCAGGGGCCGGGCAGCCTCAAGCTCGTTCATCCACAACTATCCGTATTCAATCTGTATTTCGACGGCGCACCGGAGCTGTTGTTCACCGAGAATGAAAGCAACGGCGCGCGGCTGTGGGGGCTCGCCGGCGGCGGGCCTTTCAAGGATGCCTTTCACGACTATGTGGTCGGCGGCCGCCGCGAAGCGTTGGCCAGCTCGCGCAGCGGCACCAAGGTCGCGGGACACTATCGGCTCGAGATCGCGCCTGGGGGGCGCAAGACGGTGCGCTACCGGCTGAGTCAAAACGCGCTGGCCGAACCGTTCGCCGACTTCGACGCCACCTTCGCCGCCCGTCGTCACGATGCCGACGAGTTCTACGGCGAGCTGCAGTCCGAGCTCGACGAGCCGGACGCACGCCTGGTGCAGCGCCAAGCCTTCGCCGGCATGATCTGGTCCAAGCAGTACTTCGGTTACGACGTGCGGCGCTGGCTGATGGGCGATCCTCGACAACCGCCACCGCCCGAAGAGCGCAAGCACGGACGCAACGCCGACTGGGAGCACCTCGTGAACGACGAGGTGATCTCCATGCCCGACAAATGGGAATACCCCTGGTACGCGGCGTGGGACTTGGCTTTTCATTGCATCCCGTTGGCGCTGATCGACGCCGAGTTCGCCAAGCAACAGCTCGTGCTGCTGACGCGCGAGTGGTACATGCACCCGAACGGCCAATTGCCGGCCTATGAATGGGCCTTCGGCGACGTGAACCCGCCCGTGCACGCCTGGGCAGCCTGGCGTGTTTACCAGCTCGATCGCAAGCAAACCGGGCAGGGCGACCTCAAGTTCTTGGAGCGCATCTTCCACAAGCTGATGCTCAACTTCACCTGGTGGGTGAACCGCAAAGACGCGGAGGGGCGCAACGTATTTCAGGGCGGCTTCTTGGGGCTCGACAACATCGGCGTGTTCGACCGCAGCAAACCGTTGCCCACCGGCGGCTTCATCAACCAAGCCGACGGCACCGCTTGGGTGGCGATGTACTCGCTCAACCTGATGCGCATCGCGCTCGAGCTCGCACAACACAACGACGTCTACGAAGACATCGCCAGCAAGTTCTTCGAGCATTTTCTGCACATTGCCGAGGCCATGACCAAGATTGGCGGCGAAGAGCAGGGGTTGTGGGACGAGACCGACAAGTTTTACTACGACGTCTTGTGCATACCGGGCGCGGCGCCGCGCCCGCTCCGCATTCGTTCGATGGTCGGCTTGATTCCGCTCTTCGCCGTCGAGGTGCTGGAGTCCGACGTGTTGAACGAGCTGCCCGGCTTCGACGCGCGCCTACGTTGGTTTTTGGAGCACCGGCCCGATTTGGCGGCCCTGGTCTCGCGCTGGCAAGAAACCGCCACCGACGAACGCCACCTTTTGTCATTGCTGCGCGGGCATCGCATGAAAAAGCTACTCCTTCGCATGCTCGACGAAACGGAATTCTTGTCCGACTATGGCGTGCGCGCGCTGTCGCGTCAGCACCTGGCGGAGCCCTTCGAGCTGGACGTCAACGGCCAGTCGTTCAGCGTGAAGTACCTGCCGGCGGAGTCGGAGTCGGGGCTTTTTGGCGGGAATTCCAACTGGCGCGGGCCGATTTGGATGCCGGTCAACTACCTCTTGATCGAGAGCCTGCAGAAGTTTCACTACTACTACGGCGACGATTTCAAAGTGGAGTGCCCGACCGGCTCCGGCCGCTTCCTCACTTTGGGAGAAATCGCCGACGAGCTGTCGCGGCGCCTGTGTCGTTTGTTCTTGCGCGACGAGCACGGGCGGCGGCCGGTGCTGGGCGATAGCGCGCTCTTGCAAAACGATCCGCACTTCCGCGACTACGTGCCGTTTTACGAATACTTCCACGGCGACAACGGTCGCGGCGTCGGCGCGTCCCACCAAACAGGGTGGACCGGCTTGGTCGCCAAGCTGCTGATGCCCCGTCGCAGCTAGTGCAGCTTCGAAAGCCAGGCGTAGGCTGGTAGCACGGACGCCAAGAACGCCACCGTGCTGACCACGAACACCGAGCTTGTCAGATCAGTATCGAGCTCGAACAGCACCGCGAGGTAGTTGGCCAAGAGCGCGCTCGGCACCAAGCCGTACAAGATCAAGATGCGCGCATCGAGCGGGTGGAGCCCGAACGCCAGCGCCAGCCCCGCGTAAAACAACGGGTACAGGCTGGAGCGGTACACGAACGAAATCGCGTTTTCGCGCCAATAACGGCCGAGCTGGGCGCCCCGGAACAACAGCCCGACGGCGCAGCCCGAGGTGGCCGTGCCCACGTAGATCAGTCGGCGGACCACGGTGCTGACGACGGCCGGACGCGCCACGCCCAGCAGATTGAGCGCCAGCCCGCAGCTGATGGTCGTCAGCGGCAAGAACACGCGCGGGTCGAGCACGTTGTCGAGCAGCACTCGGATGAAGCTCTTGCCTCGGCCGCCCCCCACGTGCGAATGCGACCGCGCCACCGGGAAGCTGAACAAGAGCAAGAACGGCGCGCTGAACGCCTGCGAATAGGTGGCTTGAGCAAGCCCGGCCTCCCCGAACAAAACCAGCGCCACGAAGCCGAGCAGGGTAAAGCCGTTGTTGCTCTGGCTCATGGCCGCGATGAAGGCGCCCCGCCGTTCCGGCGGATGCTGGAGCCAGCGGCTCACGAGCCAAGCGAAGCCGGCCGTCATGAGCCAGCCCGACGTCGACAACACCGGCATCAGCACCGAGGTTTTGTCGATTCGCGCAATCCACAGCGAGCACAACGTGATGAAGGTTTGCGCGCCGTAAAACGAGAAGTTGAACAGCCGTCGCGAAGCCGACGCCGGCGCTCCCATGCGCCCCCAAATGACCCCCAGCGCGACCGGACCCAGCACCCAGCCCACGACCGTGAGATAGGGCAAAAACAGCTCGGTCATGGGGCTTTCGCTCATAGCATGACGGTCGGGCCACGCTGTCGTGGATCCGCTAGGCTTGCCGGCAGATGCGCGCGAACAAGGTGGTGAGGCTCAGCGTGATAGCAGCGGCAGTGTTGCTAGCGCTGGCCGCGCTCTTCTACCCAACGGACGAGAAGCGGGTGAAGGAGGTAGCCGAGGCCATCGTGACGGCAGCCAACACCAACGAGAGCGAGCTGTCGCGCGCGCTCGACGAGTACGCCAGCCCCGACGTCACCATCGACGTGGCGGAGCTGCCCGAGCCCGTCATCGGCCGAGACGCGATCGTGGCGTTGATCGGACAAGCCAGCCGCATGGGACAGAAGCCGAGCTTGCGCCTCGAAGCGGTGGAGGTCTCGATTGAAGGCAAGCGCGCGCGCCTGAACGCCGACTTGCTGACGACGCTACGGCCGGAGCTGCCCGAGCTGCGTCGCCCGCGGCACGGCGTCGCGCTGTTCGAAAAACGCGGCGGGCGGTTTCGCCTGCTGTCAGCCGAGATCGGCGCCGAACGCCGCGACCAACCCGAAGCGCGGCCGTAGCGCGGCCTCAACCGCGCCGAATGTGCCAGGCTTTCGGCTGCACGAACGCTTGAATGCCCAGCGTCGACAGCGTCGAGCCGATGCCCGAGTGCTTGCGGCCGGTCCACGGTAGGCGGGGGCTCACGCGATCGCAGCAGTTGACGTAGGCGCTGCCCACCGGCAGCTCGGACAACAACCGCGCCGCTCGCGCTTCGTCGCGGGTGTAAACGGCGGCGGTGAGGCCGTATTCGGTGTCGGCCATGGCCGCGAGCGCGGCTTCGTCGCTGGGCACGCTGGCGATGCCGATGACGGGCCCGAAGCTTTCGTCCTTCATCACGCGCATGGCGGGCGTGGCGTCGGCAATCACGGTCGGCTCGAAGAACGAGCCGGAGCGCGCGGCGCGCTTGCCGCCCGTCAGCACGCGGCCGCCCTTGGCTTGCGCGTCGGCGACTTGCTCCGTGAGCTCGCGCAGCGCGACCTCACCGCGGCAGAGCGGACCGATGTACGTGCCTTCGTCGGTGGGCTCTCCGAGCTGAAACTTCTTCACCTCGGCCACGAATGCCTCCAAAAATGCCGGGTAGATGCGTTCGTGGACGTAGATGCGCTCCACGGCGCAGCAGCTTTGCCCGGTGTTGTAGAACGCGCCGTCGGCGACCGCCGCCGCTACCGCCGCCACGTCGACGTCGTCGGTGACGTAAGCCGGATCTTTGCCGCCCAGCTCCAGTTGCAGGCGAATCATGCGCGGGGCCACGACCTCCGCGATCTTGCGCCCGGTCGCGTACGAGCCGGTGAAGAACACGCCGTCGACGGCCGAGGCTACCAGCGCCGCGCCCAGCTCCCGCCCGCCGATCAGCGTCTGAAACACGCCTTCGGGCACGCCGGCCTCGCGCAGCAGCCGGCCGATGGCCAGCCCCGTCAGGTTGCACAGCTCACTCGGCTTGTACAAGACGGCGTTGCCCGTGAGCAGCGCCGGCACGAACACGTTGGAGCCCACGAAGTACGGGTAGTTCCAAGCCGAGACGTTGGCCACGACGCCCAGCGGCTCGAAGACGATGCGCTCTTCCAGGGCTTCGCTCGACGTGCCCAGTACCGTGCGAGGCCGTAGCTCGGCTTCGAAATGCTCGAGGAAGAAGTCGAGCCGCGGCAATAGCCCGTTCAGCTCGTTTCTGGCTTGGGCGAGCGGCTTGCCGACCTCGAGCGTCAAGGTGCGCGCGAGCTCTTCCTTCTGCTCGCTCACCAGCTGACGAAAGCGCGCCAGCACCGCCTTGCGTGCGCTAGGCGCCTGAGAGGCCCAGCGCGGCTGCGCACGCTTGGCGGCTGCTAGCAGGCTGGGCAGCTCGGCCACGGAGGTCTCGGGCACGCGCTCTACGATCGCACCGGTCACGGGGTTCACGACGTCCATCACAGCGCCTCGTTCTTTCTCGCTTGGAGATCCCAAAGCATGGCCGCGAGCACGACCACGCTGAGCCAAAGTAAACACGCCATGAAGAGATGCACCACCTGCAAGTAGCCCGGCGCGCCCAGCCAAATATTGGATACGCCGATCATCAGCGCCAGCACCCCGCCTGCGTACAAAGCCAGCCCCAACCGCTGCACCGGCTCCGCCAAACTGGCTTCACGGGCGCGGCTGGCGGCAATCCACACCCCCGCGACGCCCAGCAGCGCCAAAAGCGGGTGGACGACGCGCAGCTTGCCGAGCAAATGGGCGCCGACGGCCTGGTCGTTTTGCAGGTGCTCGAGCGTGCCTTGCCCCTGAACCGGATACACCGTGTCGCCGAGGGCGGTGACGGCGCCCGTCATCGAGACCAGCAGCAAAAACAGGCCGGCGCCCACGACCCAGTAACAGGCGCGGCGTAGCTGCAGTTCGGCGATGGCTGACGACTGGGGCTCGCGCTTCAGCCGCCCTGGCGAGCTGAAGTAGCTCGCTGCGCCCAACGAGCCGATCAAGAGCGACGTCGTCACCAGGTGCGCCGGCATCACCACCACCCGGTCGAACGACATGTTCGAGCCGACCAAGTTGAGCAGCACCAGGCGCGCGCCAATCGCGATCTCGACCACCATCAGACCCAGCGCGGCAAAGGCCGCGAGGCGGGCGGGGTGGGCCGGCCGCAGCTGAAAGGCCAGCGCCACCAGCAACAGCACGCCGATGAAGTCGAGGCCCGAGGTCGTGCGGTGGCTGAGCTCGATCCAGGTCTCCAGCCGCTTGGGCAAGTGGGCCACTTCGCCGTTGCAGGTGGGCCAATGCTGTCCGCAGCCCGCGCCGGAGCCGGTGATGCGCACCACCGCGCCCATCAGCACGACCAGCACAGTCGCCGCGGTCACGACCCGGGCTACGGGCGCGAAGGGGAGCTTGGGCAGGCGAGGGGCGGCTGCTGAGCGCGCTGCAGTTTCGGCCATGCGCGCGGGTTTCTGCCACGTAGACCCGGTGCTGACTACTCGCCGCTCTGCGTTATAGTTAATAAACTTAAGAAAAACGCCCCGCGTCTGCGGACTCCTTGTCTGACTTTAAAGCTTTTAAAATTCAGCAAGTTACGCACGTCATGACGCGCCCCGTCACGACGCTGGCGGGCCGCGTTTTCCAGAAATTTCGGCCCGCTGACTGTGCCGTGACTGCAGTGTAAGTTTCCGAAATAACGGAATAAAATTTCAGAGCGTGGATACTGGAACCGGTTCCAGGTTCGCGGTTGCACGAACCAGCGCTCTGAGGTAGGGTTCTTTACCAGCTCGGCGCTAACAACCGCCGTGATCTACCCGAGCAATCCACGAGTTGAGGAGAGGACTTCAGCCATGAGTCAGGCGTTCTTCCCGGGCATCGAACCCATCCGTTACGAGGGGCCGGACAGCGAAAATCCGCTGGCCTTCCGTTATTACGACAAGGACCGCATGGTCCTCGGCAAGAGCGTCGCCGACCATCTGCGCTGCGCTGTCTGCTACTGGCACACGTTCGCCTGGCCGGGCTCGGACGTGTTCGGCGGTGGCACCTTCGATCGCCCGTGGTTCAAGGTTCAGAACCCGCTCGAGGCGGCGGAGCTGAAGCTGAAGGTGGCGTTCGAGTTCTTCGAGAAGCTGGGCGCGCCCTACTTCACGTTCCACGACCGCGACATCGCGCCCGAGGGCGCCACGCTCAAAGAGAGCCACGCCAACCTCGACCGCATCATTGCCGGCGCCGAGAAAGAAATGGCGCGCACCGGCGTCAAGCTGCTCTGGGGCACCGCCAACCTGTTCAGCCATCCCCGGTACATGAGCGGCGCGGCCACCAATCCCGATCCCGAAGTGTTCGCGTTCGCGGCGGCGCAGGTGCGCAAGATCCTCGACATCACGCACTCGCTCAAGGGCGAGAACTACGTGCTGTGGGGTGGCCGTGAAGGCTACGAAACCCTGCTCAACACCGACATGAAGCGCGAGGTCGACCAGCTCGGCCGGTTCTTGGCGCTGGTCGCCGAGCACAAGCACAAGATTGGCTTCAAAGGCACGCTCTTGATCGAGCCCAAGCCCAAAGAGCCGACCAAGCACCAGTACGACTACGACACGGCCACCGTGTACGCTTTCCTCCAGCGCTACGGCCTGGAGAAAGAATACCGCGTCAACATCGAGGCGAACCACGCCATCCTGTCCGGCCACTCCTTCCAGCACGAGGTTGCCTACGCTTACGCCAACGGCATGTTCGGCAGCTTGGACATCAACCGCGGCGACGATCTGCTCGGGTGGGACACCGACCAATTCCCGAACGATGTGCCGCAGCTGTCGTTGGTCATGGCCACGTTCTTGAAGAACGGCGGCTTCACCACCGGTGGCATGAACTTCGACGCCAAGCTGCGTCGGCAGAGCATCGATCCGGCGGATCTGTTCCACGCCCACATCGGCGGCATGGACGTGTTGGCCCGCTCGCTGTTGGTTGCCGAAAAGATCGTCAGCGAAGGCAAGCTGGAGCAAGCCGTGCAAGAGCGCTACGCCGGCTGGCGTACGGACCTGGGCGAGCGCATCGCCGGCGGTAAGCTCACCCTGGCGCAGCTCAGCGACCTGGTGCTCGAGAAGGGCCTCGACCCGAAGCCGCGCTCGGGTCGCCAAGAAGCGCTCGAGAATCTCGCGAACCGCTACGTCTGAGCGACTCGCTCAGTCGTCTTTGGCGTGGGCCTCGGCCTCGCCCTCGTTTTCGGGGGCGAGCGCAGCGGCCTGCGCCGGCGAGAGCGGCGCGAGCACGATTCCGAGCTCGCGCCGCAGCGCACGTGCCCGCCCACCGCGGATGAACGTCGCCGCCACCACGCCCAGCCAAGCCAGATCCATGGCCATCGCGGCTAGCCGCAGCCCTACCGGCGCGGCGGGGCCCTGCACGGGGTGACGGCTGAGGTAGAACGACCAGCCCTGGTGAAACAGGAAGCGCAGGAAGCACAAGCTGCTGCCCAGCCGGTAGATCGAGACCGTCCACGTGCGCCAGCGCTCGAAATCAGCCGGGGCGACGTGGGGGAACTTGCTCGCCTCGCGGCCCTGCGCGTCCAGCTTGGCGATGGTGAAGCTGATTCCCAGCAAAATCGCGCAGATATCGAGGAAATCGAGGTGATCCACGAGGCGGGGTCTAGCACGGATTCGGCGCCGTCCGGCCCGCTCCGGGAGTTACGGGGAAGGCCGACTCCGCTACCGGCGTACTACCTGGGGCGATGAGACGCCTGCCCCCGCCCGATCCCTACGTCGAAGCCAAGCTGCTGGGCATCATGCTTTCTGGGGTTTTCGGGCAAACGCGCGCCGATTGTGCCCCCGACTCGCGGGCGCGCCTCGAGCTGCGCCCGAGCGGCGTGCAGCGGATCGCGTTGCCGTTGCCGCCGGACCGGAAGCCGAAGGCTTAGTACCGCTTGGGCAAGGCTGGGCGGTGGGGATCGGGATTCGGGGGCAGGAGCCGATCCGCGGGCGGGCGCTCTTTCAGACACTTGGTGATGCCCGCGACGATGTCGGGTGGCGCGCCTTGCGGCAGCTTGGGCGGGCCCAACACGTGGGTGAACAGGCGGTCGAGATCGGGCCAGCCGTTCTTCTTGAAATTGAGCCACACGAACATGGCGCGACCCTTGATGTTGCCGTCGGGCACGCCGCCGCCCTGGCCACGGTTCCACGCGCGTGAGTCGCTGCTGTTGTTGCGGTTGTCGCCCATGACCCAGGTTTCGCCCGGCGCCACGTCGTACGGGCCTTGGCGCCCGTCGTCGCGACCTTCGGCGTACACGGTCAAGTACGAGTACTCGCCCAGGTATTCGACGAACAGCTGCCCGGTGCTGTCGGGGTTGTCCTCGAACTGGTATTTGCCGACCAAGCAGTTCGGGACCAGCCAGCCGTTGATGCGCGGTCGGCCGTGCTCGACCTCGAGCCGGTCGCCGGCGATGGCGATGACGCGCTTGATGTAGTCGGGGTGCTCGGCCTTGGGATCGGGCTCGGGGTACTCGAACACCATGACGTCGCCGCGCTTCGGCGGTAGCCGCGAGAACAAACGCGTGTTCGTGAACGGGATGGGCGGGCCGTAGGCCAGCTTGTTCACGAAAATATGGTCCTGGATCTGCAACGTGGGCAGCATGGATCCGCTGGGGATCTTGAAGGCTTCGACCACGCCCGCGCGCAGCAGAAACGCGACGCCCACGGCGACGCCGATGGACTCGAGGTATTCGCGCAGCTCACCCTTTTGCCAAGCGCCCAGGTGCTTGCTCACCAAGCGCGAGGCGCGGTCGTAGCGCTCCAGGAACGTGCGCTCGTCGAACGACGACGCGTTCATGGCGTCGCGCAGCTCTTCCAGGGCCTCGCTCAGCTCACTGCGAGAGTCGGAGGTGAGCGCGCGCTCGACCGCGTTGCGGTTCTTGCGCTGGATGCGCTCGGCCTCGTCCAGCAGGTGGCCGGCTTGCTCGAACTCGCGCCGCACCTTCTGCGGCACGTCGGAGCGTTCGTTGCCGGCCAGGTATTGGGCGCCGGGCAGCACGTGACGGTAGCCGTACAGCACCATCTCGAAGATCGTGAACAGCACGATCAGGGTGGGGACGGGCTGGTCCTTGACCCAGTACTGGATGGTCTCGAAAATCGAGCCGCCTTGCATGACCTGCTCGCCCGGCGCCACCAGGTTGTAGGTCAGCGCGGCCAACCCCGCCGGTACAATCACGAACCAGAGCGGCCAGAGCAGGTAACGATAGGTCTTGGGGTTCACGAACGCCTGCCCCTCATTAGCACTAGAGCCTCCCGAACCATTCCAAATTGTCTTCCGCGGATTCGTAGCCGGGGAGCGGGCGGGCAGGGAATTAGGCGCTCGTTCTTAGTCCTTGGGGCCGAGCATCAAGGCGTAATCCACGCGCGCCGCGTTGTCGCCGGCGGCGCCGGCCGGGGGTGCAGATCGCCCCAACACGGCAGAGTTATCCAGGATGACGAAGTACTGGCCGACGGGCAGCGGGACCGGCTGCTGGGTCCGCGCGACGCGGCTGGCCGTGGCGTCGAAGGCGGGCGGGCCGAGCATGGGGCAGGGGCCGGGCGTGCGCACGTAGCGATCCAGCATCGCGTCCCCGACCGGCTTGCTGACGATTTGGTAGTCCACGTTGTCGGCACCGTCGACCTCCAACGTGAGGGTCAGCGCCGAGTCGTCGTCCGTCACGCTGAGTGGCCCGATGAAGTCTTGCCCCTGGACGTGCACTTCGGTGCGCTCGTTGGCGAGCACGTGCTTGGCCGTCTTGATCTCGAACGGCTTGTACGGTTTCTGACCCTTGGGAATGTAGCCCAAGCCGAAGTCGGTGCGGCCGTCGTTGCCGTAGCGGATGACGGTGAAGCCGCGCCTCAGTTGCGAGTCGAGCACGTGACGACCGATCTCGTCGGGGCTCAAGTTGCCGGCGGCGGCTGCGATACCGGCCTGCGCCAGCGCCGAGTCGAGCGACACGAGCTGGAAGGCGGCGGCGTCGACGGCCTTGGGACGGAAGTACACGTACAACGCGCCGTCGCTCAATTGAAAATCCGGCGCGTACTCCACCAGGCCGCGCGACGTGAAGCCGAGCTTACCGGTGACGTTGGTCCAGGCGTAGCCTTTGCCCGTGTATTGAACGACGAACGACTTGCGCGCGTCGTCGTCCAGCACCTGCGACTGGCAGCTTTCGGCGAAGAAGCGTCCCAGCACGGGCTCTTGGTCGCTCAG
>JBEQSW010000513.1:0-7019 GCA_040348565.1 Myxococcales bacterium | reverse complement strand
TGTTGATCAGCTCGCCCCAACGGTTGGTGGCCTGCGCCATCCGCTCGAGGTAGCGCGCCGTCTCGTCGTCGCCGAAGTCGTCGGCGAAGGCGTTGACCAAGGCGTCGAAGGCTTGGTTCTTGTCGCCGACCTTCTCTTCGAACACGCGGGCGATACGCCGCAATAGATCGCTACGCTCCGAGACGGTCTCGCGAGTTTCGAGCCGGTTGAGATACAGCTCGATCAGCGTCTCCCAACGACCGGCCGCGGTGTGCAGGCGCTCCAAAGCCTCGAAGGCTTCTTGATGGGCCGGGTCGATCGCCAAGATCTTTTCGAAAGCCGGAGTCGCCGAATCGTATTCGTTGATCTCCTTCTTCCAGATCTCGGTGACTTCCATCAGCTCGCGGATCTTCTCCGCGGGCTCTTGCAGCGCTTCGGCGCGCTGCATCTTGACGCCCACCACGTCCACGGCGCGCTCCTCGTGGCGATAAATCGCCTCGAGCTCCGCCATGGCTTCGAAGTCGCTCGGGTCGACCTCGAGCAGCTTGCGCCAAGCTTCGGCGGCGTCGTACGGCTGCGACAGCTGTCCGCCGTACGTCTTGCCTAGCTCGCGGTAGATGCCCTTCAGCTCTTCGGCCTCGAGCAACGCCGCAGCGCGATCGATGGTGGCGTGCAACGCCGACACCAGCTCTTGCGGGTCCTGGCGGGTACGCCAAACGTTGGCGATGGCGCGCAGCGCGGTGATGTTCGAAAAATCGATGTCGAGCACGCGCTGCCACGTCTCCAACGCTTCGTCGTCGCGATTGAGCCGTTCCGCGAACAGCTTGGCGCGCTTGGTCAGCGCGAACACGCGGTCCTCGTCGCCCTCGGCGATGTCGAAGTGACGGTCGAGCACGTCGGCGAGCTCGGCCCACTTGCCTTGCTGCTCGTACAGCTCGGCCAGGGCGCGCAAGGCTTCCGGATCTTCACCGCGCAAGTCGAGCACGCGCTTCCAACCCTCGATGGCGCCCTCGACGTTGCCCAAGCGCTCCGCCGACAAATGCGCAATCTTCGCGCGAATTTCGGCTTCTTGGACGTCCCCGGCGGCGTTCTCCAGCTCGCGCTGGAACACGGTGTTCAGCTCCTGCCAGGCCTGGTTCTGTTCGTAGATGCGACCGAGCGCGAGGATCGCTTCTTCGTTGGTCGGGGCCAACGTGTCGAAGATCACGCGGTGCGCGCGGATGGCATCGTCCAGACGCCCCAAGCGCTCCTCGTAGACCTGACCCAAACGGCTGTACAAGTCGACCTTGTCCAGCGTGTCCTCGGCGGCGACCGCGCGCTGCTCGAGCACGCCCGCCAGCTCGGGCCACTGCTCGAGCGAGCTGTAAATGCGATCGAGGTTCGCCAGGGCGTCCTTCTCACGCGGCTCGACCGTGAGCACGTAGCGGTACGTCTCTTCGGCCTTGGCCACGTCCGCGAGCTCTTCCTCGAACACCCGTGCCAGGCGCTTGCCGATGGCGGCTTGGGTGGCGGCGTCGACGCCCTCGATCGAGAGCACGTCGGCGTAGGCGTTGGCCAGCGGCTCCCAGCCGCCGTCCAGCATCGCCGCCAAGCGCTCGATCTCTTCGCCGGTGCGCTCGTCCAGCGGCGCTTCCTTGATGGCGCGCACGTGGACGTTGAAAGCCAAGACCGGATCGAGCAGGCGCTCTTCCGCGTCCTCGGCGATGCGGTGGTACATGGCCACGCGCTCGGCGGGATCGGTGGTGTGCGCCAGCTCGGCCTCGCGCACGCGGATGAGCTTGTCCCACTCGCTCATCGACTGATAGAGCGGCTCCAGGATTTCGCCGATTTCCAGCTGCTTCGTGCCGGATTCGAACAGCGCTTCCAGTGCGCGTAGCGTGTCTTCGTGCTCGGGAGCGGCGCTGATTACCTCGCGGTAAGCCGCGATCGCCTTGTCCAAGTCGCCGAGCCGAGACTGATACACCTGACCCAGGCGGAACTTGAAGCCCAGAATCTCTTCGGGGCTCTGGCCAATCTCGCTCTCGCGAGCCAGCACCTCGGCCAAATCTTGCCAGCGCTCCATCTGCGTGAACAAGCGGTCGAGTGAACGCACCGCTACCTGGTTCTCCGGATCTTTTCCGAGCACCAAGCGATAGCGCTGCACCGCGTGCTCCAGGCTCTCGAGCTGCACTTCGTAGACCTGCGCCGTGCGCAGCCCGAGCTCCACGAAGCGCTCCGGCTCGCCGTGCAGCTTGTCCAGCTCCGCGTCGTACAGCTGCGCCACCGCCGGCCAGCGCTCGATCATCATCGCCAGCCGCTCGAGCGAGCCCAGCGACTCTTCGTTTTGGCTGTCGGCCGAAACCGCGCGCGCGTACGTCTCGAAAGCACGCGCGTGATCGCCCAGGCTCTCCTCGTACAGCCGCGCGATGCGGTGCAACAGCTCCACCTTCTGGAACGGATCGTCGGCAAAGCGCACCGTGACTTCCAGCACGCTAATCAAGCGCGGGTAGTCGCCCATCGCGTCGTACACCGGCTCGAGCACCGAGGCCGCGGCCAGCGGCGCGCGCTCGCCGTTCTTGATGCCTTCCAAGGCATTCAAGGTCGGCGTGTGATCGGACTGGATGTTCAAAATTTCGCGATACAGCTCGACGGCGCGATCGACGTCGTTGAGGTGCTTCTCGTACAGCTCGGCGATGCGATACTGGAAGCTCACCGCTTCGGCCGGGTCCGCCGTCAGCTCGGCTTCGTGCTGCAAAATGCTGAGTAGCTCTTGCCAGTTGCCGGCGGCTTGGAACAACACGTCCAGGCGGCCGAGCGCGGTCAAGTCGTCGGGATCGAGCTCGAGCACCTTTTGGTAGGTGTCGATGGCGCGCGGCACGTCCGACAGCTCGCGCTCGTACACCGCGCCCACTTGATAGAAGATGAGCTTCTTCTCTTCGGGGTCCGCGACCAAGTCGGCCTTCTTCGAGTAGACGCTCAAGAGCTCTTCCCAGCGCGAGAGGCCGAGATAGAGCTTGATCAAGGCGTCGATGCTCTTCAGATCTTCGCCGTCGATCTCGAGGATCTTCAGGTAGACGGCGATGGACTGCTCTTGCCGTTCCAGCACCTCTTCTTCGATGGCGGCGGCTTGGTAGAGCGCGTTCTTCTGCGCGTCGACGTCTTCGAGGATCTCCGCCTTGCGCTGCAAAATCAGAGACATGTCGGCGTAGCGCTCGGCGGACTGGAACAGCCCTTGAAGCGACTCGGCCGCGGCCAAGTTGGTCGGATCGATGCTGAGCACCTTGCGGTAGAGCTCGATGGCGCGATCCACGTCACGCACCTCGAGCTCGAACACGCGAGCGGCCGAGCTGTACAGCTGCGAGCCCACTTCGGGATCCCGTTGCTGCGTGGCTAGCTGCTCGAACACCCGCGCCAAGTCTTGGAAACGGCCGGTGGCGCGCGCCAAGCGATCGAGGGCTTCTTGCGTGCCGTCGCTGCCGGGGTCGGCGGCGAGAGCACGGGCCATCGTCTCGAACGAGGCGTTGAGGTCGCCGGCGGCGTCCTCGTGCAGCTGCGCAATTTGGTGCAGCAGCTCGACCTTGCGCTCCGGATCTTCGGCGCGCGCGACCTGCACTTCGTGCACGCCGATCAGCTTCTGGTAGTCGCCCTGGCTGCGATACAGCGGCTCGAGAATCTCGGCGATCGCCAGCGAATGGCCGGGATTCTGGCCCAAGCGCTCGAGCGCGCCGAGCGCGGCGTAGTTGGTCGGATCGCGATCGAGCACCTGGCGGTAGCCCTCGATGGCTGCCTCCACCTGCTTCATCTCGCCCTCGCGCAACGCCGCCAAGCGCAGCATCAACGCCAACTGCGATTCGTCGGTGTCGGCCAAGCCCAGCTGCGTCTCGAGGTTCTCGGCCAGCTCGCTCCACAAACCGCTGCGGGTGAACAGGCCGTCCAGTTGATGCAGCGCCACCTGGCTGGTGGGATCGAGCGACAGCACTTCGCGGTAAGCGGCGATAGCGTCGTCCGGCTTGCCCAGCTTTTCTTCGTAGACCTGCGCCATTTGCGCGTAGATTTGCTCGCGCTCGCCGCCGTCTTGCGCCAGCTCGATGCGCTTGCGGAACACGCCGATCAGCTCTTCCCAGTGACCGGTGCGCCGGTACAGGGCGTCCATGGCCTGCAGGGCCTCGGCATCGGCCGGATCCAGCGCCAGCACCTTCTCGTAGCTCTCGGCGGCCTCGTCGACCTTGCCCAAGCGCTCTTCGATGGAAGCCAGCCGCATCCAGTACTGGCGCGCCAGCTCCGGATCGCTGAGGCCGCCCGCGACCTCGTTGTAGATCTTGATCAGCTGGTCCCAGGCGCCCGCCTGCTCGGCGAGCTGCTCGAGCTCGAGGCGCGAGTCGGCCAAGCTCGGGTCTTCCTTGAGCGCGCGCGCTTGCGCGTCCAAAGCGCGATCGAGCGCGCGCAGGCGCTCGGCGGCCACGAACGCGACCTTGCGCAACAGCGAGACCTTGCGCTCCACCTGAGCGTCGCTGGCGGCCAAGATTTCCAAGGCTGCGATCAGCTTTTCCCAGTCCTCACGGGCCTCGTAGATACCCTCGAGAATGGCCGCGGCGTCCGCCTTCAGCCCCTTCTTCTTCAGCATTCCTTCCAGCGCGACGCGCGCGCCTTCGTGATCGCCGTTGATGAACAGAATCTCGCGGTAGTTGTCGAGCGCAGCGCGCTCGTCGTCCAAGTGCTGCAGCTGCGTACCGGCCAAGCGGTACTTCAAGTCGACCAGCGTCGCTTCGTCACCTTCGAGGTCGATGCGCTGACGCAGCACCTCGGCGTAGCGGTCCCAAGCCTTGGTCTTGGCGTACAACGCGTCGAGCGCCGCCAACGCGGTGGCGTCGGCCGGGTCGTCCTCGAGCACGGCTTGGTGCGTCTCGATCGCGGCGCTGGAGTCGCCAATCTGGCCCTCCTGCAAGCGCGCAATCTCGTACAAGATTCGCTTACGCTCGTTCGGATCGGACGTGAGCTCGCGCTTCTTCGTGTAGACGTCGAGCAGGTCTTTCCAGCGCTCGGTGTGACGATACAGCGCTTCCAAAGCCTGGAGCGCCGTCTCGTTGTCCGGCTCCTTCTCGTACACCGCACGGTACTGGACGAGCGCCTCGTCGATGAGTTGGACCTGATCGACCAGGACGCGCCCCAACTTGAGGCGCAGCGCGCTCTCGGTGACGCCGTCGCCCGCGTCCTCGGCCGCCGTCACCGCCGCCTTGTACGCGGCGATCACCGCTTCCCAGTTGCCGGTCGAAGCGGCAGCGCGCTCGATGTCGGCCTGGCTCTGCTCGTCGCCGGGAGCGATCTCGAAGGCAGCCAAATAGCGCTCGAACGCCTTGGGCTTGTCGTTGATGCGCCCCTCGTACAGGCCCGCGACCTCGCGCAACAGGCTCAGGCGCTCGCCCGGGTCCTGAATGTGGTTCAGCTTGACCTCGATCGCCGACGACAACCCCTTGGGGTTATTGGAGCTGGCGTAGATCGGGATCAGGCGCTCGGCGGCCTGCAGGCTGTTCTCGTCGAGGGTGAGGATCTTCTCGTAGGCGCGGGCGGCGCGATCGGCCTTGCCCTTCTGCGTCATCCACAGCTCGGCGATCTTGATCAGCATGCCGATGCGCTGCGCCGTGTCGGTGGCGCGCGTCTCGTTCGTCTCCAGAACGCGGATGAACTCGTCCCACTTACCGCTCTCGGCGTAGAACACCTCGAGGTCGTCCCAACGACCGAGCGTGACGTAGCGCTTCTTGAGCTGCTCTTGCGCGCGACGGTCGTCGGGCGACAGCGTGAGCAACATGCGATAAGCGTCGACGGCCCGCTCCTCGTCCTTCAGCCGGTCGCCCGCGACCTGCCCGAGCTTGTTCAAGAGCTCGATCTTGGCGTTGGTGTCGTAGGTGGCCTCGGCCAGCTTCTGCAGCACGTCGGCCAGCTTTTCGTACTCGCGCGAGCGCTCGTACAGCTGGGAAAGCGCGTTGAGCGCGTCGACGTCTTCCGGGTCGTTGTCGAGCACGACCGCCCACAGGTCCACGCAGACCTCGGGCTTTTTGACCTTTTCCGTCGCCAAAAGCGCGATCTGCTTGAACTTGGCGGCGCGCTCCGCGCCCGAGTCGAGCGCTTCGGCTTCACGACGCGAGAGCTGAATCAGCTTCTCCCAGTCGCGACGTTTCTCGTACATCTCGCGCAGGTACTGGATGGCGACCGGGTTGTTGGAGTCGACGTCCAGCACCTTCTCGAAGGCGCGCACGGCTTCGGCCTGGTTGGCGAACTTGTTGACGTAGAGGTCCGCGGCCTTGAGGTAGTACTCGGCGCGCTCGTGCGGGTCGGCCACGGCATCGCCGAGCGAGATCAGAGTCTTGACGTAGTCGTTGAAGCGCTTGGCGGCTTCTTGTTGCGCCAGCTTCTCTTTCAGATCGGCGATCAACGCCGGGCTCGCGCCGCTGCTCGGTGCCGCAACGGGCGCCGCCGCGACGGGCGCCGCCGCGACCGGTGCCGGTACCGGCGTCGCTTCAGCAGCAACGGGGGCCGGTGCCGGGGGCGGTGGCTCGCTGGGCGCAGCGGCCGCTACTGGGGCCGGTGCCGGCTCGCTCACACGGGCGGCCGGCTTGGCGCTCGGCTGAGCCGCAGGCGCGGCCGCGCCCGTGAGCTTCTCGCCAATCTGCGCTTCGAAGGCCGCAAGCGCCGGATGTTGGGGATCGACGCGCGCCAGGCGCTCGAAGAAGCGCCGTGCGCGGATCAGGTCACCACGCTCGCGCCAAGCCAATAGTCCGGCATTGGCCAGCAAATACGAGCCTTTTTCGTCGAGCCCGGCGCGATCGGCCAGCTCGTCGGCGAGGCGGATCACCTGCTCGTAGTCTCCACCCTTGGCGCCGTACGTGTCCTTCAAGAACGTGAAGGCCGGCTCGAGCGTGGCGTCGAGGCGTAACGCCTCTTCGAACAACAGCGCGCTGACCTCGGCGTTTTGGTGACGCACGGCCCAACGAGCACCGAACACGAAGCTCAACGCCGCCTTGGCTTGAGGATCCGCAACGGCCTTCAAGCTCTCGCGCTGCGTC
>JBEQSW010000498.1:0-15096 GCA_040348565.1 Myxococcales bacterium | reverse complement strand
CAGGTCGAGGCCGCTTTGATGAAAGACGTGAAGGTCATCGGGCTGCGCTTCGCCAGCGACGGCAGAATCGCCGTGTTCGGGCGCCAAGCCCTGTACGTCGGCCCCCCCGAAGCCGAGAAGATGAAGCGCGACCTGCACAAGACCGACGGCACGTTCTGGGACGTCGAGTTTCGTCGCGACGACAGCCTCCTCTTCTTCGGCAAAGGCATCGAAAGCGACGTCGAAGCCCTGCTCCAGTAACGCCGCCGCTCTTGTACGAAACCGCCGACGAGATCCGCTAGCTCTCGCGTCAATTCGGAAAAATCAGCATCTGCTCGCCGAAACGGAACTCGACGCAGCCGGCGGGGGTGATGGCGGCGGCCACGAACTCGTGCTGAAGGCCCTGAAACTCGAGGCCGGTCTGTACTGCGAGCAGATTGACCATTTCCGCGTCGGCGTGAAATGCACCCGCGCTTTCGGGGGCGGCACATTGGGTGAAGGTGGGGCCGCCTGCGTGGTGATTGATGGGAATGCGGCTGCTCACGAAGGCGCCTGATTGCGCTGGCTTCCAAGTGGCGTCGAGCGCGCCCGGCGTTTGGGAGTCACCTTCGATGTTGATGACGGCATTCATCAGGTTCGCACCCGCTACCGGCATCGCATCGAGCTGCACCTCAACGTCCCCCCAGCGCAGGGTCATCGCGTACGACGAAGCGGCGTTGCCGATGTCGAGCATCGAGTAGATGCCGCCGAGCTTCGAGTCGGCCATGTATTCGCGTTCGTCGGCGCCGGTGCTGACCGCCAGCGTGATGTCCTTGACCGTGCGTTGCTCGGGCACACACGCGCTGTCGAGTGAGCACACTTTGCCCGGTTCGCACGCCTCGCATACGCCGGGCTTGTAGTGATGCAGCTCGCAAGTCGACGTGCGGAGCTCGGCCTCGCCAATCCAGGGGTCGGTGCGATCGTAGAGCGCGACTTGCACGTAGGGCGTGGGAAAGCCCGACAACTTGACGAAACCGATGGTCGACTCGACCGGGCACAGCTGGCCCATCACTGCCTTGATCGGGCCGCCAGGGGCCGCGCCACCGCTGCCGCCCTCGGCTTGCCCCGCGGCTCCGGCGTTCGAGCTTCCACCCTGACTCGTGCCCGCGCTCGCGCCGGCCGCTCCGCCCCCCTGGTGTCCACTGCCCGCGTTGCCCGGCGCCCCGGCGCGCGGACCGCCGCCGGCACCGGTGCCCGCCGTGCCGGTGCTGCCCGCCTGCTCGCCCGCGCTTCCGCTCGCTCCCGCGGGCTCATCGTTCGAGGTCTTGGAACACCCAGCCGCTACCCAAGCACCCAAAATGGCAGCACCCACCACGTACCTGAGACCGTTCATGCCGTTCATCCGCGACTCAGCGTGAATCCGTCATCCGATCTGCGCAAATCGCGGCGCGGTGGCCGGCGGGGCGCCACAGGGGCGCCACAGGGGCGCTCAGCGGTGAATGGACCAACGCAAGGCGCCGGTGGCCGCGACGTAAGCCTCGAGACGCTGGTCGTGGATGACGAACGCCAGCCCGCCGCCTTGACCGACCTGGACGCGTGTCTCGACTTTGCCCGACGCCGGCTTCTCGTAGACGATGCGGCCGTTCGCGGTATCGACGAAGGCAAAGCGCGCGGCGTGGTCGGCGGCGCTGCGGCCGAAAATGAATGCACCCGTTGGCGTGAAGACGACGGAGCGATCGAAGCCGCCGGTCTCCCACACCGGCTCTAGCGACGAGGGCGCGGTTTCCCACAAGGTCAGCGCACCCCGCCTCGCCGTGATGGCCAAGCGCGCCGGCTCCGGATTGATGGGCTTCGTGTCGGTGCGGACGGCGCCGGTGAAGCTCACGCCGCCGCGCGTTGCCGTGACGTCGACGGGCTCGGAGCTCGAACGGGGACGAGCCGGTGCCTCAGACGTGGTGCAAGGCGCGGGCTTACCGGTGTCGGTGTCGATACCGAACGGCGGCGTTTGACCCATGTACAGCTTCAAGAGCGCGCATTTTTCGCCGAGCGCGATACCGCCCAGGTTGTCGCTCAGCTGGATTGACCAAGCTTGCTTGCCCGTCTTGATGTCGTAGCGACTGAAGGTCTTGCCGGTCTCGAAGCGCAAAACGCGCGCGTTGCCATCGGTGAACAAGTCGCAGTTGCCTGAGGGGGCGCGCCACAGCACCTCCCCCGTCGCGCCGGACAGGCCGACCAGCGCCTGCGACCCATCTCCGAACCAGCCAACGCCGACCAGGTTGGGCATGTCGCCTTCGCCGCGGAAGAATTGCACGTCGTTGCTGTCCCATTGCACGAGCGCGCTCGGCGAAGGCATGCCTGGCACGGGCGACGTCGGCGTGCGGCCTCGGGTTGCGCCCGGCGCCGAGCTGACCGCGCCGCCGACCAGAACGAATGCGGCCACCGCTGCCCCGACCAGCACCACTCCGAAAATCGCGACCAGGATCAGCACGATCGGCGTCGCAGAACGGGCTGGCGGACTCGGCCGCGCGATGACGGGAGCAGCCGGAACACGCGGCTGAGCGTTGTGGTACTGCCGGCCGCAATACTGACACGCGACGATCGGGGCGAAGGTCACGGGCAGGGGCGCGCCGCATTGCTGGCAGTTGGCTGGTGTCACGAGGCGTAGCCTACCTGGGCCAACGCCATGGTTGCCGCCGATGTGGCTGGCCGGGCGACGGGAAGCGGCCCCCAGACGTCAGCTCGTTCATGTTTCGGCCACCCGCTTTCGAGCCTACATGGAGCCGGCTAGGCTGGGTACATGGCGATTCGAGTCGTGCGGCTGGGAACTGAGCGCCTCAAGGGCGAAGGTTTGCGCATTGGCACCGTGCGACGACCCCCGCGCGGCGTCCCCAAGAGCGAATTTGCGACGCGGAATTATTACGACGTTTGGCTGCCGCAGCTAGCGCCGAGCGCCGAGCAGGTGAAAATTGCGCTTGCCGCGAAGAGCGAGCGCGACTGGAAAGCCTTCGTCAAAGCTTATCGCCGAGAGATGAGCGAGCCCGACGCGGCGCGCTTGCTGGAACTTTTGGCGGCGCTGGCCAAAGACTCGGCATTTTCGGTGGGCTGCTACTGCGAAGACGAAGCGCGGTGCCACCGTTCGGTGTTGCGGGAATTGCTGCAAGAGCGCGGCGCCGTGGTGCGTTGAACAGCGGCGCGAGCTCCTGCCCCGTCCTCTGATCGATCCTGCGGCTTCGTGCATTAAGAGACGTGACGAGGCTTTTCGGTTCGCGTTGCTGGGCTGCATTTTTGACCCTTGGCTGCGCGTTGGCCGGTTTCGGCTGCTCCGCCGGTGGTGCCGACGGCAAGAAGTCGGGGGGCGACGGCGGTGGCCTGCATCTTGGTACCGGCGATTCCGCTTCGCCGGGAGTCGGCGGAGCGCTCAGCCTGGGCGGTTCGCTCGGGCTCGGCGGCGGGTTGGGAAATGGCTCGCCCTTTGGGTGCCCTACGAGCGTGAGCGGCACCGTGTTCGATCCGGCGGGAAACCTGCCGCTCTACAACGTCGTCGTTTACGTGCCCAGCCAGCCGCTCGAGGCGCTGAAGACGGGAGCCAGCTGCGAGACTTGCGACGGAAATTTCTCGGGGCGTCCGATTGCGGCGGCCGTGAGCGACGCGGCCGGCAAATTCGTGCTGCAGCTCGAAAACGTGCCGCAGAGCGACTCGATTCCGCTCGTCATTCAAGTCGGCAAGTGGCGCCGCCAGATCACACTGCCGGCGGTGACGGCCTGCGCGGATACCCCGCTTGCCGACGGAACCGTGCGACTGCCGAAAGATCGCACGGAAGGAGATCTACCGAAATTCGCCATCGTGCGCGGCGGCTCCGATGCGCTCGAGTGCTTGTTCCTGAAAATCGGGGTATCGCCGTCGGAGTTCACGGCCGCTCCCGGCGACGAGCGCGTGCACCTGTACGTCAACGACGGCACGAAGCTGGCCGCCACGGGCCAAATGATGGGCGGCGGTGCCATTCCGCTAGCGGGGACGCTGTATTCGAACCTGGAAGATTTGATGGGCTATGACGCCATGTTCCTGGCGTGCGACGGCAACGGCCGTTCCACCTACGAGGATACGGCCACCAAATACGGGCCCGTGGTGTTCTCGAACATCCAAAAATACGCCGACCAAGGGGGGCGCGTCTTCGGCTCGCACTATCACAACTACTGGGTCAGAACCGACAAGTTCTCGGATTTCGGCGTCACGCCGTACCCGCCGGTCGCGACCTTTGCCTCATCCCAACACGGCTTCGATCAAGACGTGACCGGCGACGTGGACGCGTCGTTTCCGAAGGGCGTGGCGCTACGCGACTGGCTGGTCAACGTGGGCGCGTCGACCACGCCGGGCAAGCTGCTGATCCACGATGGCGAGCACACCGTCGATGCAACGCTACCCGGCGTGTCGCAGTCGTGGATCACCGCGGTGGATCCGAGCGCGCACCACGTGGTGCAATATTTCTCTTTCACTGCGCCCGTCGGTGGTACCGAATGTGGCCGAATGGTGTTCAGTGATCTGCATGTGGCCGCGGGCACCGGTGATTCCGGCAAAGTACCGTTCCCGAGCGGTTGCACCAGCACTGACCTTTCACCGCAGGAAAAGGCCCTCGCCTTCATGCTTTTCGATCTGTCGTCGTGCGTGCAACCCGAGACCGACGACGTGAAGCCACCCAAAGTTTTCTGACGCTCACGCTACCGGCGTCAAAGGGCAAGAGGCAGAACCAACCAACGAATGTCGCCCGATGACCGGCTGCGTGATACTGGAAGCCGCATGGTGAATGGATCGGGCCGCCTGGCGAAGGCGCACGCGCTGTTGGCGTTGGCGCTCGTGGGTTGCGGCTCACCCGCGAACACCCCGGGAGCTGGCGGCAGCACTACAGGCGGCGCCGTCAACGCCGCTGGCAGCACCAACGCCACAGGCGGCGCCAGCGCGAGTGGCGCGCCGATGGTCGCCGGCAATGCAGCCGGCGGCAACAACAGCGTCGGCGGTGTCGGCGCCGTTGGCCCGGCTCAAGCGCTCACCCTCAACTTCAGTTGGTCGACCTACTGGCTGAAGGGCACCACGAAAACTCCCCTGACCTGCACGGACTTGGGCGCGCAGACGGTGGCATTTTCGATCAGTGGAGAATCGCTCGCGGGCGCCGAAACGCTCGTGGCCTCGAACGGCGAATTCTGTGACACCGGCGCCTACCAGAACTACCCAATCACGCTGGCGCCCGGCGAATACTACTTGAGTGTCAGCTTGTCCGCGGGCTTGGCGTCGGACGCCAATTTGAAAGCGCTCGTGTCGGGCCTCACCAGCTTCACCGTGACGCCCGGAGCCACCCACGTCGACATTCCGGAGGTGAAGCTGGTTCGCATCACCTTCCCGTTGAAGTGGACGATCGAAAAGGGTGGCAGCCCCGTGGCATGCGACGCGGTAGGCGCGACCGAGGTCGCGTTCGTGCTGTCCGAGACGCGCGAGAATTTCTCCAACACGATTTCGTGGAGTCAGCCCTGCGTGCAAACGCCGGCCGAAACCATCGCCAAGCCGGGCACATACGAGCTCACCGCAACCCTGCAGAACGGCGACTCCGCGCTCGCCACCTGGAAGGCTCCGGAGATGCTCACGTTCTCGAACGACAGCGCGGGGGTTCCACCTGCCATCACGTTCAAGGTTCCCTGACCAGGGTGATCGTTCGCTCCATGCCCAGCTCGGCCAAGAATTCACGGTCGTGACTGGCGACGACCAGCCCACCCGGCCACTGCTTGAGCGCGCGGGTGAGCGCGCGCTGACCGACTAGATCGAGGCTGAACGTCGGCTCGTCGAGCACCAATAGCTCGACCGTCGGTGTGCGAGCGAACAGGGCAATCAAGGCCGCGCGAGCGCGTTCGCCCGGGCTGAGCGAGCGGAGCGGGCGCTCGGCGAGCGCCAACGGAAAGCGATGGGCGATCAACAGCTGGGCGGAGTCGTCGCTGGAGATGCCGAGGCCCGAGAGATGCGAACGCAGGGACTCGTCGAGCAGCCAATTGCGACCGCCTTGTTCGATCCAACCGATTTTCGCAAGGTCCGAGCGCACGGCTCCACGTTGCGGCCGACGCTGTCCCAGCATGATTTCGAGCAGCGTGGTCTTGCCGGCGCCGTTCGGGCCAACGACGGCTACGCGCTCGCGACCAAGCCGTAGATCGACGGCGTCGAACAGCGTGCGCTCGGCGGAACTTTGGGCAACGCCCTCGAGCGAGACCACGGCCTGGCCCGAATCCGGCGGCAGCTCGGGGATCGGTAGCTCCAGCGAGAGACTGACGTTCAGCGCCCGCCGCGTCGCTTGCGTCCAGCCGCGCAGAGCGGCCAGTCGCGCTTCGCGCAACTTGGCGAGCCGACCGTGGCTAACTTGGGCGTCGGCGCGCTTTTGGTTGAGGCGAATGCGCGGTGTCGCGCGGTCGAGCTCGCGACAGCGACCGCTGCGCTTTTTCCGCGCTTTTCGCCGTGCCACCTGGTCCGTGTGGGCTTCCTGGTCGGCAAGGCGGTGCAGGTTTCGGAGGTAGCGCTGCTCTTGCGCTTGATGCTCGCGCTCGAGGTGTGCGTCCAGCGACTCGAGCGAGCCGCCAAAGTACTGCCCGCCCGTTTCGCTCAAGACGAAGAAGTGGCGAAAGTCGGCGAGCAGCCGGCGGTCGTGCGAGGCCACGATCACGGGGCCGGGCCAAGCGCTGAGCCAGCCGCGCAGCCACGCCACAGCGGCGTCGTCCAAGTGCAGGGTCGGCTCGTCGAGCAGCAAAATTTCGGCGCCCGAGCTGCGCGCGGCGGCGAGCGCCCGCTGGCGCAGCTCACCACGGCTCAACGGCTCCGTGAGCTCGTCGGCTTGGGGCACGAAATGCCGCGAGCGCCGCACTTCGATGCGACCTGACGCAGGCGAAGTCGAGCCGGCTAGCAATGCCAACAGCGTCGACTTGCCGACGCCGTTGCGCCCGACCAGCGCCACGTGCTCGTTGTCGATGGCCAGGTTCAAGCCCTCGAACAGCGCCCGCCCGGTAGGCGTCGTCACGGAAACGTTCGTCATTTCTAAAAGCGCAGGCATCACGAGGCCTTTCCCAAGCTGTGCTTGATGCGAGACAGGACCGCGGGCGAAGCCTGTATTTTCAGGGTCAAACCGGCGTCGCCGGCTTCGCTGCGGGCAACACGGAAATTGGCGTAGATCAGGCTCAGCGTGTTCGCGGCCGAGTACGGTACGAACGCGGTGAGCGTCTCTTCTTGCCGACGAACGGCGGCGATGAGTTTGGCGTTGAGCTCGGCGATGGCGGCCGGGTCGTGGCTGCTGAGCGCGATGAAGGGGTGACCGTCGGAAAGCGCGGCCAGCTCTTTCGCGTCGGGTGAAGTAGCGAGCCGGTCGATCTTGTTCCAAACGTAGAAGCGCGGCAGGTCCTGGGCCCCCATCTTTTCCAGTACCTCCAGCGTGGTTCGGAGCTGCAGCTCTCGTTCGGGGTCGGCCGCATCGATCACGAGCAACAGCAGAGAAGCGTCGCTGAGCTCGGAGAGCGTCGACTGGAAGCTGGCCAGCAACCGCTCGGGTAGACGGCGAATGAAGCCGACGGTGTCGCTCAGCACGACTTCTCCCCCATGGCGAGTAAGACAGCGCGACGTGGTGTCGAGCGTCTCGAACGGCATGTTGCGCGCCGAAAGCTCGGCGTGAGTGAGCGCGTTCATCAGCGAGGTTTTGCCGGCGTTGGTGTAGCCCACCAGCGCGATACGCTGGCAGCGGTTGCGCTGCCGCCGCTGGGTCAGGCTGCTGGTTTCGCAGGCCGAAAGCGCACTTTTCAGCTCTTTCAGGCGTCCGTCGAGCTTGCGCGCCATCAGCTCGGAAGCGGTCTCGCCGGGGCCGCGCGCGTTCTTGTTGCCGCCCGTTTGCTGGTCCATGTCCAGACCCACCCCACGAATGCGCGGTCGCAGGTACTCGAGCTGCGCGATCTCGACTTGGATCCTGGCGCGGCGGGTGCGCGCATGCCGCAGGAAGACGTTGAGAATGATGGCCTCGCGATCGCAGATCGGCATGCCGACGGCGTCTTCGAGATTGCGGGTTTGCGACGGAGAAAGCTCCGCGTCCAACACCAGCATGGTGGCGCCCTGCTCGCGCGCTCGCTCGGTGATGGCTTGCGCCGCGCCCTTGCCCAGCAAGGTGCGCGCGTTGGGCTGGGTCAAGTAGCAGAGCTCTTGCCCGACGACGCGCCCGCCTTGATGCTCGACGAGCGCGACCATCTCCGCCAACTGCGCGGCACGCGCCACCGGCTCGCGCTCCGGGCCGATGGACACGACGTAGCAAAGGCTTTCGCCTTCACTGGTGGTGCGGGCCGCTTGGCGAGCGCTCCAATGCTCGACCAGATTTTCGAGCCGACCGTCGTCCGCCAGCGGCACCTCGGAGTGCTCGGAAACGGGCTTGGAATTGAATTTGAGCATGCAGAATCCTTCGTTCAGATATCGACTTTCCCCATCGCAGACACACGTGCGCGCCCGCGTTCCCGAAGCCGGGAACGGCGCTTGCCAAGGTCGCGCGACGGCGGCCTGCTATCGGCGGAGACCGCAGGGCGATTGCCGCTGCGGCGCCGTCAAACACAGGCGCGAGCCTAAAGCTCCGTGGCGTAACCTTCGCAAAGACTCAACGAGCAGCGGCTTGGTCAGCACGGCGTTGCTTGAGCGACGCGGTACCGAGCCCTTGGCAGCTCGAGCAGTAGCCTTAGCCGAAGTTGTACAGCCACATAGTGCTCCACTAACTAACACAGCTCCCGTTTACGTCAAGCCCTCTCCGCAGAAGTCGGACAGCCATGCTTCCACTTCGGCAGGTGTCTTCAAGCGCACGTGAGGTCGGCGGGTAAGTTGCGCGGGCCAGCTACGGCGGTGCAGAAAGTGAGCCCGCACCGCCCACGGGAACAGCGCGTCGCCGCCCACGAACGCTTCCTTCAACGACTGGCGGTTGCCGTTCCACAGCTCTTCTCGGGTCATCAGGCGGCGCGCAGTGCGCCGAACCAAACGCAAAAGCTTGAGATGTAGCGGCAAATCCAGCCAAACAATCAGCTCCGCGCGTTCCCAGAGCAACGTACCCAGCTTGGTGTCGTAGTTGCCGTCGACGACCCAACCGCGTTCGTCGTCGAGGGCCGCGGCGACGCGCGCCCGAAGGTCAGGTGCAGAGGCCGCGGTCCAGCCGGGGCCGTGATGTAGGGCGTCCAGCTCCACGCGGGGCAGACCGAGACGCGCCGCCAACTCTCGCCCGAGGGTCGATTTGCCGGCGCCGCTCGCGCCTTTGATCAGGATGCGCCTCGCCACGAGCAACGCACGCTACCATGAATGAAACCGCGTGGGACTCGCGCACTCGCGTTGCTAGCGCCGCGCGAACAGCTGCACGATGGTGCTCGAGATCATCGTGGCTAGCTTTTCTTCGCTTTCGACGAGACGTTTGTTGCCGAGGGAGCCATCGATCCAGAGCGCGCTGGCGCCGTGGACGCAAGACCAGGCCACGAGCACGAGCGGCATCGGGTCGCCGCTGGGAGCCAGGCCGTCGGCTTGGCACTGGAGCACGGCTTGCTTGAGCATGCTGAAAGCGCCGCCGCCCGGAGCGGCGCTGGGTGCGAGCCCGGCCTGGAGCTCGGGACGAAACATGACGCGAAAGTGGCCGCGGTGCGCCAGCGCAAAGCGGATGTAGCCGAGACCGAGCGCATACAGCTTGGACGCGGCGTCACCGGCGGCTTCGTCGGCGGCGCGCTGCATTTCGGCGGTCAACAGCTCGAAGCCCTGGTCGGCGATGGCTAACAGGAGCTGTTCGCGACTTTCGAAGTGGTGGTAGGGCGCTCCCGAGGAAACGCCCGCGCGCGTGGCCAGCGCGTGCAAGCTGAGCGCGGCCAAACCATCCGCGTCGATGACGCGAACGGCGGTTTCCAGCAGAACCCGGCGCAGGTCACCATGGTGATAAGTGCCTGATTTCTTTGCGATCCGCGCCATGGCTGGAGCCTAGCGCAATTCTTCGATCTTGACGCCTCTTAGATCCAAACTAAGATGCTCTTAGTTCAAGGAGAGGCGGCTCATGGCATCCACCGTTCAAGCGACCACCAACTCAGTCAACCCGGGCCGCGCGCGCAAAGCTCGTCGCTTTTGGACGGCGCTCAACCTGCTGCTCTGTTCGGCGATCGCGTTGGTTTCGTTCCGCTATCTGCTCGGGGTTGGTCCGGTCCCGCCTCTGATTTTCGACAACCTGTTCAAGGCACCGTGGTTGGTCGTGCACGTGGCGGGCGCCGCGACCGCGCTGTTGGTGAGCCCGCTGCAGCTCATCCCGTCGCTTCGTCGAGGGCGACCGGGGCTGCACCGCTGGCTGGGGCGAGTCTACGTCGTTGGCTGTACCGTGGGTGGCATCGCCGGCTTGCCGTTGGCGTTTGGCTCGGCGGCAGGCCCGGTCGCGACCGCTGGCTTCGGCATGCTGGCTATCGCCTGGCTGGTGACCACGCTGGTCGGTTGGCGTGCCGGTGCAGCGGGCCGAATGTTGGAGCATCGCTTGTGGATGGTGCGGTCATTTTCGCTGACGTATGCGGCGGTCACGCTGCGTGTGTACTTGGCGATCTTGCCGACGTTGCCCATCGCGTTCGTCAGTGGCTACCGCGCCATCGCGTTCTTGTGCTGGGTACCCAACCTCATCGTTGCCGAGCTCTTGCTGGGCAAGTTGCGGCAGGCTCGGCACGACGCCGGCAAATCGGGCTTCGGTCGGCGGCAGCTTTCTGATAGTGCGGCCTGATGTTGAACCGTCGCGCGCTGGCGCTTCTGTTGCTGGCGGCTCCGCTCACGGCCTGCAAAGCTCGCTCCGAGCCGTCGGCAGAGCCTGCCATTCGCCAAGCCTTGGCGCAGCAAGCCGAAGCTTGGAATCGCCACGACGCCAAGTCCTGGGTAGCCGCGTTCGCGAGCGACGCCGAGTTCGTCAATATCCTCGGCATGCTGCTGCAGGGACGCGCCGAGATCGAGCGCCGACACGCCGAGCTATTCGGCGGAATCTTCGCGCACAGCAAGGTCGTCGTCACGACGCGCAAAGTGCGGCCCCTGGGCGCCGACGCCGCCGTCGCCGAAACCGACTACGAGCTGCGCGGCTATGAGCGCCTGCCGCCCGGAATCCGCGCGACCGACGCCGATGGCACGCTGCGCACACGTTTGAAGTACGTGTGGGTGCGCGACGCCGACGGCTGGAAGATCGCGTCGGCGCAGAACACGGCCGTATTGCCAGCACCCGGCGCCAAGCCGTAGATTGCACGGTGTGAAATATTCGCTCGGGCTCGGGTTGGTGCTGCTGGGGTCGTTGCTCGCCGCGTGTGGCAGCTCGGACAAGAATGCGGACGATTCGAACGGCGCGGGCGCTAACGGCACGGGCGCCAACGGCACGGGCGGTGCGAAGAGCAGCGGTAGTGCCGGAAGCACCGGCACGGGCGCCAACGGCACCGGAACGGGCGCGGCGAACGCGGGCGGCGACGCGAACGGCGAAGGACCGGGCACCGGTGCGAGCTTCGGACCGACTTACTTTCGATTTGGCGTCAACGGCGGCTACTACGGCCCGGGCATCGATCGGCGCGAGAGCGCACAAATGTCCAAAGCCGCCGGCGTCTCGAGCCTGCGCGCCCCCCTACCCGAGTACTACCTGGAAAAATGGGGCGATACGATCGAGACCAAGGACTACGACTACTACCAGACGTTGGGTCTCGGACATCACGTCTGCTTCTTGACCGGCCCCACGTTGGCGCACTCGACGGCGCCCGCCGGCACCCAAGAATGGGAGCTCGCGCATTTTTCACCCAAGAACCTGTACGAGCCCATCTTTCTGGCCGATGGCAGCGTCAACCCGGACAACTATTGGGCCGCCTACGTCGAGCGCGTGGCCAAGAGCTACGGCCAGTACTTCGACATCTACGAAGTGTGGAACGAACCGGACCAAGTGGGTGGCAACTGGCAAGCCACACAAGCTTGGGACTCGGCTCCGCCAAAACCGAGCGATCTGGTTTGGTGGAACGACACGGTGTTCGCCTACGTACGCATGCTGCGCATCACCCACGAGGTCGTGCACAAGGTCGACGATTCCGCGGCGGTGACGACGGGCGGCATCGGCTACGGCAGCTTCCTCAGCGCGCTACTGCGCTATACCGACGAGCCGGACGCCGGTGCGGTCACCAGCGAGTACCCGCATAAGGGCGGGCAATACCTGGATATCGTGAGCTACCACTACTACCCGGTGTTCGGCGGCGGCAGCTCCGACCGCGGCATCGACGGCCTGCTGGAAGCGCGCGACGACTATGCCAAACGCTTGGCCGACGCAGGCGAAGCGGAGCGCAAGTTCGTCGTCACCGAAAGCGGCGCGCCGCGCTACGCCGTGGGCGATTACGTCGGCGGCGACGTTTATGCCGCCAGCTACCTGGTGAAAGCGATGACGCTCGGTCACTACGCTGGCTTGTTGGGTATCGACTGGTTCGCGCAAGGCGACGGCGCCGCCAAAGGCGCGTCTACCGACGCTTTCGACTACATGGGCCTGTACTTCGACTATTCGGCGGCCATGGCGGTGGCCGACACCAAGATAACTCCGCAGGGTAACGCCTACGCTTGGCTGTCCAAGTGGTTGCCGGGCACCGCCGCCGATCCGAGCGCGCTCGACGCACTGGGACTGCCGGCCGACGTGCGCGGGGCCGCCTTCGCCAAAGGTAACGCCAAGCTGTACGTGCTGTGGGCCAAGACCGATACGGACGAAAGCGCCACCGCGAGCTACGATCTCCTCTCCGACGCCGACGTTACCGTTCACACCTTCGACCTGAGCGCCGGTGAAAAGACGGAACAGCGTTCGCCCCAAGCCGGCAAGGTTTCGCTCGAGCTTCAGGGCATGCCCACGGCCGTGGAAGTGCCGTAGGCTGTCCGCGCAAGAGAGCCGTGGGGCTCCGACGGCGGCGTAGCTCTAGCTAGCTGCGCTTCGCTTGCCCAGCGCGGGCGGGGCCCACGGCTGGCCCGTTTCGCAATCGATGTGGGAGAGGCGGGCGCTGGTGGCGTCGATGTCGATGCAGCCGAGCACGATTGGAAGCTGAAAGCGGCGGGGGCCGATCGAGCCAGGGTTGAACAGAGTCAAGCCGCGGTCGCGCCCGATGAACGGCACGTGCGAATGACCGCACACCACCAGTGAAGCGCGCTCGCTTTTGGCGAGGCGGGCGACCTCTGCGCGCAGCTTCGGACCGTAAACTGCGATGTGGATCAGCAGCAGCCGGAGCTTCATCACCGCGCCGGCCACGAGCTCGACCACCAAGGCCTCGGGCACGTCGCTGGTGGCGGCGTCGATGTTACCGCGCACCGCCAGCACCGGTGCGACGCGAGCGAGCTGCTCCAGCACTCCGAGCTCGCCGATGTCACCGCCGTGCAAGATCGCATCCGGCGAAAGCTCGGCCAGCCGCTCGTGGGTGGCCGGATGCTGCTTGGAATGCGTGTCGGCCACGACCGCGAAACGAAACGAGCCGTCCGCGCGCGTTGCCAGCTGAACCTTCTGCGGCGCCAAAGCTCGAGGCACGGGCCCGAGTCTGTCACTCGACTGCCGAAGCGCCAAACCGCGCCCTGGCCGAAGGCCCGCCCCAAGGCAAGACTGGCCTAGAACGCCGATCAGTTTGCAGCCACCGCGTTCTAGGCCCTTCCTGGTGGGGGCGGCACGCGCCGCCCCCCTCGGCCGAAGTGAATTCGGCCGAGCCTCCCCCCACGCGGCGACGCTTGAAGTCGCTAACTCGTGAACTTCGTTGTCCCAGCAAACCGTTTGTCGCTCTAGCTGACCCACCTGAACTTGTGCCAAAACAGCCCCTGACCGAGCGTAGATGTCGACCAGCAGCGCGATAGAAAAGTCCCCCAGCGGCGCCCTCACGACTTTGTCGGGCTGGGGCGCCAACTTGCGAGTGGATTGCTACCTGCGCGAGCCAGAGACGCCCGAGCAAGCCGCTGCTTGGTTGGACCGTGCCGGAAGCATCGCGCGCGGGCTCGGGCGTAGCTACGGCGACGCCGCCGTCAACGCTGGCGGCCAGGTGTTGGGCATGACGCGCGTCAGCCGCTACCTCGGCTTCGACGAAATCACCGGCACGCTGCGCTGCGAGGCGGGCGTCAGCCTCGAGCAAATCATCCGCGACTTTGCACCGCGCGGCTGGTTCCCGATGATCACGCCCGGCACCAAGCTAGTGACCATCGGCGGGTGCATCGCGAACGACATCCACGGCAAAGCCCACCATGCGCAGGGCAGCTTCAGCAATTGCGTCGAAGCCATGACCTTGCTGCTGGCCAGCGGCGAGGTCGTGGTCACGAGCCGCCAAGCCAACCCCGAGCTGTTCTTCGCCAACTTCGGCGGCATGGGTCTGTTGGGCATCGTGCTCGACGCGACGATTCGGCTGCGCAAGATCGACACCACCTATTTTCACCAAAAATCGCTGCGCGTCGCCAACCTGGGCCAGCTGTTGGCCACGTTGGACGAGCAAGATCAGCTCTTTCCGTACTCCGTCTCCACGCTGGACGTGTTCGCGACCGGTTCGCAGCTGGGCCGCGGGGTGGTGACGGTCGGTGATCACGCCCGCCTCGACGAGCTGCCGCTGTCGCTCCGCGCCGAGCCGTTGCGGGTCGCGCCGCGCGCTCGGCTGACCGTGCCGTTCGAGCTGCCCGAGCTCACGCTGAACCGCTTGAGCATGCGCCTGGTCAACGCCGTGATTCAACGCATCCAGGCCGGGGCGCGCCCGATCGGACACTACGAAGGTTTCTTCTATCCGCTCGACAAGTTGCTGCACTGGAATCGCGGCTACGGTCGGCGTGGCTTCACGCAGTACCAGTTCGTCATTCCGTTCGCGGACGGTGAACGTCGCCTGCGCGAGCTGTTGACCTGTATCCTCGCCTCTGGCGAGCTGCCGTTTCTGAACGTCTTGAAGCGCCTCGGCAAAGAGAGCCCCGGCGGCCTCTCTTTTCCCAAAGAGGGCTACACGCTCGCAATCGATTTCCCCATCCGCCGTCACACGCCGGAGCTGCTGCGGCGCCTGGACAAGATGGTGTTGGATGCCGGGGGGCGCGTGTACCTGGGCAAGGATTCGTTCTTGGAGGCGGACACGTTCCGCGCGATGTATCCCG
>JBEQSW010000483.1:0-2664 GCA_040348565.1 Myxococcales bacterium | reverse complement strand
CATCTTCATCAAGTTCCAAGAAGACACGCGGCTCCCCAAACAATACGGCGCCTTCCTCAACGAGCAGCGCCGCCTCGGCCGCGCCTTCGAACAAGAACGCGTCCGCTGGCGCGCCTGAGCCCCGCCCCCCACGCCACCTCCACGCTCGCAGGCGGCCCCGCCGCGGCTCCTAGGGATTCATCACATCTGGGGCTGCCACGCCGCAGCCCTCTTTGCAGAAACTCCCGTGGCATCACCAGGCCAAATCGAGCGGGCGCTTCGGGCTGCCGCCGTGCTGTGGGTCGTGTCGAGAGCCTCTGGGATTTCACAGGGAGGACGGGAGGACGGGAGGTCTGAGCAGGCGAGAACGCATTTTCTGATTCGGAGGACCGAATCAGAAAATATTTCCTCCGAGGAAGCCGGAGGGCCGCGGCCAGACGGCAATGGGGCTGGAGGATCGGCGGCGGCAGCGCGGACCCCAAATTTCTCGCCTCTTTCTCGCCCTCCCGTCCTCCCGTCCTCCCTGTGAAAAAATCTCGTTCGTACGAGGTGACCTTTCGCCGCTACGAAAGCTTCTGCGATTCAGGCTGCGGATTGGCAGCCCAAGATGGGTGGACTCGTTAGCCGCGGCTCTCTTGCAGAAACTGTGGAGCGCCTTCACGTTCGTCCCTCGCCGCGTCTCCGAATGACTTCGCATGCGAAGTCATCACGATGAGCCCTCCCGCGGGCTGGTTTTCACTAATGAATACATACAGTTGAAGATCCGTCGCAGGTGGAACCGGAGATGACTTCGCATGCGAAGTCATTCTTGCGCGAGCGAAGGGCGCCGGAGCGCTTACCAAGCGACGGCCACGTTCCCAACCACGCCGTCGCGGGCTCACCCCTTCGGATTTCTCCCGAGGAAATATTTTTGGTTTTGGTCCTCCAAAAACAAAAATGCGTTCTCGTCTCCCCCCACCTCCCGTCCTCCCGTCCTCCCTGTAAAAAAATCTCGCTCGTTCAGCTTGGCCTAAGACCGCCACAGAAGCTTCTGCGATTGGAGCTGCAGTTTGGCAGCTCCTCTTGTGCGAGCGTCGCTCACGGTCGCTTGGGGCACGCGAGCAGGCTGATTGCGCGGTCGCTGGGGGCGCCGCCTAGTAAACGCAGATCGCGGTGCTCGTGCGCGGGGCAGTCGGTCAAGAGCTCCGGCCGCCCGACGTTCGGCTCGCCTTCTTCCGCGTCGAGGTAGCAGAAGCCGGAAAGCTCCAAGTGGCTCGCGTCGTTTTGACACGTCGCGAGCTCGGGCCCGGATAGCTGCGGCAACTGACAGCGGCACAGATCCTTGCACGAAGGATCGGTGCTGCTGCACTGCCCCAGCTGCTGCAGGCGACCCTGCACCGCTTTGCTCAGCGTCGGATCGGCGATGGCGGTCATGCCCAGCGCTTCGCAGGCGCAGGCGCCGCTGGTCTTGGGAAACGCCTGAACGACCTCGCACGGCACGCGGCCGTCCACGTCGACCGGCAGCGGCTCGCGCAAGCAACGCCGAAACACGCTGTCCGCGATGCGGGAATTGAGCGCTTCTACCGCCGGATTGTAGCCGTAGTCGCTGGCGGATTTGTCGAACAGCTTCGGGCAAATCGACGCCACGATGCCCGAGTCGCCCACCTGCTCGAGCAGCTGCAGGTGGCGGAGGCCCGGATAGGCGCGGCCGTAGTGCTGAACGATGTCGAGCGGGCCGCCGTTGGGAGGCTGGCAGACGGGGCGGTTGTACTGTCGGTCGTCCTCGTAGCAGTCGCAGCCCTCGTCGGCCTCGAGCGCGGCCTGATCGCACACGCGCGGCTGATCGAGTGGGAACGTGCAGGCGTACTGCAGATCGCGCTGGCCGATGTTGCGCTGCTCGTGACCGTTGATGTTGTTGGCTTGCGGGTTGCTGCTGCTCGCATCGATCAGATGCTGCTCGGGCACGATCGGATTCGACTGCGGCACGGGCAGCTCCGTGCGCTCGAGCGGCGTTTCGAGCATGAACGGATCGGTCGGCGGCAGGGGCGGGCTGGCGTCCGGATCGCCCAAAATCACCGGCCAACGGCCACGCTCCACCAGCTCGGAGGCCGTCAAGTAACGCAAGCCGTTACCGGTGAGGCTCGCGTCGTCGGCGATGTCCTGCCACGGCACCCCGACGATGCCCGCCAAGTACACGAGCGAGCGGTCGCGCGCCAACGCCCCCGCCGGCGCCGCGAACAGCGGATTGGCCACCGATTTGCCGTCGCGAGCGGTGACGGTCCGAGATTGCAGGGCCTCAACGTAGCGCTGGATCGGGTACATGAAATCGGCGCCGAAGCGACGCTTTTGCTGCCAGCAGCGCAAATTGAGATCGTCTTCGGCCACGTCGAGCGCGCCCTTGCTGCACTCGGCATCTTTCATCGGATCCGGGCAGCCCGCCGTGCGCGTCCCGGCGCAGCTCTGACAGCACTTGTCGTTCGAATTCTTGGCGCACGCGGACGTGCTGCGAAACATCGGCACCGTGCGCGACACCAGCCACGCCATGCCGTCGTCGCGCAGCGAGCAGTCGTTCTCGTCCGAAAGCACGATGATGGCGACCAGCGAGTCCGAGCGCAGGAAGGCCGCGCGCTGCTCCAAGATTGCCTGGTCGACGCCTTGAGCCACGGCGTTGTTGCCCTGCAGGACGATGCGCGCGGGCGGCTCAGG
>JBEQSW010000441.1:0-10653 GCA_040348565.1 Myxococcales bacterium | reverse complement strand
GAGGTCGGTGGACGATGACGCGGGCGCCGCTCGGACCGCTCCGTGGCGCGCTGGCGGCGATCGGCAGCGCCTTCATCTATCTGCTGATTCGCTGCTTTGGTCGCACGCTGAGCGAGGACGAGGCACCGTGGTTGTGGGGACCCTTCGGCGGTGAGTACATCGGCGATCGACCCTACGAAGAGTGCGCCGAGCGGGAAGGCCTCGAGCTCACGCGACAAGCCTCCGCTGGCGGTTTGATCCCGGATTTCGCGGTGCTCGACGGCGATGGTTTCGCGGCGGCGCAAGTGCGAAGGGAGGTGCGAGACTTCTACGAGCGCACGGCGGAGTTCCGCATGGATGTCTGGGCCGAGTCGGCTTTTCCGGCGAGTATCGGACTATGGCTCTTGGTCACTACCATCAGCCGCAAGGTCAATCAGCTCAACTTTCCACTGCGCGCGCTGGAGACGGCCCGTGGCATGGACAGCGAGATCGTTTTACTGAATACGCCGGATGGCAAGCCCCGCTATGCCGGGTGGTACCGCCGCTTGCGCGAAAGCGGTCGCGTCATTTACACGGGGTTTTACAGCACGACCCGCGTGCCGCGCCGCTCGCGTGCGTGCGTCAAGGTGGCGTTCCCGATGCCCGAGGGCAACGCGACGGTGCTGCTCGCGCCCAGCGTCGACGCCGATGGAAGCTTCCGCCTCAGCTCCGAGGGCAGCGACTTCGGCGACGCCGGTTTCTACCGCCTGCAGCGCGGGCGCGACGGCAAGGTGCGAGTCTGGCGCATCCACAGCCTCAAAGAATATTTTCGAGTGTACGTCGACGAGGTTGGCACGCTGCGCTGCGATCACGCGGTGCGATTTTTGGGGTTGCCGGTGCTGCAGCTGCACTACCGCATCGAACGCGCGACGAGCCAGTCGCGCATGGACGTGACGGGGACGGGGCCGCCGAGGTAGCCGGCGAAGCGGGCGAGCCAGACACCCAGGGTGAGCACGAAGAGCGCGCTGGCGGCCAGGCTCATGGTGCGCGCACGCCAAGGTAGCCAACGGCGGCGGGGTAGCGCTGGATCGCGCAGTAAGTCGAAGGCAGCGGCACCGAGTAGGGTGGCGACGAGCGGGGCTACCAGTAACACCAAAGGGTGAAGGCGGAGCGCGCCCCGTACGTCCCCGTGGGCAAGAGCGAGCGATGCACGCGTGAGCCCGCAGCCGGGGCAGGGGACGCCGAAGGTGCTGGCCAACGGACAGAGCGGAAAATCCGCGCGTACGGCCAGGGCGAACAGGCTGGCGGCGAGCGCCATGAGAGCGAGGCGAGCCGCTCGATTCACGCCTTGAGCGTAGCCACAAAACGCCGACGGCGCCGTGAGGCGCCGTCGGTTCGAGCGGTGAGGCTCTTTTTTTCAGCGAGGCTGACCGCCGCCAGCGGCTTGCCAGATCTCGTTCAGGTCGTTGGCCAAGAAGTACGGCCCCAGCAGGAGATACAGGATGACGTTCGGAACCTGAGCGTTTGGTACGCCCGCCATCTGCTTGGCCTCGAGGATCTTGGCCGGCATGCTCCAGATGAAGAACAGCGGGAACAGCAGCAGCAGGATGGGATTGAAGTCGTCCTTACCGCGGAAGGCCTTCAGCTCGTTCCACATGCCCCACATTTGGATCAGCATGTAGATGCCGCAGGTGACGTAGCCGATGACCAGCACCATCACCGGGTTGCGAGTCTGACCGATGGGGCCGCGACCGCCGGCTTGCACCATCGGTCCGCCGCCGCCCGGCATGCCGCCGCCGTAGGCCATAGGTGCAGCCTGCGGCGAGCCGTAGCCGCCTTGCGGAGCGCCGTAGCCCCCACCGGGAGGGGGACCGCCGTAGCCGCCGCCCGGAGGGGGACCGCCGTAGCCGCCGCCCGGACCGGGATCAGGCGAGCCGTAGCCGCCGCCCGGAGGGGGACCGCCGTAGCCGCCGCCAGGCGGAGGACCGCCAGCGGGAGGACCGCCGTAGCCGCCGCCGGGGGGAGGACCGCCCGGAGGGGGACCGCCAAAGCCGCCTTGCGGGGGCTGGCCGTAGGGATTGAACGAGCCGGCGTCCGCGACCATGGTGCCGCCGAGCGGATTGACCGGTTGATCAACGACGCCATGGGGCGGAGCCATCGGCGCACCCGGAGGTGGGCCGTAGGGATTGGCGGGTGCGGCTCCAGGAGGAGGGCCGTACGGATTGCCCGGTGCTGGCGCGGCGCCAGGGGGCGGACCGAAACCCGCGGGAGCAGGCGCACCAGGAGGAGGACCGAAGCCGCCCGCAGCGGGGCCGCCGCCCGGGGGCGGACCGAAGCCACCAGGCGCGGGGGCACCGGGCGGAGGACCAAAGCCACCCGCGTGTGGACCGCCAGCTTGTGGACCGCCAGGAGGAGGACCGAAGCCGCCCTGCGGCTGCGGCGCGCCCATCGACGGGGGAGCCACCCCGAGCATGGTGCCCTTCAACTGCGGGCGTGGTGCGCCTGCCGGTGGACCTGCTGGCGCGGCGGCCGGAGGTGGCGCCGCGGGGGCGGGTACTCCAGGGGCCGGAGCGGGCGCGCCCGCTGCTGGTGCGCCTGGCTTCAAGCCGGCAGGCGCATTCATCATCAGCATCGTGCCCTTGAACTTCGGGGCAGCGGCACCTTTCAGGCTGAACCCGCACTTCTTGCAGGTTGTCGCCGCTTCCTCATTCTCGGTCCCACAGTTCGGACAAAACACTCGAAGACCTCCCTCAGAGGTGTGATGGGGCCCCGAGCCTACTCTTGCTTCGTTCAATTTCTCAAGGGTCACGTGGGGCTATCGTCTCGTCCTGGCTTGGGGTCGGGAGCCCATCCGTAAACGTGCCCGTGCCCGTGCCCGGCGCTCTCGTTCTCGTTCTCTCTGCTCGTTCTCGTGCTCGCGCTGTCGGTTGGCAGGCCGGGGTTCCTGGCGCGAGCTTCGCTCGCGCGCGCCGCGGGCAGCTGCCCGCGCAGGCCAGGCCTACAAAAAGGAAACGTACGACGCCGGAATTTCGGGGACGGGCATGGGCACGGGCACGTTCACGGGGATGAGCCTTGACACCCCGCTTTGCGGATCACTACGGTTCGCCTCGCCGGCCCGGCCCCCGGGCAAATTCTCCAGAAAATTCATGCAACCAGAGCTCGGATCACTCGCTCACTTTTTCGCTGAGCAGCCCCGAGACAAGCCCCGGAAACGTTAATGGCATTCGCTCTCAACGCAGAGCAAGAGCGGCAGCTCGAAGACATCCTCTCGCGTTACCCGAACAAGATGGCCGCGTGCATTCCCACGCTGCACCTCTGTCAGGAAGCCAACGAGAACTGGGTCTCCGAAGACGTGATCACCTTCGTGGCCAAGCGGCTCGAGCTTTCGACCGCACACGTCCAGGGCGTCGTCACCTTCTACACCCTCTTCAATCAGAAGAAGCCCGGCCGCCACCAGGTGTGGGTTTGCCACACGCTGTCGTGTGCGCTCCGCGGCGCCGAAGACTTGGTCAAGCACTGCGAAAAACGCCTCGGCGTTCACGTCGGTGAGACCACGAAGGACGGACGCATCACCCTGCGCACCGCCGAGTGTTTGGCCGCCTGCGGCACCGCCCCGGTGATGCAGGTCGACAAGCGCTACCACGAGAACCTGACGACCCAAGAGGTCGATCGCATCCTCGACCGCCTGATCGCGGGAGGTTGAGACGCTGCCATGATCAAGCTGACTAACTACCTGAGTCACTCCTACGGCAAGCCGGACAGCTACAAGCTGGCCGCTTACGAAGCTGCTGGCGGCTACCGCGGCGTGCGCAAAGCGCTCGGTATGACGCGCGACCAAGTGGTCGACGAGATGAAGAAGGCGCACATCCGCGGACGCGGCGGCGCCGGCTTCGACTGCGGCACCAAGTGGAGCTTCATGCCCAAAGAGGTGAAGAAGCCGCACTACTTGGTGATCAACGCCGACGAAGGCGAGCCCGGCACCTTCAAAGACCGTTCGATCATGGAGCTGAACCCGCACTCCTTGGTCGAGGGTTGCATCATCGGCGCCTACGCCATCGGCGCGCACGCCGCCTACATCTACGTGCGTGACGAGCTGCACCTGTCGAAGGAGCGGCTGTGGAACGCCATTCACGAGGCCAAGGCCAAGGGCTACCTGGGCAAGCGCCCGTTCGGCAAAGACTACGAAGTCGAGGTGTACGTTCACACCGGCGCCGGCGCCTACATCTGCGGTGAAGAGACGGCCCTGCTCAACTCCCTGGAAGGCCGTCGCGGCGAGCCGCGGCTCAAGCCGCCGTTCCCGGCGCAGTACGGCGCGTTCGGCAACCCCAGCACCGTCAACAACGTCGAGACCATCGCCATCGCCCCGACCGTGTTCGAGGTGGGCGGCGACGAGTTCAGCAAGCTGTCGGCCCTGCACGGCTTGAACGACGGCGGCGCGCGCCTGTTCGGCGTCAGCGGTCACGTGAAGAAGCCGGGCCTGTACGAAGCGGCGGTCGGGCTCACCCTGCGCGACCTGATTTACGACCTGGGCGGCGGCATCTTGGGTGACCGCCCGCTCTTGGCCGTCATCCCCGGGGGCTCGTCTTGTCCGGTGCACTTGGCGGACGAAATCGTCAACGTGCCCAACGACCCGCGTTTCGAGCCGTACAACGGCAAGCCCTTCCTGGACTTGCCGCTGGGCGTGGACACGTTCCGTGGCGCCGGCAGCATGCTCGGCACCTGCTGCGCCACCGTGATGAGCGACGTCACCGACCCGGTGTTGGCGCTGCACAACGTGATGCGCTTTTACCGTCACGAGTCGTGCGGCCAGTGCACGCCGTGCCGCGAAGGCTGCGGCTGGATCGAGCGCATCTTGGAGAAGATCGTCAACGGCAAGGGCTCCATTGCCGAGCTCGATCAGATTTCGGAGATTGCCTCCGACATCACGGGCAACACCATTTGCGCCTTCGGCGACGGCGCGGCGCAGCCGGCGCTGGCCTTCGTGCGCAAGTTTCGCAAGCAGCTCGAGGACTACGTCCACACGGGCGGCAAATCGCAGACCGGAAGGCTCACGCCATGACAGCGGGTAACGTCTTTTTCGCCGTGTGCTCGATCGCCGCCCTGGTGGGCGCGCTCTGCACCGCGCTCGCCAAGAATCCCATCCGCGGTGCCATGGGCCTGTTGCTCACCATCGTCGGCATCGCGGGTTTGTTCTTGAAGCTGAACGCGCAGTTCCTGGCCGCCATCCAGCTCATCGTGTACGCGGGCGCGGTGGTGGTGCTGTTCGTGTTCGTGATCATGCTGCTGGGGCCCGACGCGGGCGCCAACAAGGGTGATCGCGAACCGTCCGGCAAGCTGGCGCGCCTGCTGGCGGGCGGGTTGATGGCGATCATCTCCGCCGTCACCCTGGGCTTGGTGCTGAGCTCGGCGGACAAGCCGCAGCGCTTCGGCTACGTCACCGCCCAACACGGCAGCGTGGAAGCCGTCGGGCAGCAGCTGTTCACCAAAGCCGTCGTGCCGTTCGAGCTGGCCACCGCGCTGTTGATCGTCGCCGTCGTCGGCGCCATCGCGGTGGCCCGCAGCCGGCATCAGGTCCGCAAAGAGAAGCAGAGCCCGAGCCCGACTCGGCGCTTCTTCCATGGTCCGCTACACGCGCGCGACGCCGGGCGCCCGCTCACGGGGGAGGAGCTCTGATGAACATTCTGGGCAACGTGGTCGAGCATTACGTCTTGCTGTCGGCCGTACTCTTCACCATCGGCGCGATTGGCTTTTTGGTTCGCCGCAACGTGCTGACGCAGCTCATGTGCATCGAGCTGATGCTCAACGCGGTCAACCTGACCTTGGTCGCCTTCAACCGTCGTCACATCGGCGACATGAACGGCCAGGTCTTCTCCTTCTTCATCATCGCCGTGGCCGCGGCCGAGGCCGCCGTGGGTCTCGCGATTGTGCTGTCGTTCTACCGCTTGAAGCAGACGGTATTCAGCGACGAGGCGGATCAGCTCCGTCACTGAGGATTCTCCATGCACGCTTTAGGAGAGCTTTTTCCCGCCTCAGACTTTACGCTTCTGGCCTTCATCGTGCTGCTGCCGCTGATCGGCGCAGGCGTGAACGGCGTGTTCGGCAAGCGCCTCGGGCGCGAGGCCGTCACGCTGATGGGCCTCGGCTCGGTGTTCGTCTCGTTCCTGTTCTCGGTCGTGACCTTCTTCATCCTCCATCACCAAGGTGGGGAGGGCGAGGAGTCGACCAAGCTGGTCTGGCGCGGCTGGCAGTGGATGACGCTGTCGCTCCCCGGCAGCGGCGCCACGTCGCTGTGGGTCACGCTATCGGTCGACGCGCTGAGTGGCACGATGGCGCTGATCGTCACCGGCATCGGCTTTCTCATCCACCTGTACTCGTCCAAGTACATGGAGGATGACCCGGGCTTTTACCGGTTCTTCACCTACCTGAATTTGTTCATCTTCTCGATGCTGGTGCTCATTTTGGGCGACAGCTTGCCGGTCCTGTTCGTCGGCTGGGAAGGCGTGGGTCTCTGTAGTTACTTGTTGATTGGCTTCTGGTTCGGCGAGGAAAAGAACGCCGCCGCCGGCAAGAAGGCCTTCATCACCAACCGCATCGGCGACTTCGGCCTGCTGGTCGCGATGGGGCTGCTCCTCTACTACTGCGGCGCGCTCGACTGGTCGGGCATCGAGGCCGGACGGAACGGCCTTTTGACCCAGGTGCCAATCTGGCCGCTCGGCGACCACGTGCCGCTCGCCAACCTGCTGCCGCAAGGCGCGGCCACGTGGCTGAACACGCCACGCACCGCCAGCGCCGCCACCTTGGTCGGTTTGTTCTTGTTCCTGGGCGCCGCCGGTAAGAGCGCGCAGCTGCCGCTCTACGTCTGGCTGCCGGACGCCATGGCCGGCCCGACTCCGGTCAGCGCGCTGATCCACGCCGCCACCATGGTGACGGCTGGCATCTACTTGGTGTGCCGGACCTCGGCCATCTTCGTGCTGAGTCCGTTGGCCATGTTCGTGGTGGCCCTCACCGGCGGTCTCACGGCGGTGCTGGCCGCCAGCATCGCGTTCGCCCAGAACGACATCAAAAAGGTGCTGGCGTATTCCACCGTCAGCCAGCTCGGTTACATGTTCTTGGGCGTGGGCGTCGGCGCCTTCTCGGCCGGCTTCTTCCACGTGCTCACGCACGCCTTCTTCAAGGCCTGCATGTTCCTCGGCGCCGGCTCGGTCATCCACGCCATGCACGCGCGCATCCACGACACGGATGCGTCGCAAGACATGCGCAACATGGGCGGCCTGCGCAAATACATGCCCTACACCTTCCTGACCTTCGCGGTGTCTTGGGCGGCCATCATCGGCATCCCGGGTACGAGCGGCTTCTTCTCGAAGGACGAGATCCTGCTGAAGGCCTACACCTCGTACATCCAGACGCCCGCAGTCGAAGGTTCCTTCGAGTGGCCGAAGTGGGGTGGGACGCTGCTGTACGCGCTCGGCTTTGCCGGCGCGATCATGACCGCGTTCTACATGACGCGTTTGTTCATCGGCACCTTCTTCGGCGAGTTCAAGGGCTGGGACATCGTCAAGAAGTGGAAGGAGCCGGCGCACGAGCACGGCCACGACCACCATCACCACCACGATCCGGACGAGAAGCTGGAAGGCCCCGAGCCGCACGAGTCGCCCTGGCAGATGTGGGTGCCGCTCGCGGTGCTCGGCGTGCTGGCCTTGTTCGGCGGCTTCCTGAACGCGAGCGCTCTCGAAATCATCGGCGTGCACCTGACTCCGCTCGAGCACTTCCTCGAGCCGGTGTTCAAGACGGCGTCGCAAAGCGTTCACCCGATCGACGGCGCCGAGCACATGCTGGGCACGTTCCTCGGCCTGGCGCTGGCGGCGGTGGCGGTGGGTGCCGGTGGCGCCTACTACATCTACGTGACGACCCAGGGTGAGCTGGCGCGTGCGTTCACCGAGAAATTCCCGGGCTTTCACCAGCTGGTCTACGACAAGTGGAAGGTCGACGAGATTTACGAGGAGACGATCATCGGCGCCGTCGACTCGCTCGCCGAGTTCGGCGCTTGGGCGGACAAGTGGATCGTCGACGGCATCATCGCCAAGCTGTCGTCGTTCTTGGTGCGCGGCCTGGGCAGCTTGCTGCGGCAGCTGCAGACCGGTCGCATTCAGGCCTACGCGGCCGTGATGGTCGTCGGCTTGGGCTCGGTGGGCTGGTTCTTGATCGCGCCCCACGCGAACGCGCAAGTGATGGCCAACCACGCCGCCGGCGCCTACAGCGTCACCGCCAACCCGGGGCTTGGTTACTCGTACCGTTGGGACGAGAACGGCGACAACGTTCCCGAGACCAAGGATTTCACCAGCAAGGACAGCGTCTCCTTCAATCTCGAGAACGGCGCCACCCGCACTGTCGAGCTCGAGGTCATGAATGCCTTCGGGCAGGTCGCCAAGCGCAAGTTCGAGCTCTCGCGACCCAAGGTCGACCTGAGCGGCCTGACTACCATCGACGTCAATCAAGGCGCCGACGGCAAGCTCCAGGGCACGCCGCGTGCGCCCCAAGCCCCTCAACCTGGGCGCCCGAACGCGCCTCCCATCATGCCGGGCGCTCAGCTGCCCGCCGGTCATCCCGCGATCCCCCGAGGTCAGTGAGCCATGCGCCCCCTGGAACGTGCTGTAGTCGAATTTCTGCCGTACCTGCTGGCTTTCGCCGCAGGCGCCATGGTGCCGAGGCGCCAAGGCAAAGCAGAGCGTTTTGCGATTGGCGTCACTTCGGCGCTGGCCATCCTGTTCATTCGTAGCCTCTGGCCCGGCAGCTCCGGCGAGTCGAACCCCGCCGGCGAGTGGTCCGGCTTGCTCAGCTTGATCGTCTTTTTGCCGATCTTCGGCGCGGTGGCGTTGCTGTTCTTGCCCCGTCAAACGCCGGTGCTGCTCAAGCGCTTCACGTTCTTCGTCTTGGGCATCGACGCCTTGGCCTCGCTGGGCTTGTTGTCGCAGCCGATGTCCAAGGGCTGGCACTACCAGCAGATCATCGACTGGGTGCCCTCGCTCGGCATCCGCTATCACGTGGCCATCGACGGCGTCAGCATGTGGCTGATCTTGCTGTGCACCTTCAGCACGCCGATCGCCCTCTACGTTTCCTTCAACTCCATCACCACGCGCGTCAAGGACCTGTGCTTCGCGTTCTTGATGCTGCACGGCGCCATGCTGGGCGCCTTCGTGTCGCTGGATCTGTTCCTGTTCTTCGTGTTCTGGGAGCTGATGCTGGTGCCGATGATCGTGATGATCGGCGTGTGGGGCGGCGTCGAGAAGATCAAGGCCGCCTACAAGTTCTTCATCTACACGATGGTCGGCAGCATGCTGATGCTGTCCGCCATCCTCTACATGGTGTGGACGCACGCCAAGCTCGCCGGTTACCCGAGCTTCGACTACCTGGCGCTGTCGCGCTTGGTGCTGCCGCAAACCGCGGCCAAGTGGTGCTTCTTCGGCTTTTTGGCGGCTTTTGCCATCAAGGTGCCGATGTTCCCGCTGCACACCTGGTTGCCTGACGCGCACGTCCAGGCGCCCACCGGCGGCTCCATCATCCTGGCCGCGGTGCTGCTGAAGCTCGGCACCTACGGCTACATCCGCTTCTGCATGGGCATGCTGGGCGGCCCGGCGTTCTGGATGGGCGCCAACCTGGCCGGCATCGCCATCGGTGGCGGCATCATCTACGGCGCGCTGGTGGCCTGGAAGCAAGACGACGTGAAGCGCTTGGTCGCTTACTCGTCGGTGGCGCACATGGGCTTCGTGATGCTCGGCTGCTTTGCCGGCACGCAAGCGGGCATGGAGGGCGCCATCTTGCAGATGCTGAACCACGGCATCTCCACCGGCGCCTTGTTCCTCTTGGTCGGCGTGATTTACGACCGCCGCCACACCCGCCTCGTGCGCGAGTTCGGTGGCTTGGCCAAAGTGATGCCGATTTACGCGGCGCTGTTCGTGGTCGTGACCATGTCCAGCATCGGCGTGCCCGGCACCAACGGTTTCGTCGGTGAGTTCATGATCGTCATGGGCACGTTCGTGTCCTCCGCTCTGGGCGGCAACGCCAAGCTGCAAGCCGGCTTGGCCGCGGCGGGCGTCATTCTGGCCGCGGTTTACATGCTGTCGGTCGTCCAGCGCATGTTCTTCGGGCCGCTGAGCAACCCCAAGAACAAGCGCCTGAAGGACGTGAACGCGCGTGAAATCATCGCGCTGGCCCCGCTGATCGCGATGATCTTCGTGATCGGCTGGTTCCCGAATCTGTTCACCAGCCGCATGACGGAGGGCGTCGAAACGGTGCTCGACCGTTACGTGGCGCACCGCAACGCGTTCGTCGCCAAGAAGGACGACGCCTTCGCGACCCTCAGCCCGCGCCGCGGTGGCCCGGTCGAGCAGGGCTATCCAGAAGATCCAAAGAAGAAAGCCGACGCCGCGCAGGCGTTGAACGGGGTGACGCCGTGAGCGTGCTACTCGCAATCTCTCCGCTGCTGGTGGTCGCGGTCGGAGCTTTGCTCCTGATGTTGACCGAGGCCTTCGGCAAACCGGCCAGCCCGGAAGGCTTCGGCCCCGGAGGCCTCGTGGTCGACGCCGGCGCGGGTCGCGCCGGCGAGCTCGGCTTGGGCAGCGCGGTGGTGCTGTTCGCGGGCGCCGTGGCCGCCCTGGCGGTGTGGATGGTCGGCCCCGACAAGTTCGGCAAGCTCGA
>JBEQSW010000421.1:0-5695 GCA_040348565.1 Myxococcales bacterium | reverse complement strand
GTTCCGACCGAAGCTGCTTCACGCGTCGGGCTCCGCCCGGTGATGAAGAAGAAGGAAGCCCAAAAGATTCTGGATATCTTGAAGGCGCCCGAGGTCGCGGTGGATCTGCAGCCGTGGAACCGTCGCTTCCGTGCCTACACGGAAATGCTGAAGAGTGGTCTGCCGTCGGAGATCGCCAAAGTGCTCCGCGACATGTACCGCCTCAAGTTCGACAAGGACCTCTCCTTCGGAGAGCGTCGTTTGCTGGATCAAGCGCGCAGCTTGCTCGTGCAAGAGCTGGCCCTGGCCAAGAAGGTTCCGCCTTCCGCCATGGAAGGCGAGATTCAGCAGATTTTTTCTGCGTGAGGTTGATGTTTCCTCCGTGGTGACTGTGGCGTTAGCGCGGCAGTCTCCACCGGTTGAAACAGCTTAGCGCCCGGTCTCGCCGGGTTTGTTTCTGGCCTCCCCTCGATCGCGGATCGCGATCTGCTTGTGCCAAGGTCGGGTGAGGTGGTTCTGGCTCGCGCTTTGCGCGAGCCCGAGTTGTAGCAGTGCGCTCCGCTTTGCAGTCTTCCGGGGTGAACAAACCCGGCGAGACCGGGCGCCCACTGTTTCTCCAGGAAGCCCATGTCGCATCCGGGCGCTGGCACCGCGGGGGCGAACGAGACCCAGTCCCGACCTGGGACTAAAGAGATGCGCCATTTGGCCGTCTCTACCAACGAATGGAATCGCGCGCGTTGTTGGCTTTGGGTCGGTTTCGACGTGAGGAGCGTGCCGCTCTCGCGGTCGCCGCGGAACAGGCCGCTTTCGACCTACACGCGGTCGACACCAGCGACGAAGCGTCCGATTGGCTTTCCAATCACGACGCACACGGGGCGTTGCTCGAGAGCGAGCAGTCCGAAGCGCTCGCGGTCGAAGCGCGCAGTAGCGCCCGCCACGTGCGACTGCCGATGCTGGCGTTGGCGCGCAGCGTGTCGGATTTGGCGTTCAACGACGCCTTCAGCTGGGGCGCCGACGACGTGCTGCCCTTCGGCGAGATTCGCCCTCTGCTCACGCGCTTGCGCAACCTTCCGCGGGAAGCTCCCGAAGCACCGAAGACGGGCCGCGGCAACGCGCTGATAGCCGAAGCGGACCGCACGCGCCGCACGGTGGTGGCGCGCGTGTTGCGCAACGCGGGCTATGCGGTGACGTTCGCGGTGACCAGCGAAGATGCCGCGAGCTTCTCGCAACGGCCGGAGCTGAGCTTGGCGGTCGTCAATGCGGAGCTGATGCCCAACGCCCGCCCCATCGTCGAGCGTGCGCGCGGCGCCGGCAGCAACGCCAACTTCATCTTGTGCTGCGCCCCGCGCGATCTGCGCGCCGCCCGCGAAGGCCTGCAAGACTTGAGCGGCATCTCGGCGGTGGACGGCTTTGCAGCTCCGGAGAACGTGCTGTTCGCCTCGAACGAGCTGCGCGCGGGCACCGTGAACAACCGCAAGAGCCCGCGCCTGCTGTACGGCACGACGGTGGCGTTCCGCGGCGCTGGTCGCGAGCGCGACGACCTGGGCTTCACCTACAACGTCTCGAGCGGCGGTATCTACGTGCGCACGCTGGCCCCGCCGGACGACGACGAAACCTGGATCGAGCTGCGCCCGCCGCGCAGCGACCGGCTGGTGCGGCTGGTAGCCAAGATCGCTTGGCGGCGCCGCTTCAATCACAACGAGAACGCCACCGTGCCGCCCGGTTTCGGTGCGCAGATCATCGACGGCGCCAGAGCCGATTTGGAAGCGTGGAACGCCGGCAACGCGGCCATGCAAGCCGCCCTCGGCTAAAAGCACACCGGTTTGGGCTGGGGCCTGAGCTACCCTCCCGCCCCATGAAGATCTATACGCGCACCGGTGATAGGGGTGACACGGGCCTGTTCGGGGGCGTGCGCGTACCGAAAGACGACCCGCGCGTCGAAGCGTACGGAACCGTCGACGAAACCAACGCCGCCATCGGCGTTGCGCTGTCGCACTGCCGGGTGCCGCTGGTGCAGCGGGTGTTGACCGAGCTGCAGAGCGACCTATTCACGTTGGGTGCGGAGCTGGCGGCGGCTAGCGGCAGCGAAGCGCGGCTTGGGATCGATTTGCTGACTGACGCTGACGTGCTGCGCCTCGAACAGACCATCGACGAGGCCGAGGAGCCATTGCCGCCGCTCAAAAACTTCGTCCTGCCCGGCGGGCCGCCCGACGTCTCTGCGCTGCATTTGGCGCGTACAGTGGCGCGACGCGCGGAACGGCGCGTTCTTTCGCTCTCCCAGCGCGAAGCCGTGCGCCCCACCCTGCTGGTGTATCTCAATCGCCTCGCTGACCTATTGTTCGTGCTGGCCCGGCGCGCAGGGCACGAAAATGGCGCTACCGAGGTGCCCTGGGCGCCGCGCGGCCGCCGCGCGTGAACGCCGGCCGTTTTGGGCTACGATGCCCGCCGTGGCCATCCGGAAAATCGCGCAAATGGGCGAACCCGTACTGCGTAGGGTTGCGCGCCCGCTGAGCGTCGAGGAGCTGAAGAGCCCCGCGATTCAAACCCTGATAGCCGACATGATCGACACGATGCACGACGCCGACGGCGCTGGCCTGGCCGCGCCGCAAGTGTACGAGTCCGTTCAGCTGTGCGTGATCGAGCTGAGCAAGAATCCGCGCTATCCGGACGCGCTCGATATTCCGTTGACGGTGTTGGTCAATCCGGTCGTGACGCCGCTGGTCGACGGCCACCCCGGCCCGCTGCGCCCCGAAGACAGCATCGCCATGTTCGAAGGCTGCCTGTCGGTAGCGGGCATGCGCGGCCAAGTCGTGCGTCCACGCAAGGTGCGCGTGCAAGCGCTCGATCGCCAAGGCCAGCCGCTCGACTTCGTCTGGGAAGGGGTGCGCGCCAGCGTGGTGCAGCACGAGACCGATCACTTGAAAGGCGTGCTGTACGTGGACCTCGCCGACAGCAAAAGCCTGACTTTCTTGCGTGAGTACGAGCGCTACGTGCCGCGCGAAGAGCGCATCGTGGATCGAGGCGCGCCGTGAGCCGCTTCGCCCCGGGCGATTTGATCTCCGGTAAGTACCGGATCGTTCGCTTGATTGGCGACGGCGGCATGGGTGTCGTGTACGAGGCTCGGCACGAAGTGCTCGGCTCGGGCGTCGCGCTCAAGTTCCTGCACGCAGATCTGGCCAAACGTCCGGGCCTAACCCAACGCTTCCTGCAGGAAGCCCGCGTTTCCGCCACCATTCAAAGCCCGCACGTGACGCACGTCACCGACGTGGACACCGCCCAAGACGGCTCTCCGTACTTGGTGATGGAGCTTCTGCACGGACAATCGCTGCAGAGCATGCTCGACCGCCAGGGCAAGCTGTCCGTGGATTTGTCCGTGGATTTTGCGCTGCAGATCCTGGCCGGGCTCGAGGCTGCGCATGCCACTGGCGTCGTGCACCGCGACTTGAAGCCCGACAACGTGTTCGTCACGCCGTCCGGTGGCGGCCCGCTGCTCAAGCTCATCGACTTCGGCATCGCCAAGCTGCGCGCCTCGAGCGAGTTCACCAAGGGCTTGACGCGCGCGGGCGTGGTGATGGGCACGCCCGAATACATGGCCCCCGAGCAGCTGTCGTCGGCCCACACCACCGATCATCGCGCGGATATCTACTCACTCGGGGTGATGCTGTTCGAAATGATCGCGGGCTGTCGCCCCGCCGACGGCGAGGACGCCGACATCATCGTGGCCGCCGTCGAGGCCGGCCGAGTGCGCAAGCTGAACGACATCGTGCCCGGCTTGCCGCCAGGGCTGGTAGCACTGGTCGAGCGCGCGACTTCGCCCCTGCGTGACCAGCGCTTCGAGAACGCCAGCAGCATGCGCCTGTCCTTGGCCCAGTTTGCCGGCCAGCTCAGCCACGCCGGGCGGCTCGCTGCCACCGCTGAGCCGCTGGCGCCCCTGCCCACGCCCGCTTCGGCCGCGCTGCTTTCGTTGCCCGAGCACATCAGCAACCCGGGCGTACCGAAGACGTTGCCACCCGATGGACCACCGCTCAGCGTGAGCCAGCTGGGCGCCGCACGCACCAGCATCTCCGAAGGCGAGCCGGTCATGTCGCAGATGGCGCGACCGATGACCGGCACCGCGATGGCGGCTCCAGCTTTCGGTGGGCCCACGCCGTACGGTCCGCCTCCGGGCTATGGGCCACCGCCTGGCTACGGGGGTGCTCCCGCGTACGCAGGTGCCGTCATCCAGCACCCGTCTCAGCAACCGCCACGGCCCAAGCGTCGTTCGGGGCTGCTGATCTCGGCGCTGGTGTTGGTGGTATTGGGTGGCGGCGGTGCCGTGGGCTACGCCGCCTATCGCGCCGCCGATCGCCAACGCACGGTGGTCCCGCCGCTGCCCGACGCGGGCGTGCTGGCCACCACGACGCCCACGGCCGAAGTGTTGAACCCCGACGGGCCGCTCGTCACCAGCACCGCTCCCACGACCACGCCCACCGGCGGGCGCACACCGAGCGGCAGCAAGCCCGCCACCGGCACGGGCGGTACGACCAGCACCAGCGGGGGCACGACCGGCACGGGGCCGGTGGTGGTAACGAGCGGCGGCGGTACCACCACCTTCCAGCTCCCGTTCCCACTGCCGAGCGGTATCCAGATTCCGACCGCGTTGCCCTCCACGATTCAACTGCCTCCGGGCATCACTTTTCCCCCAGGGTTTCCAGGCGTTCCGCAGCAACCGCCCGCCGCCACGCCCGTGCCGACGCCAGTCCCCACCAGCGTTCCAACCGCGACGCCGACCGCCACCCCGACCTCGACGCCGACGACGCGGCCTTCCCGACCCCGGACGAGCGCCAAGCCCTGAAACGACGATAATCCGGAGGCGGGACGTCTTCGTGCGTCACTGCCGCCGCAAAATCGATTGTCGCTCTGGACCTATCCAAAAATGGGACTATGTCACCTCCCCGAAACATGACCGAAAGCCGCGGGTGCGGCGCTTGGTCGTACCGTTCATCATTCGCGCCGCACAGAGAATCCCAGTGAGCTCCGTCCCCCCTTCCGAGGATTTCCTGCGCTCGTTCGCAGCATCCCTGCCCGCCAGCTACCGCGCTAACTTCGAGGCGGGCGCCATCGCGGCGCACGCTCGGATTGCTCGCGAGCGCGAATCCGCACCGGCCAACATCGGCGCCTTCTTCTCACCGCGCGTTCCCGGCGCTGCCATCTGCGTCGTTGCCGATGACCGGCCCGGCTTGCTGGCCACCATCAGCGCCGCGCTGGTGCTGTGCAACCTGGACGTGATCGAGGCCGAAGCCTACACGCGCCGCATTCCAGGCCAGCACGACGAAGCCGTCGACATCTTCTGGGTGCGTCGCGAAGCCTCGTCCGACCAGCCGCAAACGCTGTCGAACGAAGAGATTCTGCAGCTGTGCCAAACCTTGATCGGCCTGATCGAGGGCAAGCTCGATCGCAAACGGGCCGATACTTCGGCACGCGCCGCCGTAACGCCGGCCGCCAAAGAAACCGTCGTGCGTTTCATCGAGGGTGAGGACGGCACGTTCGCGACGCTCGAGGTAGAAACCTTCGATCGGTCGGGCTTGCTGCTGTCTTTGTCACAGGCGTTGTTCTCGCAGCGCGTGCAGATCGTCGGCTCGCAGGTGAAGACGCGGGGCGGCCGCGTCTTCGATCGCTTTCACATCGTCGAGCTGGACAACAAGCCCATCTCGCCGGCGCGGCGCCTGGAAATCCA
>JBEQSW010000416.1:0-12364 GCA_040348565.1 Myxococcales bacterium | reverse complement strand
GGCACGCTCAACGCTTCCAGCGGGGACAGCCTGCAGGTTCGACAAGCCAGCGTCACGCTGACGCGAGCGGCACCGTGAGCGTTGCCAGCGCGCTAGAAGACGTGCGCGCCCGCATCGAGGCCGCGGCGCTCGCGGCCGGTCGCGACCCGGCTACGGTCAAGCTCGTCGCCGTGTCGAAGACTCACCCGGCGTCGGCGGTGCGCGAAGCCTACGCCGAGGGCCAGCGCGACTTCGGTGAGAACTACGTGCAAGAGCTGCTGCAGAAGGCCGAAGAGCTGCGCGACTTGACCGACCTGCGCTGGCACGTGATCGGGCACCTGCAGCGCAACAAGGCCCGCCAGGTGGTCTCGCTGGCCTCGCTGGTGCACACGGTCGACACCCCCGAGCTCGCGCTCGAGCTGTCCAAGCGCTTCGACGGCCTCGTGACAGGGCGTCGCCTGCGGGTGCTGGTCGAGGTGAGCATCGCGGGCGAGGCGCAGAAACACGGCGTCGCCCCAGCCAATCTGACAGAGCTGTTGACCTGCATCGAAGCAATGCCTGCGCTCGAGCTGCGCGGGCTGATGTGCGTCCCGCCCGCGACCGAAGATCCGGCTGGGGCCCGGCCCTATTTCGACGAGCTGGCGCGGCTGCGCGAGGTGCACGGCGGCGCCTCGCGACTGCCAGAGCTGAGCATGGGCATGACGCACGACCTGGACCAAGCGGTGGCGGCCGGCGCGACGCTGGTGCGGGTGGGAACGGCCATCTTCGGAGCGCGCCCGCAGAAAGCCTGAGGCGCAGGACCGCGCCGCCCGGTTGCGCTAGAACGCCGATCAGTTTCCAGCCACCGCGTTCTAGGCCCTTCCTGGTGGGGGCGGCACGCGCGGCCCCCCTCGGCCGAAGTGAATTCGGCCGAGCCTCCCCCCACGCGGCGATGCCGGAAGCTACCAACTCGTGAAATTCGTTATCCCAACAAACCGTTGGTGGCTCTAAAGCATCGGCCAATGGCGAAGAAGCCTTTGCCCCCCAGCGCGCCCACGCTGATGGAAGCCGCCGCTCGGCGCTCGCATTTGGGTAGCCAAGCGACTCCGCCGCTCGCCGACCGCATGCGCCCGCAGTCGCTGGAAGAAGTGGTGGGGCAGAAACAACTGCTGCGCGAAGGCAAGCTGCTGCGCGACGTGATCCAGAAAGACCGCGTGCCGTCGCTGATTTTGTGGGGGCCGCCCGGCTCCGGCAAAACGACGTTGGCGAACGTGGTGTCGCAGTTGACGCGCGCCGAGTTCGTGAAGTTCAGCGCGGTCTTGGGTGGCCTGCCGGAGCTACGTGAGATCTTGGCGGCGGCGCGCGAGCGGCGCGCGTATCAAGGCAAGCCCACCATCTTGTTCGTCGACGAAATTCATCGCTTCAACAAGGGCCAGCAGGACGCGTTCTTGCCGCACGTGGAGGACGGAAGCATCACCCTGATCGGCGCCACCACGGAAAATCCGTCATTTTCCGTGAACGCGGCGGTGCTCTCGCGCTGCCGGGTGTTTCGCTTGGAGGCGCTAGAAGACGCGGATTTGGAGCAGTTGCTGTTGCGCGCGCTCGGCGACCGCGAGCGCGGCCTGGGCAACCTGGAGCTGGTGGCCGACGCGGAGGCGGTCGCGGCCATTGCTCACGCAGCGCGCGGAGACGCGCGGCGTGCGCTAGGCATGTTGGAGACGGCCGCCGGGCTGCTGGAAGCCGGAGGAAAGCTCGACATGTCGGTGGTGGAGGCCGCGGCCGAAACCCGCACGCTGCTCTATGACAAGTCGGGCGAAGAGCACTACAACGTCGCCAGCGCGCTCATCAAATCGATGCGCGGTAGCGATCCGGACGCCGCGTTGTACTGGCTGTTGCGCATGCTGGACGCCGGCGAAGACCCGTTGTTCTTGTTGCGGCGCTTGATGATCTTCGCGAGCGAGGACGTGGGCAACGCCGACCCGCGCGCGTTGCAGGTGGCAACCAGCGCCGACGCCGCCTTTCGCCGCATGGGCATGCCGGAAGGCATTTACCCAGTTGCGCACGCTTGTTTGTACCTGGCCAGCTGCCCCAAATCGGCGGCGGTGAAGGCGGCGATCGGCGCGGCTCGCGCCGCTATCGAGCAACACGGCGCGCTGCCGACCCCCAAGAAGCTGCGCAACGCCGTGACCAAGCTGATGAAGGCCGAAGGCTATGGCGAAGGCTACAAGTACCCGCCCAGCTTCGAGGGCAGCGTGGTGCCGGGCGAGAGCTACTTGCCCGAGGCGTTGGAAGGGCAACGCTTCTACGAGCCGACGCAGCAGGGCCTCGAGCAGGCGATCGGCGAGCGACTGGCGCGACTCCGCAATTCGCGGGGTTGAAGCGGCAGCTTTAGTTGCAGGCGACCCAGACGTGCCCGTCCGGGCCGTCATCGAAGCCGCTCGAACATTGGCTGTTGCGCGAGCGCGGGCAGGCGCAGTTGCAGGCCATTTCCCGAGTTTGATAGCAGCGCTTGTCGGCTACCCACGCGCACGGCTGGGCGGTCGCTCGGTTCTCGAGCGGGCCGAGCGTGCAGCTACCCAGGTCGGTGTCGGCATCGGGGTTGTCCGTGCCTGGATCGGAGCTGGAGCTGGAGTTGGAGGAGCTGGCTGCGGCAGCTCCGCTGGGGGTGCCGTCTTGCGGGTCTTTGGAGCCGCCCTCCACCACGCCACCGCAGGCCACGCCGAGTGGAAGCAACAACAGCCAGCGTCCCGAACCCATCACCAAGCGCAGCATGTGCGGGCTTCAGTCTAGCAAACGCCATGCCCTCGAGCCCACCGCTGAAACGCGCGGCATCCGGCGCGAGCCGCCAACCGGGTTGGCCGTGCCTCGAGATCGCCGACAATTCGGGTGACGCCGGTTACGCCGGCACGAGGCTACGGCTTGAGCACGCCCACGTACGGCAAATTACGGTACTGCTCGGCGTGGTCCAGCCCGTAGCCGACCACGAACACGTCGTCGACGGTGAAGCCCAAGTAGTCGATCTCCACCGGCCGCACGCTCCGTGAAGGCTTGTGCAGCAGCGCGCACACTTTCACCGATGCCGGCGTGCGCGCCATCAGCTGCTCGCACAAGTAGCTGAGCGTGAGCCCCGTATCGACGATGTCTTCGACGATCAACACGTGATCACCGGCGATGGGCCGCGTGAGATCTTGTGTGATTTGCACCACGCCGCTCGAGCGCGTGTCGTCGCCGTAGCTGCGCACCCCCAAGAACTCTACCCGCAGGGGTAAGTCGATGGCGCGAGCCAAATCCGCCGCGAACACGAAGCTGCCCTTCAGCACGCACAACAGAACCAATGATTTGCCGGCGTAGTCCGCCGCCAGCTGGGCCCCCAAGGCTTTGACGCGCGCCTGAATCACGCTTTCCGACAGCAGCTCGGCGGGGGAATCGACCATGGCCGGCATGATCGTCGCGGGGCCGCGGCTGCGCAAGCGATGCGTGCGGGCGCACCGCGCGGTGTTCAGCGGCCGTCGCTCACGCTGCCGACTTCCAGCGCGTTTCCGTCGGTTTCGACACGCACGGCCCCGAAGCGATCGGTGCGCAGCGCGAGAATACCGCGCGCGCTCAGTTTCTGCAGCGTGGGTGCGTGCGGGTGCCCGAAGCGATTGCGTACACCGGTCGACATCGTGGCGACGCGCGGCTGGACGGCGTCCAGAAACGCTGGCGTCGACGAAGTGCGCGAGCCGTGGTGCCCCACCTTCAAGAAGTCGGCGGCCAAGCTGGCGCCGCTCGCCAACAAGTGCCCTTCGGCTTCCTGTTCGGCGTCGCCCGTGAACAAGAACGCGCGCTTGCCCCAAAGCAGGCGAATCACGAGCGAGTTGTCGTTCGCGCCGAGCCCGGGCCGAAAGCTCGGACAGGGCGACAGCACCTGGACCCGCGCGCCACCGCGCTGGCGCTCACCGCACAGCTCGGCCGGGCCGAGCACCGGTATGCCCCGTTCGCGCAAGAGCGCGCGGATCCGCGCGTAGATGGGTCCGGCGCCCTGCGCCAACCCTTGTCCGGTGTCCCAAAATTCGCCCACGTCGACGGCGCGAATCACGCTTTCCAGCCCGGTGAAGTGGTCTGGGTGCGGGTGGCTCAGCACCATCACGTCGACGCGTGAACGCCGCCGTGCCGCGAGCTCCGGCAAGATCACGGCGCGCCCCGGATCGACGGGGCTTCCCACGAAGCCCCCGCCGTCGATCAACCACAAGCTGCCGTCGGGAAAGTCGACGAGCGCCGAATCGCCCTGGCCAACATCGAGCACAGATGCGACGAGCTTGCCGCGCGGGGCGCCCGCGCTCATTTGTGCGCGTTCCAGCCCGTACAGGGCTAACCCGGTACAGCCGACCAGCAGCGCGCGACGGCGAAAGCCCGGGCGCGTCGTCAACAGCGCGACACCGAACCCGGCAAGCGCAGCGAGCTCGAAGCCGGTAGGCAACGGCAACCGGAAGCGCCATTGACCTTGCTCGGCGCTGAGCCGCGCGACGGCGCGCACGATCAGCAGCGCGCCTCCGCCCGCCATGGCCGCCCCCCGTTCGAGCCAGGGCCAAAACCCCAGCAAAGCGTGCAGCAAACACAGCGGCAACGCGCACAGCTCGCCCACCGGACCGGCGACGACGTTGGCCAGCAACCCCGCAAGGCCAATCTCCGACGACAGCAGCGACAGTAGCGGGACGCACGGCAACATCGCCGAAAGCGTCGTCGCCAGGCTTTGCACGAACCACGCGAGCGGGCGCGGCTGCACCCGCTCCGTTAAGCGAGCAAACACCGGACCGATGCCGATCAGCCCGCCCGTGGCCGCCACCGACAGCAAGAAAGAAACGTCGCAAGCGACCAGCGGATCCAGGAGCGCGCCAATGAAGATGGAGGCCGCCAAGCAACGGACAGCGCTCGGCCGACGCCCGGCCGCGGTCACCACGAAGCCGACGGACAGCATGTACGCCGCCCGAAATGCCGAGCCGCTGCCGCCGGCAAAGTCCGCGTATGCCAACGAAAGAGCGACGCCCAGGCCCGCCGCCACCCGCGCTGCGCGCACGCACGCCGCGAACGCCTCGACTCGCACCAGCAAAAACGCCAGCGCGTTCACCAGCGTCACCACCGCCAGCACCAGGTGCGTGCCGCTCACGGCTAGCAAGTGGGAGAGCCCGCTGGCTCGAAACGCGACGTCGTCGTCCGGATCGAGATCGCTTTCGCCCAGCACTAACGCCCGCGCCATCGGTACCGCCAACGGCGGAAACGTGGCTTCGATGCGGGTGCGCACATGGGAGCGCGCGCGGTCGATCAGGTTTTGGGGGCCAAAGCCGCGGGCCTCCACCAGCAGTGAAAGCGCGCCCCCGCTGGCCACGGCACCGCTGCGCGCGCCCGACGGCCGCGGATCGGCGACGCCGAAGTTGCGGAACAGCTGGGCCGCCGCGAAGTCGGCCACGCCGCTGACGCGATCGCCACGGGCCAGCGTCCCCGGACCACCGTACACCCGCGCGCGAAACGGCGGCACATCAACGCCTTCACAATCGGCGTGACTCACGTCGGCCAGGAAGCTCACGCTGCCGTGCCCTTCGACCGGCGACGAGTCGACGACGGCCGTGAAGGCGCAACGGCGCGGGTGACCCATCGCGTCGCGGAACACCAGCCGGTCTTGGTCGTATCGCTCGAGCCGGTGCCCCGCGCGGAGCGCGCCCAGACCAAAAAGCAGCCCACAGACGAGCACGCGTCGCGCGCCCAGCGCGCGCCACGCCAACAGCGACGCCACCGCGAACCCAGCGCTCGCCGCCAACGGCGAGAGCGGCCAGGTTCCGCCCGCCACCAGCGCCAACGCGCCCGCCAGCAATCCATCCAGCCCCACGCCTTCCCCTTTGCAGGGGCCGAGCCAAAATGGCGAACGCCGCGAGTAGGGGGAAACCTGCTCGCGGCGTCGTTTTCAGTGGCTGGCCGCCACCGGCCGGTGCCGGCGCTTGGCCGCCAGCTCTAGGGCGTCGCGCAGACGCCCGTACCGCACGCGGTTTGCGCGTCGGTGTCGGTACCGGCGTCGCATAGGCAACTCAAACAGTCGCTGGCGCATTCACAGCCGCCCGCTTCGCTGCAGCTGCCTTGGTTGCCGTTGCCGTTGCCATTGCCGTTGCCGTTGCCGTCGGTGTTCAAGCCGCTGGCCTCCGCGCAGTCAGTGAGCTTGCGCGCGACGTCCTTGCACGGGTTGGCGTCCGGCTTGGGATCCTGGTTGTCCTTTCCTGCGGAACAGATCAACGCCAGGTTGTCGAAGATGCAATCGAACGCATCCGCGATCTCGTTCTGACACGGCAAGTCAGCCGGGATCTGGCAGTTCACCTCGGCCGAGCAGGCATCCTGCATTCCGACCATGGTCATGCCGCCGCTGCAGTCGTCGATCGTCTTCAACGTGCTGCAGACTTTTTCACACAGCGCGCCCAGCCGACCGCCCCCACCGGAGCCAGCAGGATCCTCCGAGCTGCCCGGAGCTGCGTCCGGATTGCTCGGAACCACGTCGGTGTCGGGCGCGGTGTCGCCCGCGTTGTTGGGAGCTTGGTCCGAATTCGCCGGCGGCTGCTCCTCGGTGGCGTCAGTGCCCACCGCTGAACTGGTGCCGGCGCCGCAGCCAACGGCCACAAGACCGAGCACTGCAAAAGTTACTGCACAAAGCTGTCGATAGGCCACGCAGAGCCTCCTCGGGGCAAGACGCGCGCCCGCGCGCGCGGCGTCGTTCAGGGAAGACTAAAGGAACCCGAGCGCAGCGCAAGCCGCGCCGGGCGCGCTGGAGCCGCGCGAGGCTCCAGCGCTCGACCCACGCGTGTGCTCAGAAGTAGTACAGGGCTGCGACGTTGCTCGTGAAAATGTTCCACGGGTTGTCGCCCACTGTCGTACCCAGGCTGAACGCGCTGTTGCTGCTGTCGACGTTCATCACCGTCTGGCTCGTCGAATCCATGTTCAGGCGCAGACCAACGCTGCCCTGCAGCGAGAGCTGCGGCACGTTGATGAAGCCGAAATGAATTTCAGCGCCGGCGCGAGCGCCGACGTCGAGGTGGAAGCCGCTGGCCTTGTTGGTCACGCCGCCGACGTCTTGGGAGGCGCCTGCGAAGCCGAGGTTCAGCTCCGGCACGATCTGAAAGCTGAAGTGACCCGCCGAGGCGAGCGACAGCGGCACGCCGCCGTGGATCATGAACAGGTGCCAGCTGGGACCGTCGTTCGACTGGCCCGCCACCTCGGCGGAGCCGCTCGTCAAACCAAAGCCGAGGCCGGCGTCGATACCGAGCATGTCACTCAGCCAGTAGCGAACGCCGATCACGGGGGCGGGAATCACCGTGGGGGTGACGCCACCGGCGATCGTCACGCCATTGCGGCCGAGATAGCCCACCGCCAGGCGACCCACGACCGCGTCGTGGTCGGAGCTGCCGGCGACGGCGGCGGCTTGAGGCGCCGCACCGGGCAAGGCCATGCCCACTTGGGCCGATCCGCTGCTGGACGCGGATGCGTCAGCCGCGGCGGGGGCCGGTTGGGGCGGCGGCGCGGGAGCCGCAGCGGCGGGGGCGGCGTCTGCCGCTTGAGCGAAAGCACTGCTGGTAACAAGCACGCCGGCGAGGCCGGCAAGGTAGCCAACGATCCTGAGCTTACCGTTGTTCATCGAGATCCTCCGAAAGGGGGTCTTGAAAAGGCGCCGGTTGCAGCAAGCTGATAACTTGCTGGCGACGCCAGTTCCCAATACGCGGCGGCATCCTCCCCCGCGACCGCTGACAATGGCAAGATCCCCGCAACGCACTGCGTCACACCGAACCCGAGGCCGTGAAGAAAACTCGCGCTGACATTCGACTTGTGGAGCTTGGGCTAGTCGAGAGCCGGACCAGGGCTCAGGCGCGCATCCTGGCGGGTCAGGTATTTTTGGGCTCGCGGCGTGTCGAGAAAGCGGGTGACCAGGTGCCCGAGGACGCCGTGCTGCGGGTCACCGAGCTCGAGCGCTACTGCTCGCGCGGCGGACGCAAGCTCGAAGGCGCCCTGGCAGACTTGAACGTGACCGTCGACGGCTTGGTGGCGGTCGACGTGGGCGCGTCGACGGGCGGCTTCACCGATTGCCTGCTGCAACACGGCGCGACGCGCGTTTACGCCGTGGATGTGGGGCACGGTCAGCTGGCAGAAAAGCTGCGACAAGACGCGCGCGTCGTGATCATGGACCGCACCAATGCGCGGCATCTCACCCGCGACAGCTTTCCGGAGCCAATCGCGCTTTGCGTCGTCGACGCTTCGTTCATCAGCTTGGACAAGCTGTTGCCGGCAATCGCCCAGTTTTTACCGAGCGGCGCTCGCCTGGTCGCGTTGATCAAGCCGCAATTCGAGGTCGGTCGTGAAGAGGCGACGCGCGTGCGCGGCGTCGTGACCGACGAGACGATGCGCGCCGAAGCCGTCGCGGGGGCGCTCGCGAACGTGGTTGCGGCGGGCTTTCAGTTGCTCGGCGACTGCCGCTGCCGCGTGCCCGGGCCGCAGGGCAACGTGGAGCATTTCGTGCTGGCCACGCGCGCCTGAAGCCCCGCGCTCAGAACGCCAACACCCAAATGTCGTACAGCGCGTGCGTCCAAACGACGGGCGCAAAGCCGCGAAACACGTAGATGAGGGTGAACACGACGCCGCACACCCAGCGGAACACGAACGAACGCAGCTCGAACGGCTCGCCAAACTGCCCGAAATAGTGCCAGCCGCTGAATACCGCGGCCGAAAACGCCGCCCAGCCCAGCGACGCCATGACTCGCTGGCCCGGAAGCGCCTCCGGCATCATGGCCAGCACCAGGCGCCGCCCGACGCCGTACAGCCCGACGCGAAAGGCGATCTCTTCGTACAGGCCCGCTCCCAAAGAGAGCACCGAAGCCGTAAAAAAACCGGGCGCAGCGTCGAGCGGCGCCGGGGCTGACGGCGCTGGGGCCAAGCCCCCGACGAGCTGCTGAAATGAGAGCCCTCCCGCCAGGTGCACTTTGCCCACCACGTAGCTCGCCACGAGGCGCATCGCGACTGCGTACAGCACGCCTTCGCAAGCCACGAGCGCGAAGCGCTGCCAACGCAGGGTGTGACCGCGGCCCAAAACCAGCAAAATTCCGGCAAAAACTACGCCAATGGTCAGCGTGAGCGCCGAATACAGAGGCAGGCTGGAGCTGGCCAGCAGCTTCAGCTCGCGGGTCACGATGTCGGCCGCGTTCTGCACGTCCATCCACACCACGCCCAGGTGATAGATGACGAAGATGGGTAGGGTGAGGGCCAAGTCGGCGAGGGGGCCGCTGCCTTCGCGTAGGTAGCGTTCCGTCTCTTCCTGCGATCGAGCCGAGCTCACGCCTGCTGCATGCGCCCGCTCTCGGCGGCGCGTCAAGAAACTGACGGACGTCGCTCGGCGTCCGCAGCCGCAACGCGTCACGAGCCCGATGACGGATTCGAGCCAGGGCGGCGACACGACACCACGCGCTGCACACACTCACACCCTTGCGCATGTCCAGACATCAGCCCAACATTCATATCGCATCGTGAGCTCGCCCCGTGTCGAGCTCAGCTATGGCCCGGCGCGCGTCTCATCGCCCATGAGCCCGAAGTCCGAAGATCCTCCGACCCTGCGTCACCTCAAGTCGCCTTTCACGAAGGTGATCGCGACCCGCTACTACGACGGGCCGATGGAGGGGTTTCTCGGGCACGGCGAGTGGCTGCAAGCGTGCGTCTTCCAACTGCTGGACTGGGACCGTGAGACGGACCTTCGCGTCTACGAGATCGCACGCGTCGAAGACTTGGCGTTCGAAGACGTGGTGTCGCTGCTGTTTCACGACCGGCTACCGACGTGGCCGGTTTGGGTGCTGCCCAGCGTCGTGCGCGAGCGTGGCGAGCGCTTGTTGGACGAGTGCTTTGCGCGGGCTCGCCCGGTCGCAACCGTCACCACGCGCGATTTGTTCGGTGACATCGCGCTCTGGGATCCAGCAGACGACGCGCCCATGTCGAGCGGGTTGATCGTCGCCGAGCGCAAGCAGGACGCCGGCTAGCGCGCGGGCCAAAGCGCGCCGGCTCAGCCTGGTTTGAGCCGGTACACCACCCACATCACCAGCACGACCCAACACAGCACGATGGCGACGAATGGGCCGTCGCGCAGCATCTCTTGGGTAGGGCTCTCGGATTTGGGGCGGCTCTTCACCAGCTGCAGAAAGCGGCCGACCCCGAGCAGCACGAACAAGGCGCTCGGCCACAGTTTGTCCGTGTGAAACAGGGCTTCGGTGCGAGGGTCGAGGGTGTAAACCAGGTAGGTTGCGACGGTGGCCAGGCCGGTCAAGGCCAGCGCCACGTCCAGCCCGCGCTCGCTATATTGCTCGAGCGCGGCGCGCTGCAACGCGGCTTTGCCGGCAGCGGCCGACAGCTCGTGTCGTCGCTTGCCGAACCCCAGGAACAACGCCAAGAGCGCCGTGCAGGCGAGCAGGTAGTTGGAGACCGGCGTGCGCGTTGCGTAGCCGCCACCCATCACGCGCAGCACGAAGCCCGCGGCGATGAACGACACATCCAGATACGCCACGTGCTTCAGCCTGAAGCTGTAGGCGACGTTCTGCGCGAAATACACGGCCGCAACCAACGCAAACGCCGGCGCGATTCGGTACGCCCAGGCGAGGGAGCCAACCACCAAGACCGCCGCCAACACTCGCGCCACGCTCGTCGGCACCCGCCCCGAAGGAATGGGCCGATATTTCTTTACCGGATGGATCCGGTCCGCCTCGATGTCGGCCAGATCGTTCATGGCGTAGACGGCGCCGGCCAACAGACAGAAGACGAAGAACGCGGCCGTCGCATGCTCGAGCAGGTTGCGGTCGAACATTTCCTTGGCGAACACGACCGGCGCCAACACGAAAACGTTCTTCACCCACTGATGCGGCCGCACCGTCCGCAGCACGCCGCCCAGGCGCCACCAGACGCCGCTACCGCCCAGCGCCGCGACACCGCTCGGAGGCTCCGAAGAGCTCGGTGGAGGCTCACCCTGCCGGCGAGTGCTCGCGGCGGGCTCGCCGCCGAGGTCGGGGTCAGGCTGGGGCTCGGGCATTGGCGGCGCGGACAATAGCCCGAGCCGCCCGGTAGACAACTTCTCGTTGGTCGAGGCGAGCAGCCGGGCCGGACCCCGGCGCTTCGGCTATCCTGCGCGCCGATGGCGCAGGCCGAGTTCGAGCGACACCGTAAATTGGTCGAGGAGATCCGGGCCCACGACCACCGCTACTACGTCTTGGACGACCCGCTGATCAGCGACCGGCAGTACGACGCCCTGTACGCCGAGCTGCGTGAGCTGGAAGAGCGGCTGCCGGCGCTGGTCAGCCCCGACTCTCCTACGCAGCGCGTTGGAGGCTCGCCGCGCGGGGAGCTGCGTACGGTGCCGCACGTCGTGCCGATGATGTCGCTCGACAACACTTACAGCGAAGCCGAGCTGGCCGAGTTCGTGCGCCGCGTGAAGCAAGGCTTACCGGCGGCCCAAACGGCCGAGTTCTGCGTGGAGCCCAAGCTCGACGGCGGCAGCATCGAGGTCTTGTATCGCGAAGGAAGGCTGGTGCAGGGCTCCACCCGCGGCGACGGCCAGAGCGGAGAAGAAATCACCCAAAATCTCCGGACCGTCCGTTCGCTGCCGCTGACCATCCCTTACCTGGGCAACATCACTCTTCGGGGTGAAGTCGTCATCTACCGCCGCGACTTGGCCCGCATCAACGAGGCGCGCGTGGCGGCGGGTGAGCCGCCCTTCGCCAACCCGCGCAACGCCGCGTCCGGTAGCCTGCGCATGCTGGATCCGCGTATCGTCGCCGAGCGGCAGCTGCGGGTCATGGCCTGGCAAGTCGTGGAGGGGCCGGAGCTCTCGGACACGCACTCGGGCGCGCTCGAAGCGCTGGCCAAGCTGGGCTTGCCGACGCATCGCCTGCAGCGAGTGTGCGCCTCGTTCGAAGAGGTGTGGGCGGCCATCGACGCCATCGACGCGGCCCGCAAAGACTATCCGTTCGAGACCGACGGCGCGGTGGTGAAGGTGAACGCCTTCGCGCAGCAGAACATCTTGGGCGCCACCGCCAAGTTTCCGCGTTGGGCGATCGCCTACAAGTTCGGGGCGGAGCGCGCGGCGACCACGGTGCTCAGCATCCACGTGCAGGTCGGGCGCACCGGAACCTTGACGCCAGTTGCGAATCTGGAGCCGGTGCAGCTGGCGGGAACGGTGGTGAGCCGCGCGTCGCTTCACAACGCCGACATCGTCGAGGCGCTGGGTATCCGGGTCGGCGACCGCGTGATCATCGAAAAAGCGGGCGAAATCATCCCGCAAGTGGTGTCGGTCGACGCGGCGGCGCGCGTCTCGGACGCGCCCCCGTTCGCGATGCCGACGACGTGCCCGTGCTGCCAAACGCCGGTG
>JBEQSW010000361.1:0-16038 GCA_040348565.1 Myxococcales bacterium | reverse complement strand
TGGTGGCAGCGCTAAGTGAGGGCGAATGCGCGTTGGCGTGATCGAACGCGCCTCGTGCGAGATCAAGCCCGCGTGATGACCTTCCGAACTTCTGGTTTGCTCGCGCTAGTTGGTGGTTCCCTGATGGCGGCGCTGGCGTGCTCGTCGCAAGACGATGGGGGCGCGCAGGATGGAACGCCTTCCACCCCCACGTCGGGTTCGGCCGCGGTCGGGGTGGCGGGCACGGTCGGCTCGACCCCTTTGGGCGGCGCCTCGACCAGCGGCGGTGGCGTGGGCCCCACGGCCACGGCCGGTACGCCGACTACTGGCGCCGGAACGTCCAGCGGAGGAGCCGGCGCCGGCACCGGCACCGCAGGGGGCTCGGCCGGTGGTAGCGCAGGAGCGGGGCAGGGTGGTGTGACCGCGGCGGGTGCGCCCTCCGGCGGCGCCGCGACGGGCGGCGGCGGAGCCGGTCCCACCGTGGCCGTCACCGAAGTCTGGGTCGATCCGAACGGCAACGACGCCAATCCCGGCACGGTTGACCTGCCGATGAAGACGGTCTGTGACACGTCGACCAAGACCGGCGCTTGCTACAAGCTGTGCAAAGGCTCGTACACCTGCCCGGCCACTGGCGGCACCATTTGGATGAAGGGCGGCACCTACGCCATCACCAAGAAGATCGATCTGGGCGCAACCCGTCCCGGCGTGGCCGGTGGAGTCATGAACTTGTTCGCGGTGGCCGGCGCCAAGCCGATCATCGACGCCAAGGGCTTGGATACGGCGGACGTGACCAAGACCGGCATCGGTATTCACTTGAAGGCCAGCTACTGGCACATCAAGGGCATCGAGGTGATGAACGCTCCGCACAACTGCATCAAGATCGAGGGCGGCTACAACACGATCGAAAACGTCGTCGTGCACAAGTGTGGCAACACCGGCATCACCATCGGCCAGTACAGCGGCACCGACATGTCGGCGGGGCCCGGCTCGAACAACACGATCTTGAACTGCGATTCTTACGGCAACATCGGCATCGACGGCGGCGGTGAAGACGCGGACGGTTTTGGCGCCAAGGAGCAGGCCGGCAAGAACAACGTGTTCAAGGGCTGCCGCTCTTGGAACAACGCCGATGACGGCTACGACTTCTACGGCTGGGCCGACCCCATCACAGTGCAAGACTGCTGGTCGTTCGAGAACGCCAAGGTGGGCGCATCCGGGGGCGACGGCAACGGCTTCAAGCTGGGCAAAGGAGCCGGGGGCCACATCGTGACCAACGCCATCTCGGCCTACAACGTGAAGACCGCCTACACCTCCAACGGCGCCGACAAGCTCTCCACTTGTACCAACTGCAAGCAGTGCTCGAACGGCTCGGTCACGGGCAGCGGCGACCACGGCATCAACGGCACCATCGCGACCATGAGCCCTTGCGCCGACCTGAAGAAAGCAGAAGGTCCGCGCAACGCCGATTCGTCGCTGCCCAGCCTCTAGTCTCATCCACAGGGGTTGCGCTTTCGCGCCGAGGCATTTTGCCATGACGTGGCGGTTTGGTTTCGTCGCTCGACGCGGCCCCGAGCGGGGTCTCGAACCGTCGCGTGGGAGATGGTAACAAACTCGCTCAATGCCGATCGAGCGAGCCCCGAGCGCCGCTAGCAAACAGCCCCTGGGCTCCAAATCCGGTCGCTTTTTGCCCTCGTCGACCATCCTCGGCTTGGTCATCGCAGTGGTCGCGGTGCTGTCGGTCATCGGAGCGTCGTTTCGTTCGCTCGAGAAGCGCAACGAAGCGGCTGCGCGCGTCACCCACACCCTGCGCGTGATGGAGCTGCTCGAATCGTTGCTGTCGTCGATGAAGGACGCGGAAACCGGGCAGCGCGGGTTCCTGCTCACGGGGGTGGAGAGCTACGCGGAGCCGTTCGTGCAAGCCGACGCGCGCATTCCGACTCAGCTCGATACGCTGCGCGGAATGCTCGAGGAGCCCGAGCAGCGTCAGTTGCTGCTCGCCGCGCGCAACGCCATCGAGTCGAAGCTGACGGAGCTTCGTCAGACGCTCGAGCTGCGCCGCCACGGTGAGCCCGAGCTCGCGCTCGAAGTCGTGCGCTCGGACCGCGGTCGGGTCGCGATGGAAGCGCTGCGCGGGCTCGTGAATCAGATGCAGACGGCCGAGCGACGGACGCTCGAGGCACGCCAGCTGGAGTGGCAAGAATCGATCGAGTTTTCCAACTACGTCACCTGGGGTGGCGGAGTATTGCTGCTGCTGTGCATCGCCGGCGCGGGGGTGATCATGTCGCGCGACTACCGCGCGCAAGAACGACGCACCTGGCTGCAGTCCGGACAAATGCAGCTCAACGAGCGCATGGTCGGCGAGCAACGGCTGGAACAGCTGGGGGAAAGCGTGTTGCAGTTCTTGGCGCCCTACCTGGAGGCGCCCGTCGCCAGCATCTACATTGCCGAGTCGCCGGGTAGCTTTCGGCGCTTTGCCGGCTACGCCCTGCCGCCGTCGCAGCGCGACGAAACGGTGTTGCGCCCGGGCGACGGCCTCTTGGGCGAGGTCGTCAAGAGCGCCCGGCTGATGCGCGTGAAGGACGTCCCGGAGGACTTCGTCACCACGGTGGAGTCGAGCTTGGGTCACGGCCGGGTGCGCGAGCTTTTGCTGGCGCCAGCCTTGCACTACGGCCGCGTGCAGGCGGTGATCGAGCTCGGCTTCTTCAAGCCCGTGCATTCGGCCGATTTGGAGCTGCTGAACGTGCTCTCCGAGGCCATCGGCGTCGCCGTGGCCTCCTCCAAAGATCGCAGCCGGCTCGAAGAGCTGCTGGAAGAAACCCAGCGGCAGGCCGAAGAGCTCCAGGCGCAGCAAGAGGAGCTGCGCGTTTCCAACGAAGAGCTGGAGGAGCAAGGCCGTGTGCTCAAGGCTTCGCAGGCTCACCTGGAGAACTCGCAAGCCGAGCTCGAGCAAATCAACTCGCAATTGGAGGAGCAAGCCCAGCTGTTGGAGACGCAGAAGGACGAGCTTTCCAGCGCTCAGGTGGGCCTGCAAGAACGCGCCAACGAGCTGTTGCGCGCGAACCGCTACAAGAGCGAGTTCTTGGCCAACATGAGCCACGAGCTGCGCACGCCGCTGAACTCGTCCTTGATTTTGGCCAAGCTGCTGGCCGACAACAAGGACGGCAACCTGACGGCGGAGCAAGTCAGGTTCGCTCAGACCATTCAGTCGGCGGGCAACGATCTGCTGGCGTTGATCAACGACATCTTGGATCTGTCGAAGATCGAGGCGGGCAAGGTCGAGCTTCAGCTCGACGACATGCCGCTGGCTCCGGCCGTGGACGGATTGATGCGCACCTTGCAGCCGATCGCGGCCGAGAAGGGCCTCAGCTTCTCTTGCAGCATCGAACGCTCGGTGCCGGCGCGTATTCGCACCGACGCGCAGCGCTTGAACCAAATCGTCAAGAATCTCTTGGCCAACGCGCTCAAGTTCACCGAGCGCGGCGAAGTGGCGCTGCGCGTGTACACCCCCGACGACCGCTTCGTTTGCTTCGAAGTGCGTGACACCGGCATCGGTATCGGTCCCGATCAGCACGAAGCGATCTTCGAAGCCTTTCGCCAGGCCGACGGCAGTACTCACCGCAAGTTCGGCGGCACCGGCCTGGGCCTGAGCATCGCCCGCGACTTGGCCCGCCGCTTGGGCGGTGGCATCGAGGTGCAGAGCGCGCTCGGGCAAGGCAGCACGTTCACCTTGCGCCTGCCGCTGCGCATCGAGCCCGTGGCGGCCGCGCCCGCGCCCGCACTGCCGGCCCGGCCCGCCGCGCCCGTGGCGCCCATGTCCGAGCCGGTCGCGACGAAGACGGCGCGGTCTCCGTCACGTTCGTCCGCGCCGCCGCCCCCGTTGGGTAAGCCGGTCATGGAAGACGATCGCGACAGCCTGCGCGAAGATTCCCGCGTCATCTTGGTGATCGAGGACGATCTGCATTTTGCCGCCGTTTTGCGCGATTTGGCGCGCGAGCTGGGCTTTCAATGCGTGGTGACCAGCACCGCCCGGGACGGCCTGGCCGCCGCTTTCACGCTTCGCATCAGCGCCATCGTGTTGGACATGAATTTGCCGGATCACTCCGGCCTGGGCGTGCTCGACCAGTTGAAGCACGACCCGGCTACGCGACACATTCCCGTGCACGTAGCGTCGGTAGACGACTTTTCGCGCGAGGCTTTGGAGCTGGGCGCTGTCGGCTACGCCTTCAAGCCGGTTCCGCGTGACGAGCTGATGAAGGCCATCTCCACCTTGGAGCAGAAGCTGTCGCAGGGCATGCGGCGGGTGTTGGTGGTCGAAGACGACGAGCGGCAGCGCAGCAGCGTACGCGAGCTGCTGAGCAACGGCGACGTGGAGATCGTGGGCGTGGCCACCGCGGGCGGTGCGCTGAAGGCTCTGCGCGGCACCACTTTCGACTGCATGGTCATGGATCTCAACTTGCCGGATCTGAGCGGCTACGAGCTGCTGGAACAGATGGCCAGCCACGAGGAAATCGCGTTTCCACCGGTCATCGTCTATACCGGCGGCTCTCTGAGCAGCGAAGAAGAGCAGCGGCTGCGGCGCTTCTCGAAGTCGATCATCATCAAGGACGCACGCTCGCCGGAACGCTTGTTGGACGAAGTAACGCTGTTCCTTCACCAAATGGAGACGCAGCTGCCGCCGGAGCGGCAACGCATGCTCAAGGAGGTGCGCAATCGCGAGGCGGCCCTGGAAGGACGGCGGATTTTGGTGGTGGAGGACGACGTGCGCAACGTGTTCGCGCTCACCAGCTTGCTCGAGCCGAAGGGCGTCAAGGTCGAGATCGCGCGCAACGGTAAGGAGGCGCTTTCGGCGCTGGAGCGCAGTCAGCCGGACGCCAAAATCGACTTGGTATTGATGGATTTGATGATGCCCGAGATGGACGGCCTCACTTGCATGCGTGAAATTCGCAAGCGACCGGAGTGGAAGAAGCTGCCGATCATCGCGCTGACGGCCAAGGCCATGAAGGACGACCACGCTCAGAGCGTGGCCGCGGGCGCCAACGACTACATTGCCAAGCCGCTCGACGTCGAGAAGCTGTTGTCCCTCGTGCGCGTTTGGATGCCCAAATGAGCGAGGATTCGCACGATGTGCGGCAGTTCGACCTCGAGCTCAAGCTGTTCTTGGAAGCCCTGTACCTACGCTACGACTACGACTTTCGTCACTACGCGCACGCCTCGCTCAAGCGGCGGATCACGGCCGCCATGACGCGGCTGGGTTGCCGCAGCGTGACCCAGCTGCAAGAGCGAGTGATCCACGATCCGGCTTGCTTTCCTGTCTTGCTCGATTTTTTGACGGTGCAAGTCAGCGAGATGTTTCGAGATCCCAGCTACTTTCTCGCGCTGAGGCAGCAGGTCGTGCCGCTGTTGCGCACCTATCCCTCGCTGAAGATTTGGGTCGCCGGCTGCAGCGCGGGCGAAGAAGCCTACTCGCTCGCCATCTTGTTGCGCGAAGAGGGGTTGCTCGAACGCTCGCTGATCTACGCCACCGACATCAACGCCGCCGCGCTCAAGCGAGCGGAGTCGGCCGTGTTCGACATCGAGCGCTTGCCCGCATTTACGCAAAATCATCGAGAATCCGGGGCCAAAGCCTCGCTCTCGGACTACTACACGGCCGCCTACGGTGGCGCGTTGTTCGCGCCGTCGCTGCGCGAGCGCATCGTCTTTTCCGACCACAGCCTGGCGACGGACGCCGTGTTCGCAGAGGTGCAGCTGGTGTCGTGCCGCAACGTGCTCATCTACTTCGATCGGGCGCTGCAAGAGCGGGCGTTGGGGCTGTTTCACGAGGCGCTGTCCGTGCAGGGTTTTCTCGGCATTGGCGCCCGGGAGACGGTGCGTTTCTCCAGCCACGCCGCGCGCTTCCGCGAGCTCTCGGCGACGAACCGCATTTACCGAAAGGTCGGGCTGTGACGAGCGAAGCCGGCTCGCGGCAGATTGAGGCGGTCGTGATCGGCGGCTCGGCCGGGTCGGTGGACGTGCTTTCCACCTTGCTGCCCGCCTTCGGGCCCGCCTGTGGCGTCGCGGTGCTGGTGGTCGTGCATTTGCCGCGCGAACGGCAAAGCGGTTTGGCGGCGCTCTTCGGTCCGAAATGTCGGCTGCCCGTGGCCGAAGCGGAGGACAAGCAGCCGCTCGTGCCCGGAGCCATTTATCTGGCCCCGCCCGACTACCACCTGCTGGTCGACGAAGGGAGGCAGCTGGCGTTGGCCGCGGACGAGCTCGTGCACTATTCGCGACCCTCCATCGACGTCCTGTTCGAATCGGCCGCCGACGCCTACGGTTCTCGTCTGTTGGGGGTGGTGCTCAGCGGCGCGAACGACGACGGGGCGGCGGGGCTTTCGGCCATCGCGCGGGCCGGCGGGCTGACCCTGGCTCAGGCGCCGGAGGGCGCGCTCGCCGACACCATGCCGCGGGCCGCGCTGAAGGCCGCGCCGGAAAGTGCCGCTTTGAGCGTGGCACGGCTCGCCGAGCTGTTCGGCACCATTCATGCTGGGCTATGTCCCCAGCACGCCTTCACCCCGAGGGTTTCTTCATGAAGTGCTTGGTCGTCGATGACGTGGAAGACAATCAGCTGGTCCTGTCCGCGCTCTTGAGCGGGTCGGGCGTCGAGATCCTTTGCGCCAGCTCGGGGCGGGAGGCGCTCGAGCTCTTGCTGGAGCACGACGTGGCGCTGGCGCTGCTGGACGTGCAAATGCCGGAGATGGACGGCTTCGAGCTGGCCGAAATCATGCGCGGCACGGAACGGACGCGCCAGGTTCCGATCATCTTCGTGACCGCGGGCGCGCGTGAGCAGCACCGCATGTTTCAAGGCTACGAGCTTGGCGCGGTCGATTTTCTGTTCAAGCCGATCGAGCCGCACGTCCTGCAAAGCAAGGTGAACGTCTTTTTGCAGCTCTATCGGCAACGCCAAGAGCTGGCCGAGCAACTGCAGCAGCTGACCCAGACGTTGCGCATGAACGAGATGTTCACGGCCATCTTGAGCCACGATTTGAGGAACCCCCTCAACGCGGTGTTGACCGGTGCCGAGGTGCTGCTCCGCACCGTGCAGGACGACATGAGCCGCAAGGTGGCCGAGCGCATTCGCTCGAGCGGCCAGCGCATGTCCGGCCTGGTCAACGATACGTTGGATTTGGCGCGTGCGCGTGTCGGGGGCGGCATCGTTCTCGAGTTTCAACCAACCGACTTGGGTGAGGTGACGCAACGGGTCGTGGCCGAGCACGAGGTGAATCCGCGTGGCTCTCGCGTGACCGTCGACCTGCACGGAGATCTGCGCGGCAAATGGGATCCGGCGCGCCTGGCCCAGGTGGTCTCCAACCTGGTCGGCAATGCCTTGGAGCACGGCGCGGCGGGCGAGCCGGTTTCGGTGGTGGTGAACGGCGACGACCCGAGCTTCGTGACCATCCGCGTGTCCAACGTCGGAACCGTGCCGCCTTCGGTTCGGGCGCGCATTTTCGATCCGTTCGGCTCGCGCGAGCGCATCTCGACCAAGAGCGGCCTCGGGTTGGGGCTGTACATCGTCCAGCAGGTGGTGCTCGCGCACGGCGGAACCGTCGAGCTCGAAGCGGACGATGGCGTCCGAACCAGCTTCCGCTTGGAGTTGCCGCGCGTTCGCGCCGCGGCGCCCCCGCGCGAATAGCTCGGAGACCCGCCGACGGCCGCTCTAAGGCTGATCGTTGACCAGCAGGCCGCCCGCGAAATAGCCATGGTGGCCGGCGACGTGCAGGTTGTAGGTCGAGCCTGAGCCGGCTTCGAGGGTGAGGCGCTCCACGCTTTCGGGCGAGACGGCGAGCCCCGTCCCTTCCGCAAGGCGCGGGCGGTCGAGCGCGAGCAGTCGCGAACCGATCTGCAAGTCGACGGCGCGCACCCAACCCGAGTCGGTGAAGAACGGATGATTGTCGGTGGCGACCAGCGCCTGGTTGATGCGCACGAAGCGCTCGGCGTCTGGACGCACGATACGTGCCGTGACCCGAGCCGGCACCGGCGTGCGGCTGATCGGATCGAAGCTCAGCACCCAATCCGCCGGCTGCACTTGCTCGATGGGTTTGGAGGTGCCGTCGGCGAGCGCGATGGGTGTGCCGGCGGGAAAGCACTCGCCACGAAGGACGGCCCGCACCGGTTGCAGGTTCGCCTCCACCTGCTGAGCATCACAGGCTTGCAAGAACGTGGACAGGACCCGGGCGCGGTGCGGCAAGAACAACTCGGTGAGGGCTGGTGATAGCTCGCCCCGCTCGCTGATGTGCGTTTCGCCTAGTGAAAGCGGCCAAACGCCGCCGCAACCTAGCTTTCGTCCTTGGGCCAAGACTTGCTCGGGCGCGTGGCAGCCGGCGCACGTCAGGGCCGTGACGCGCTGGACCATCGCGTCGGGCGTGAGCGGATCGTCGCTGGGGCAGGCTGCGTTCGACTCCGCGAGCCGTTGACTCAGCCCCGTTGCAAAGTTGGCGGCTTGGCTCGGGTCGCTGGCCGCCAGACGCTCGGCGAAGTTGGGCCGCGCAGCCCCGCTGACCGCGCTCTCGCCGGCATCGTAGGCGGGACCCATGAGCGCGCGCATCCGCGCCAGGTCCGGCGAAGCCAAGTCTGGCACGGCTTCGTGCAGCTCGAGCTGAAAGCCGGCCACGCTGGCGTCGGTGGAGGGGAAGTCGAATAGCTGGGGGCGGAGCGACTGCGAGTCTTCCGTCGGCACGATGGCAAGCTGAGCCGGTTGGTCCAGCCCGCTGCTGGTCACGAGCCGGAACTGACGAAATTGAAACGGCGCCTGCATGCCCTGCCCGACACGGATTTGGCCGCAGCGACCGGTGTACTGGCAGCTGATGTCGGCCGCGCTCAAATGGCCGGCGGTGATGACGGGCTCGAGCCCGCCCACACCGCTGAAATACAGCGCGGAAAGCTGGGCCTTCTGCGTCGCCACGTCCGCGCCAGAAAGACCCTGCCAGAGCTCGGCCACCGGGCGGCACCCCGAAAGCGAGGCCGAGGGATTGAACAGCGCCGCCTCGAAAATCAAAAATACGCGGCCCTGAGGGTCGGACAAGCCGGAGTGCTTGGCGTAGACGATGCGGTATTCGCCGCAGGTCGAACGATCACTCGGGGTGAGGTCGAAGCGATTGACGAGCGCGACCGGCGCGAAGAAGTCGGCGGCGTCGGGCGTGAACAGGTTGGTGCTCCTCGCCAGTTGCCCTTCGGCGCGCGGACAATCCACCGCTGGGGCTTGCCCAAACGCGAAGTTGTCGGGAGCGTCGCAGTGTTGCACGTCGGCAAAGACGCCGCCTAGAACCGTGTTTTCGGTGTCGAACAGGCGCTGCAGCAGCTGCTCGGGCGTCAACTGCACCTGGGCGCTGACCGCGATGCGTTGCAGAACACGCTCGAGCGGAAATTCGGCTAACACTTCCGGATCGGTCACGATCAGGGCCTGACCGTCCGCGGCAACAGTGCGGCTCGGATCGCACTCGGCGCCCAAGTCGTTGCGCGGGGTCAGCGTCGGGGTGGGCACCGTGAAGCTGCCACCTATATTGAGTGCGGGCTGCGGCGTGACCATGACCGGTGCGCCAGCGGTCGCGCCGCCGTCGTCGACGGGCACGCCTTGGTTGGGCACGCCTTGGTTGGGTGCGTCCGCAAACGTATCGCACCCGGTGCTCGACAGCAGCACCAGCCATAGAGCCCAACCTCGCGATGTTCGTAGCTGCATTTCCCGACCCACCTCGCGCAGCTTAGCACGGAACGCGGCGGAGCTAATTGGGCAGCTACTCAGGATTCATCACGCCTTGGGCTGCCGCGCCGCAGATCCCTTGCAGAAACTCCCGTAGCGTCGCCAGGCCACCCCGCGCGAGCGCGCTTCGGGCTGCTGCCGTTCTGACAGCCCCTCTCGAGTGCCTCAGAGATTTTTCACAGGGAGGACGGGAGGACGGGAGGCGTGCGGGGAAGGCGAGAACGCATTTTTGTTTTTGGAGGACCAAAACCAAAAATATTTCCTTCGAGAGAAAGCCGGAGGGGGTGAGCCCGCGACGTTGCTGCAGACCCGCTGGCGGCAGCGCGAGCCCCAAAATTCTCGCCTCTCTCGTCCTCCCGTCCTCCCGTCCTCCCTGTGAAAAAATCTCGATCGTACGAGGTGGCCTAGCTCCGCCACAGCAGCTTCTGCGATTCGGGCTGCGGATTGGCAGCCCACGATGTGCGGAATCGTCAGTGGGCTGGGCTATTGCAGGAATGCGGCCAGTGGATGCGTTAGATCTTTCAAACCGGCTGCGACCAGTTTCGAGACTTCTTGGGCGCCTTCGGCGGAGGTGTGGGTCTGGTCACCGGGGGCGAAGAAGGGAGTCGTTGCCGACGGCCCCAACGTTTCGAGCCAGACCTTGGTGCGCTCGGTCATGTCGATGAGGGGCGTGCTGGTGTCGGTCGCCACGGCTTTCACCGCGTCTGGATAAAGTCCGTGGGAAGCGGTGATGGTGGCGCCGCTGAATTTGTTGCGGCTGATGGGGGTGAGCAGCAGCGGCTGCCCGCCGGCCGCGCGCGATTCGGTGACGAAGCGGCGCAGGTTGTCGCGGAAGGTGGTGGCCGGGTCCGTGTAGCGCAACGGATCCTCTGATTTCTCGTCGTTGTGTCCGAACTCGATGAACACGTAGTCGCCCGGCTTCACCGCGGCGAGCAAGCCGGTCCAGGCGCCCTCGTCGATGAAGCTCTTGGTGCTGCGTCCCGATAGCGCGCGGTCGTCGACTTTGACGGTGCCGTTGAAGCGTTCGGCGAACACGGCACCCCAACCGACACGCGGATCGGTGGCGGGAAAGATGGCCGCGGTCGAGTCGCCGGCGATGTGAACCACCGCTGAATACGAACCGCCTCCGCTGGCGGACGAGCCGGCGGTTGACGCTCCACCAGCAGGCTCGGCGCCTCCGCCTCCGCCTCCGAGCGAGCTCGAGCCGGCCGTGCTCGTCCCGGCGCCGGCGGCGGGGCCACCGCCCTGGGTCGTCGGAGCGCCGGCGCCAGCCGAGCTGCCAGCGCTTGCCGGGCTATCAGGCGCGGCGCCGGAACCAGCAGGGGGCGCCGCGCTCTTCGGAGCCGGATCCGATGAACAAGCTACGAGAAATGCGAACCCCGCGCTGGCCAGCAACGAATGACGCCCAACCTGCAGACCTGGACCAAAACCGAATGGCAGAAGCACGCGGACTCATGCCCGATCTGCCCCGGATCGATCACCCGGCCGTCGCGGGTCACTTCTTCGACTTGGTCTTTAGGCCGCCCTTGGGGCGCACGTCGGGCACCAGGTCGGGGTTGGACCAATAGAACTCGCTCTTCTTGCCCGCTTCGTCCGCGAAGCCCACAGTTTTGACCTCGGCTTCGATGGTGGCCGTGCCCTCTGGCACGTGTGCCTTCTTGACGCACGAAAAGAACATGAAGATCTTTTCGCCGGGCTTCACCACGCCGGCGAAGATGTTGCCCGCGCACGGTTGCATGGGGCGCGGCTTGTCGCCGGCCGTCACTTGCAGCTGCTTGCCAGCCTTGTCGTAGAAGTAGACGGCGAGTGAGCCGAACAGGATCTGGCTGTCGGACTTGTTGACGATGCTGAACTTCGGCCCTTCGTCGGTCGTCTTGCCGGTGTAGGTGACCTCCATCATCCGCGAGTCGCCGCTCGCCAGGCAGGGCTTGTCCGAGGTGCCAACGCCGCTCGACCCCTTCGGGCAATCGTCGCGCAGCTTGGCCGGCGGCGGCTCGACGCTGGGGGTGGGGGGCGGAGGAGCTACCGCTGCGGCACTTGGTTTTGCGGCGACGGGCTCCTTCTTCGCTTCTTCCTCACAACCTACCAAGAGCGCCACGACCGCCAAACCGAGCACGAGCTTCGATGAATTCATGGCGCGGGACCCTATCACGTGTCTGCCGGCCTAGACGCGCTCGACCCGCCGCGTCACCGACCGAGCGTTTTTGCGCGGCCAGTCGTAGCCGATCCGATTCGCGGGCACTGCACGTTTACAGTCTGGTTTGCCGTGGTGGTCGGCTGAGAACTTCGCTGTTGGCGTCAGCGCTTCGCGCGTCGATTGCATGCACGAAGGATGGGGCGAGCAGCGTACATAAGCACGGTCATGCTGACGGGTTCCGCGAACGTCTTGCTTCGGATGCTGGGCGCCTGCGCGCTCGTCGGCTGCACGAGCGCGGCGCCCGAGCCTGCCGCGGCGCCAAGCCACACCGATGGTCAACGTAATCGTCAGATCGAACGAGAGCAGCAAGCTCTGAATCGGCGGCTACAGCAGCTCGAAAGCCAAGCCCTGTCCGAGCTGCGCAAGCTGCGCGAAAGCCGGCAGGCCTCCACAGGCGCGGCCGAGCCCGCACACGACGACGACTCGCCCAACTCCGATGACGAGCTGATGATTCTGGGCGGCGCCAAACACGAAGTCTTCCTCGGCTGTTTGTGCGAAGAACACCGGCCCGACTCGGTCTTCAACATGTTGGGCGAGCACGGCTCGCACTCTTCGCCGGCCAGCATCCGCAACAAGTTTGCTCCGTTTGGCTCGAACCACGACGATACGTCGGCGTGCAACGCCGCCGCCACTCACCCGCCGGTGGTGATGACCCCGGATGGCAAATCGCTCGGGCTACTCACCTTGAATGAGTCGCTCAAGCGCCGGATCAACGCGCCTTCCGTCGCTGACTGGCTGGCTCGCATGTGCGGTGAGTAGCGCCAGATCGGCCGGTCGCCGCGAGATGGGCTCGAAGCGAATGTTGCGCGGGTCGTCGTAGAACTCCGCGGCTTCGTTGTCGCTGTAGCCAGGAATGGCCAACAGCGGAATCGGGTCGAGCACGGTGCGCGCCGAGCGCCACGCCTGGATGCGCGAGGCCGCGAGGGCGTCCAGCTCGAAACGGAAGCTGTCGTCCACCTCATCCGTGGGCAAAGTCGGCACGTGGAGTAGCAGGCTCCGGGCGGCAAGGTTGGGGTGCGGCTGCAGCAGCGACTCGAGCATGCCGTGACCGACCAACCAGAAGCGCGTGGTCGCGGTGAGCTCGGCGCGCAGCTCCCAAAACGCGCGTTTGAAGCGCAGCGCTTGCAGCTCCGCCAACACCGGGCGGCTGGTGCTGACGACCAACATGCCGGCTTCGTCGAAGGTGGCCGCCACGTTCTGGGCCGGCGTGCGGCCGTTGCGCGGATCTTTCTGTCCCTCTGGCGCGTCGACGTGCAAGGAATTGAGCGCCCACCACACTTTCGGAAAGTGCGCCCACACGCTCATGTTGAAGAAGTCGTGCCAGCTTTGAGGTCGCGTGGGCACGGCCGCCAGGGCGGACACGTGCTGTTCGTAGCCCCCCAGCCGCCGCAGTGCATCGCGGTTTTCGGTGACGAAGCGAGGCCGGGCTACATCGGCCGCTTTCGGCACCTGCGCCGCCAGCTCGTCGTATTGCTCGGGGGCGGGCCAAGCCTCGAGGAGCGAGAGAGCTCGTAAAAACTGCGGATGAAAATCGCAATACGGCCTGCGCTCCAGCCAATCCAAGGCGAACGGGCGCTCTGGGAGCGAACGCAATTGCGAAGGCGGCTGAGTCAACGGTGCCTTAGCTATCACACCAAGCAAGGCTCGCCGAGCCCGGCGGCGTCAGGTGACGGATCCACGAATACGGCGCCCTGCGGACCCGGCGCCCGCTAAAGATTCGTCACATCTGGGCTGCCAATCTGCAGCCTGAATCGCAGAAGCTTCTGTGGCGGATTCAGGCCACCATGAGCGATCGAGATTTTTTCACAGGGAGGACGGGAGGACGGGAGGCGTGCGGGGAAGGCGAGAACGCATTTTTGTTTTTGGAGGACCAAAACCAAAAATATTTCCTTCGAGAGAAAGCCGGAGGGGGTGAGCCCGCGACGTTGCTGCAGACCCGCTGGCGGCAGCGCGAGCCCCAACATTCTCGCCTCCCGTACTCCCGTCCTCCCTGTGAACTCCCGGAGGCTCTCGACACGACCCGCCAGCACGGCGGCAGCCCGAAGCGCTCGCGCAGGTTGGCCTTGCGACGCCACGGAAGCTTCTGCAAGGGATCTGCGCCGTGGCAGCCCCAGATGTGAAGAATCCTTGGCCGGCGCCCCGTGAATGCTGCGGCTTGAATCGAGTGTTTGATCGCGTCGAGCCTTCGCGCCATGCTCGCGCGCATGGCAGGGTCTTTCAAGTTGGTGGGGATGCTCGATTCACCGTTCGTGCGCCGAGTGGCGATAGCGCTCGACCTCTATGGGTTGAGCTACGAAAATCTTCCGTTGCGCACCGTCGGTGACGCCGCTGAGTTTGCACGCTATTCGCCGCTGAAGCGCGCGCCCACGCTGGTGCTGGCCGACGGCGCAACGCTGGTCGACAGTCACATGATTTTGGCTCATCTCGACGAGCTGGTGCCGCCCGCGCGCTGCCTCACTCCCAGCGATGCGGCCGCGCGTCTGGCGTGCCGGCAAGTCGTCGGCGTTGCCGCCGGCATGGCCGACAAAGCCGTCAGCGCCTTCTACGAGCGCAATTTTCACACGCCCGAGCAGCGCAACGCGCGTTTGCTGGAGCGCAATCGCGGTCAGCTCGTCGACAGCTTGGCCTGGCTGGAGGCGCGCGCGCCCGAGCAATGGCTGCTGGGCTCGGATTTGTGCCACGCCGACATCATGGTCGGCGCGGGGCTGCGTTTTGCCAGCGACGCCTTGCCAGACTGGCTCGATTTGAAGCCGGTTCCGCGCGTGGCCGCGTGGCTCGAACGGCTCGAGGCTTTGCCCGTATTTCGTAGCACCTACCTGGCGTTCGACCCGCCGAAGTAGGCGTTGGCCGAGGCGGCGCGCCGGGGCTCAGGGTGGCGCGCCGTTGCTGATCCACTTCTCGATGGCGGCGATGATGTCGGGGCTGATGCAGCCTTCGTCGCCGTCTTGGTTGCACTTGCCGTACGGCATGCGATCGGTGTCGCCACAGGGGCCTTTGAGCAGCTTCACGAGCGCGCTGTCCTGCGGGCTGCCGGCCTTGACGACGGGGCCGCAGCTCTTGGTGACGTGAGTCGTCAGCGTCGTGTACAGCTTGTCGTCGATCTTCATCGGCAGGGTGTGCTCGGAAAGGTCGTGGCAGACGCTGCCGTAGCACGACGTCTGGATGACTCCTTTGAGCATGGCGAAGGTCGGCTCGACCGAGCTGCCTGAGCCGCCTGAGCCAGCGGAGCCGCTCGAGCCAGCGGAGCCACCCGCGCTTGCTCCGGCGTTGCCGCCGACACCCCCCGTGCCGCCGCTGACCACGCTCGAGCCCGCGCTGCCCGCGTTGCCGGCGCTGCTCGCAGACCCGCCCGGGCTGGTGCCCGCCGCCGCCGTGCCGCCCGTGCTCGTCATGTCGGGCGGGTTTTCGGTGCCGCAACCGGCGAGACATGACAGTGGGGCAAAAGTCGCGGGAATGGCGAGGAGCTTGAGCATGGTGAGGGCGTGGACGCGATATTTCATGGTTGTCTCATTCACAAGAGCGGAGACCGTTGGCCTGGGCTTGCTCCGCTTGCTGCAAAAAGGGCGGCATTTCCTGGACTAGCTCGGCGGTGACGCGCTCGACTTGCCGCACCTCGTCGTAGGTGTGGGTGATGTCTCGGCCCGTCTCGGCCAATGCCGCACCATCACCCGCTTTCAGCGCGGACTCGATGCGTCCCGACAGCCAGACCAGCTTGGCGTTCATGGTGCCGAGACCTTCGGCGGTGGAGTAAAATTTCCCGCGGGTGTCAGCGAAGCCCGGCAGGGCCGGCGGCAACGTGTCGTACTTGTGGTGAAGCTCCTCGAACTGCTTGTTGAGAGCAGCGACGAGGGGCTTCAGCCCTTCGAGCGATTCCTTGGCCGCGTCGGCGTTGCGTCCGAGCTCGGCCGGGTTAGCGACCTTTACGGGGGGGGCCTGGCTCGAGCTGGTCGCCCGCTTCTTGTGGCACGCCGGTAGCGCAGCGATGACCAGCAACAGCAGCAGCGCTGGCAGGATTCTGCCGTCGCGATTGCGCAGGGTAGCGCTCGTTTGACGACGCTTGCTCATGGTTTTCACGGTCCTCCGGCGGGGTAGGCGGCGAACGCAACCCCAGCGTCGCTCACGGTGTCCGTTC
>JBEQSW010000349.1:0-4298 GCA_040348565.1 Myxococcales bacterium | reverse complement strand
GCGTTGGCGGGCGAGACCGCGCGCGGGTCGAAGTCGCTTTCCACGCGAATGACGGCGCGGATCAACGCTTCGGGAATTTGGTAGAGCGTCGCGGCTTCGCGGATCCAGCCGTCGTAGCGGGTGTAGCGCTCGGGCGAGGTGTCGGCGGGCAGGAACACCTGCGGCTTGGGCTGCGTCTTTTGGTAGAGCTTGGCGCCGGCCGACTTGGTGTTGGTGAACGAAACCACGCCGTCAGGGCCGACCGACTGATAGATGTCAGCGCGGCTGGAGGCCGGAGAAATGGTCGCGACGAGCGCCCCCAGGGACGCCAGGGCCAGAGAGGAGTATCGGGATGGTGAGGGTCGGGAGGACTGGCCCATGCGATGAGTTGAGGCAGATCGTACCGAGGAGCGCCTCGTCGCGTCCAGGAAACGACGCCCCCGCCCATTTCATTCCGCCTTCTTACGTAAACGTTCGCGTGCTCTGGTTGTAGGCGCTCCGGGTCTAGTGTCGTGCTTGGGCGCTGTCTCGAATACCTGATTTTACAGGGAGGACGGGAGGACGCTCATCATTGGTCTCATTTCAGCTGTTAGCGCCGCCCGCTGATCCTGGCCTCTGGCTTCGTTTTCGCTGCGGTCCGGTGCTCACGTACGTGAGTACGCTCCGCTCCGGTCCTCGCGAAAGCCTCGCCAGAGGCCAGGCTTAGCGGGCGGGCAGCTGACAAATGAGACCAATGGTCAGCGGGAGGACGGGAGGTCTGAGGAGGCGAGAACGCATTTTTTGATTCGGGGGACCGAATCAAAAAATATTTCCTCGAGGGAACCGGAGGTCGGCCCTGGGACGAGACGTCGGCTCACCGGCGGCAGCGCGAACCCAAATATCTCGCCTCTGCTCGTCCTCCCGTCCTCCCGTCCTCCCTGTGAAAAAATCTCGAGCCGCACGGTTTGGCCACCGCGACGACACGGGAGTTTCTGCGAGGTGGGCTGCGGAGTGGCAGCCCCCGGTCGGCGCTACTCCGCAGTCAGATACGTATAGCTCCGTAGAGATTCTTCATAATGCATCAAGAGCGTGCGCATTTGGTCGTTGGTGAGGCGGCCGGCGCTGACGGCGCGCTCGGCTTGGCGGCGCACGGCGTCGACCATGCTTTCGGGCACGTATTCGACGTAGCGCAGCACCTCGGCGACGCTGTCACCCTTGATGACGTGACGGATTTGATAGCCGTCGTCGGTGAGGGCGATGTGCACGGCGTGGGTGTCGCCGAAGAGGTTGTGCAGGTCGCCCAAGATCTCTTGATAGGCGCCGTTCAGGAACATACCGAGGTAGTACGACTCGGTCTCTTTCAGCTGGTGTAGGTCCAGCGTGCCCTTCACGTCTTCCACGTCGATGAAGTGATCGATCAGACCGTCGCTGTCGCAGGTGAGATCCGCGAGCGTGGCCGACACGAGCGGCTCTTCGTCGAGCCGGTGAATCGGCATGATCGGGAAGAGCTGATCGATGGCCCAGATGTCGGGCGCGGACTGGAAGACCGAGAAGTTGCAGTAGTAGATGGCAGACAAGTCGCGATCGAGGTGCGTGAGCTCTTCGGGCACGAACTTCAGGCGCTTGAGCGTGTGGTGGATCTTCTCGCAGCAGTTCCAGAACATCTTTTCGACTTGCGAGCGCTCGCGCAGCGACAGGTAGCCGTACTTGAACAGGCTTTGCGCCTCTTCTTTGGCTTGGCTGGCGTCGTGGTAGCTTTCCTGCACGTTTTTGGGCTGAATGCCGCAGTACGTGTCGTACAGCTCGCGCAGTAGACGATTGGCGTCGGCTTGCGGCTCGGCCGGTTGCGGGAAGCGCACCTGGTTTTCGCCCACCACCTCGAACACCAAGACCGAGTGGTGCGCGGCGACGGCGCGACCGCTTTCGCTGACCAGCGTCGGCACGCCGATCTCCGCCTTCACGCAGGCGGCTTGGATGTGCGCGACCACGTCGGCCGCGTACTCTTCGAGCTGATAGTTCTTGGACGCGTGAAAGTCGGTCTTCGAGCCGTCGTAGTCGACGGCCAAGCCGCCGCCGACGTCGAGGTAGCCCATCTTGCAGCCCATCTTCGCCAGCTCGACGTAGATGTTGGACGCCTCCTGCATGGCGTTCTTGATCGGGATGATGCTCGAGATCTGGCTGCCGATGTGAAAGTGCAGCAGCTGCAACGTGTCGAGCATGTTGCGCGCGGCTAGACGATCGACGACTTCGATCATCTCCGAGGTCGTGAGACCAAACTTCGCGCGCTCGCCGGCCGAGTCCTTCCAGCGGCCGACGCCTTTGGTGGTCAGCTTGGCGCGCACGCCCAAGAGCGGGCGAATGCCCAGCTTTTCCGAGGCCCTGAAGACGAGGTCTATCTCTTCGAGTCGCTCGAGCACGATGATGACGGTCTTGTCGAACTTCTGCGCGACCAGCGCCGTCTCGATGTACTTCGAGTCTTTGTAGCCGTTGCAGATGATGAGGCCGCCCACGTCCTGCATGGCCGCGAGCGCGATCAAAAGCTCCGGCTTGGAGCCCGCTTCGAGGCCGAAGCTGTAGGGGCGTCCCGCTTCGACGATCTCTTCGACCAGGTGGCGTTGCTGATTCACCTTCACCGGGTACACGCCGCGGTAGATGCCCGGGTACTCGTACTCGGCGATGGCCTTGAGGAAGGCCTCGTTGATGCGCTTGATGCGATCGGCGACGATGTCGGAGAAGCGAATGAGCAGCGGCAAGTCGAGGCCGCGCGCCTTCAGCTCTTGCGCGAGCTCGAACAAGTTGATCACGCGCTCGGGGCGATCCGGATTCGGGCGCACCTCGACGTGGCCACGCGCGTTGACGTGAAAGTAGGGCGCGCCCCAGCCGTGGATCTGATAGCGGGCAGCGCCTCGCTCAGCCGTCCACTCTGTAGTGCCGTTCTGATCACCGCCGTTGTTCGGCCGCTTGGAGTCGTGCAACGCGTCGGGGGGGACCGGCGAAAAGCTCACGTTCGACATCTGATATTTCGGTCGGGAATATACTGGGGATCCTGCCGCGTGACGCGCGGAAAATGCGAGAGGGTCGCGGTGCCGGGAGCTTCGGGCGCAAGGAGCGAGGGCTTTGGCCCCGATGACTTCAGCGTCTCGTGGCGCTCGTGCCTCGCTGGGCGGACTGCCCCGCGAGGCGCGCCTCAGCCCCAAAAGTGGTGGGGGAGGGCAGCGCGCCGCCACAGCGACAGAAAGTCCATGGAAAACGCGACGGTGATGTGGACGAGGAAGCCCGCGTAGATGCTGCGCGTACGCATGGCGAGCGAGCCCAGCACGATGCCGGCGACGATGGCGCCGTTGGCCTCCAGGTACGGCTTCCCGTAGTGAATCATGCAGTAGGGGACGGCCATGGCGAACACCGCGCCCGCGCCGAAGTTTCGGCGCAGCGCACCCAAGATCCAACCGCGGAAGAACATCTCCAGCGCAAAGAACTGGCAGAAGTAGATCGTCTCCCAGACCAGGAAATCGAACCAGCTGCGGCTGCTCAGCTTGTAGAACGGGTAATAAGTGCCGAAATCGGGCTGCGCCGAGACGATCAGCATCGCCGGTACCACCACCGCCAGACACAACCCGTAGATCCACAGGTGACTGAAGAAGCCCTTCGTGCGTAGCCCCATGTCGAGCAGGCTGTCTTTGGGGAAAAGCAGCTTCCAGAGGGGCAGCGGAATCAGCACGTAGCCCAAAACGCGCGCAAACACCCACCAGCCGTAGCTGTACAGGTCGTCGTACTTCTCCATCTTGATGAAGCGCCAGCCGCCGGCTTGCAGCTCGGTCAGCCAGGGGCGGAGCTGGGTGTCATAGATGCCCCGCCCGCCGTAATACTCCTGGAGCGTCAGGACGATGGCCACGATGGAAAGGCACGCGACGGGGCGGCGGTAGTCGTACTCGGTGGGCGGCGCCTCGAGGCGAAGCCGGTGCGCTTCGGCGTCCAGCTCCTCCCACGTTGACCTGAAAAAGTGCCGGACCGCGAACCAGAGCCCAATCAGGATTGGGATCGGCCAGAGCGCCTTGATCGGCGGGTGCTCGAGCAGCGAGCTGAACCAGGACAGCACCTTGAGCCGGGTGAGCGGCAAGGGCAGGCCGGTTTCCGGCGCAAGCAAAGCGGCAAGAAGGGAAATCATGCTCAGCTGGCAGCGCGTTTCAGTCGGCCGAGCGAAAGCTCGCGCCCCAGGACGCAGAGCACGTCGAAGATGGGCGGGCTGGCGCTGCGTCCGGTGACGGCCACGCGCAACGGCTGCGCCACGTCCTTCAATTGTAGGCCCTGGCCCTCGACCCACGCGCGAAACGCGGCCTCGA
>JBEQSW010000345.1:0-16584 GCA_040348565.1 Myxococcales bacterium | reverse complement strand
GCTGATCGGTGATCCACGGCTGGGCCCGAGCTGGGACGAGGCGGCGCCGTCGTTGGGCGCCGAGGCGGAGGCCGGCGATCCGCTGTCTCAATATCTCTTGGGCCGCAATTTGTGGCTTCACGGACGACCGGAGGCGGCGTTGCGCTACCTGGATGCGTCGCTCGATCCGGAGCCGAAGCCGCCGCGCTCGCCGGGCATCGTCTGGCCCCCCGCGCCCAGTGTGGTGCGAGAAACCTTACGGCTGCGCGTCGTCATCGGCTGCTACCAGCGCGAGCCCGATCGCGCCAAAACGACGGACGCCTTTAGGCGTTTTGACGCAGATCCGGGCGTGCCCGCGGCCAAAAAAGCCGCCACCCGCCGTTTTGCCAACCGCTGCGGCCTCTAAACACGCGGCCCCCAGCGCCGTCATTGTACATTCGTGAAAGTGAGCTCATCGGACTCCAGCTTCGTGGATCCGCCGTGGGGCGCGCCGCTCGATGCGGAGCGGGTGCTGGCCGACATCCCCGCGAAGGCCACGATTGCGGGCATGTTCTTCTTGGCGCTAGCGGAGGGCGCTGAGCGCCGTCAGGTGACGCTGGACCTGCCGCGGGCGCGTTACCTGCCGTTCGGGTTTTATCCGGTGCGTGAGTTTGCGCCCTTGCTGGTGAAAGCAGCCGGGTTGTTCAATCCTCACAGCTCGCTGCGCGAAGGCTTGCGGCGCATCGGCCGGGCGGGACCGGGGGCGTTTCTGGGCTCCACGCTCGGCCGGGTCACGCTGGGCGCGTCGGAGGGCGTCCACGCCACCGTGACGGCTATCGCCAAGACTTACGGGATCAACACGCGGCCCAGCCGCTGCGCGGTGCTCGAAGCCGCCGAGCGCCGCATGGTCCTGAGTCTCGACGACGTCGTTTACTTTCTCGATTCACACCACGTGGGGGTGTTCGAAGGCACGCTCGAGCATGCCGGCGTCGCGGGGCGCGTCCGCATCCACTCGCGCAGCCAAACGTCGGCTGATCTGCTGCTCGAGTGGTGAGCGGTTGGCGGCCAACCTAGCCGACTCCGCTGCCCAGGCCGCGCATCAGGTATTTTTGGCTGAAAGCGAATAGGCCCAAGGCTGGCAAGCTGAGCAGGGTGCTGCCGGCCATGATGATGTGCCAGCGCACTCCCGAGCCTTGCTCGCGCAGGAGGGCGATGCCGAGGGGCAGCGTGCGGACGGCGTCGTCGACGGTCATCACCAGCGGCCAGAAGTAGTCGTTCCAGTGGTGCACGAAGCTGACCAAGAAGAAGGCCATCAACGAAGGCGCCAAGATCGGCGGCAGCACGCGATACACTATGTAAAGCTCGCTGGCTCCGTCCAAGCGCGCCGCCTCGATCAAGGAGTTGGGCACGGACAGCAACGCCTGGCGCAGCAAGAAGGTGCCGAAGGCGCTGACCGCGAAGGGCAACACCAACGCGGGCAAGGTGTTGACCAAGCCCAGCGCCGAAAACAGCGTAAAAGTAGGGACGAAACGCAGCTCCGCCGGGATCAGCAGCGCCGAGAGCAAGAGCGCGAAGGCGGCTCCACGTAGCCGAAAATTCAGCTTGGCCAACGCGTAGGCGGCGGGCAACGCCACCGCGATCTGCAAAGCCGCGATCGACAGCGCCATCACCGTCGTCAGGGCGACGTAGCGCGCGACCGGCAGGGCTCGAAACACCTCGGCGTAGGCCGAAAAGCCCAGCGACGTGGGCAGGGCGGTCGGTGCCTTGAGCAGCTCTTGCGGCGTTTTGAAGCTGGTGAGCAACATCCAGGCGTAGGGAAACAGCCAAACCAAAGCCGCCAGTAGCGCCGCTCCGAGCGCCCAGCGCCGCACGCCGCGTTCGCCGATCACACCGGCTCCTGGCTGCGGAAGGCGCGCAATTTCAGCCAAGTGAGCGCGGACAGCACCAGAAAGAAGACCACCACCAGCGAGCTGGCGCGTCCGACGCGCAGGTCACGGAACAACTGTTCGTAGATGGCGTAGACCAACACCGTCGTCGAACGCACCGGGCCGCCCTGAGTGAGCAGGCGCACCACGTCGAACAGCTGAAAGCTGGCGATCAAGCTGGTGGTGGCCACGAACGCGGCCGTCGGCCGCAAGAGCGGCAGGGTCACGTGGCGCAGGCGAGCGAACGGACCGGCGCCGTCCAGCGCGGCGGCTTCTTGCATTTCTGGCGGCAAGCCCGAAAGCCCGGACAGGAACACGACCATGGCGTAGCCGGTCACCTTCCACAGCACGATCAACGCGACCGTGAGCGGCGCCATGCTGGTGCTGGTCAGCCACTTGACCTTGCCGATGCCGGCCGCGCCCAACAGCTGGTTCACGACGCCCGCATCGGCGTCGAAGATCCACAGAAAGAGCAGCCCAACGCTGACCCAAGACACCACATAGGCGCTGAATACGGCGCTGCGAGCCAACGCCGCCAGCCGCCCCGGGCGATTGACCGCCAGCGCTAGTCCGAGCCCCAGTACCAGCGAGCCGGCCACCACCACGACGCTCACGAGCAGGGTGGTGCCGAGCGAAGCGAACAGCTCGCCCGAGCTGAAGATGGCGCGGTAATTCCCAAGGCCGATGAAGCGCGGCGCGGTGAGTAGATCCCACTCGTAAAAACTGGTGCGGAGCGCCGACAGCAGCGGATAAACGAAAAAGACGGCCAACGCGCCCAGCATCGGCGCGAGCAGCCACCACGGCCCGCTCGGTCGCGTCGGCTTCAAAGCAAGCTCTCCTGGGCAAGCTGCCGCGCTTCCTGCATGGCGCGGCTCGGGTCACGCTTTTCGAGCACGGCGGCTTCGAGCCCTGGCTGCACGACCTCGCGCTGAATGCGAAACAAGCTCTTCGACCACGGCCACGGTTGCGCCACCGCGAGCTGATCGAGCGCCACCCGGTAGTTGGGGTGGCGGGCGTAGAAGCCCCGGCTTTCGAGCAGCTGGGCGGCTTCGCTGGTGACGGGTAGATAGCCGGTTTCGCTCGACCAAAAGGCGGCTGCCTCGGGCTCGAGCAGGAAGCGCACGAAGCGCCACGCGGCGCTCTTGAGCTCGCTGGGGGCGCTTTTCAGCAACACGAAATGCGTGCCACCGGTCGGCACTGCGCCGCGCACGCCGCGCGGCAAGGGCAGGGCGCGCACGGGGAAATCGGCCGTTTCCTCGAGATAACGCACGAACGCGGTCGAGCTCCAAATCATCGCCACGCGACCGGCCAGAAAGTCTTGGCTGAGCTGCTCCCAGGCGTTGTAGTCGCGTCCAGGCGGCTGCTTCATCACGCCGGCCGCGACCAAGCTTTGCCACAGCGAAAGGGCGCGCACGCCGGCTTCGTCGCCGAGCGAGATGCGGCCGTTCGGCTCCACCACCTCGCCGCCGGCTTGGCCGACCAGCGCCGCCCAGTACCACCAATCGATGGGGCAGCCGAAGCCGAAGCGCCCCGGCTTGGTGAGCGCTCGCGCGACCTCGCTCAGAGCCTGCCAGGTGTCGGGCGTGGCCGATTGCTGGGCGAACAGGCGTTGATTGACGTAGGCAATCGGCGTCGAGCGGTTGAACGGCACCACCACCAGCGGTCGCTCGGCGCCGCCCCGAAACGAGCCCGCTTGGCCCAGGGCAGGGTGCAGCGGCAGCGAGCGCGCACCGGGGTAGTCGTCGAGCGGCTCGAGCACGCCGGCTTCGGCCAGATAGGGGACGACCTCGCCGACGACGTGGCTCAGCGGCGGCGCCGCCCCGGCGGCGAGCGCGGTGCGCAGCTTGGCCAGCCCCTCGAAGTAGTCGCCCTGGAACACGGCTCGCACCCAGATCTCGCTTTGGGCCTGATTGAAGCGCGTGACCAGCGTCTGCAAAGTGGCGCGGTTGCGCCCCCCATACGTGAACCAAAATGGGACGACGACGCGGCCCGGCGGGGCGTCGCTCGGCGCGCAGCCCGCCACGCCGCCAGAAAGGACGGCGCCACTGAGCAAGAACGCCCGGCGCTGCATGGCCAGTGCTATAGCCGGGCGGCTTTCCGTGTTGCTTGCCAAACTGCACGCTCGCCCCGGGGCTCTGGCTTTCGCCGCGCTTTGTCTGGCTTTGGCGGCGTGTCATTCGCGCGACGACGCCGCCTTGGCGGGCCACGGCGCGACGGTGGCGTCGGCCGTGCCGGCGGCTAGCGTGGCCGCGAGCTCGAGCGCGCCACCGGCGGCCCCCGCGTCGAGCACCGTGCCCCTGAGCCCAGCCGCCCCGAGCTGTCGCCCCGGACAGCAACTGATCCCGGGCGGCGAAGTGTGGATCGGCTCGGAGCCGAAAGAGCATTTTTCGGACGACGAAAGCCCGCGCTTCCTCACCGAGCTTGCGCCCTATTGCTTGGACGAAACCGAGGTCACGGTCGGCGCCTATCGGGCCTGCGTCGAGCAGGGCGCCTGCACGAAGCCGCACGACAAGCAATTTCACTGCAACTTCCGTTACCGGGATCGCGAGCAGCATCCGATCAACTGCGTGACGTGGCAGCAGGCCGACCAATTCTGCACCGCTCAAGGCGAGCGGCTGCCCACGGAAGCCGAGTGGGAGTACGCGGCGCGCGGAGGCGAGCGTTACCTCGAGTACTCGTGGGGCAACGAAGCGCCCGACGGGCGCACGTGTTGGAAGCAGGCGCACAGCTGCGCGGTGAAGAGCTACGCCGCCGGCGCGTTCGGCTTGTTCGACATGACCGGCAACGTTTGGGAGTGGGTGAGCGACTACTACGGGCCGTACCCGTGGCCGCCCGCCAGCGGCTTTTCGCGGGTTTACCGCGGCGGCAGTTGGTCCCGCCGCTTCGAAAAGTGGCTGCACACCCGCCTGCGCAACCGCGAAGCCGCGACTTTTTCCGGTTCGCACCTGGGGCTGCGCTGCGCGTTATCACCCGCTGGGATGAAGTGCCCGTTCGGCGCCGACGGCGCGGGGCGCTGCTTGGCCGGCGTGCTGGAGCGCGCCTGCGAGCCGCCCAAACAATGGAACGGGGCTCGCTGCGCCAAGCCGGGGGAGCCGCGCTGCCGCGAAGGCTGGGTCGAGACGCCCGGCCACGGCTGCGTTTTGGCCGAGGAAGAAATACCGCCGGACGTGGACCTGGAGGCTGAAAAAGCCGGGGTCAGCCGCGCTCCGGCGCCCGAGTTCGAAGCCGATTGTCGGCAAAATTTCGCCGGTCGCCCCCACGCCTTCCGCTATTCGGGTGGCACCCACCGCGGCCGGAATTTGGTAAGTCGGAGCGCAGGATGCAAGAACCGAGACGTTGGCGTTGGCTTCAACTCCACCTGTTGCCCCTAGCAGCAGCGTGCAGCTCCGCTTCGCCGCCCCCCGCGGCGGCTCCTCCCGCTGTGGGCGGCGATACGGCTCCGCCTGACTCGGCCCTCGCGGCTCCGACCGAGAAACCAACGGTCTCCGCCGCGGCCGCTCCGGCGCCAGAGCCCCTGGCGCGTTCCGGCGTTGCCGACGGCCCCCCGCCCGCGCCTTCGCTGGCGTCGGCCGCCCCCGCTGAGCTTCCGCAGGGCACCAAGGTCCTTCAAGTCGGTGACTCGTTCGCGGCCGCGCTCGGCGTGGAGCTCGGCAAGCTGTTGAAGCACTCCGGGCTCCGCACCTCGCTCGAGACCAAGACCCCGAGCTACATCGGCGACTGGGCGTTCGGGCCAGTCTTGCGCAAGGCCATCTCCGACTACAACCCGGACCTGGTGCTGATCACGCTCGGGGCCAACGAGGTCGAGATCCCGGTGCCGGCCCAGCGAGTCGGCCCCATCCAGCGGCTGATCAAGAGCCTGGGCGACCGCCCGTGCGTGTGGATCTTGCCGCCGCTGTGGAAGCAAGACACCGGCCTCATGCAGGTCATCAAGGACAACGCCAAGCCCTGCCAAGTGCTCGATTCGTCGACGCTGGTGCCGTCGTTGCCGCGCGGCCCCGATCACATTCACCCGAGCAGCGAAGGCCGGGTGCAATGGGCGACAGCCGTGTTCGAATGGCTGAAGCAAGCGCGCGAGCCCGAAGGGCCGCGGCCTTGGTCTTTGCGCGGTGGGCCGTTGTGAGCGACGACTCCGAGCGCTCGTACCTGCCGTGGGTGATGGCGGCGTTGGTGCTCGTCGTAGGCGGCGCCAAGCTGGATGCGGCCCGCCCGCTGGTGGCACGCGCCTTGGCGCTCGCGATCCCGGTCGTCCCGGTAGCGCTCGCGGTCAAGCGCGTGGAGGGAGGGACGGCCACGCTCGAGCAAGTGGCCAAGGTGGTCGGTTGGCTCACCATCTTGGCCGGCGAAGCTTGCGTGGCGAACGGTCTTTTCGGGGTGGGGGCGCTCGACGGCGTGACCCCATTTGCACGGATGGCGTTGTATGCGGCGGCCGTGGGCGCGCTGGTCGTGCACACGCTCGAAGCCCGCAGCCTGGGCAAGGCTCGCTTTGCCGGCTACGTCGGCATCGCGGCAGGCTTTTCGCTGTACCTGTCGCGCCACGTCGGCAACGACGCGTTCGGCGCGGTCTTTGCTGCGTTTTTCGTGGGACTGGCCGTGGGCGGCGGCGTTGGCCTGCTCGCAGGCGAGCTGCTCGGCCGCGTCTTCAAGAAGAGCTGAGCCGCTGGCTTTTCAGCCCTCGGACAGCACGATGAGCCGATCGAGCACGAGCCGCTCGTCCACCGTGAGCAGCGCCCGTTCCCCGCGCAGGCCGTCGACGTAATACGTGAACAGCTGGCGATCGAAGTCGCCGACCGACAAGACCACGCTCTCGAAGGTGTTGAACGTCTCCGGATTCATTGCTCGGCGCGCCGCCAGGTGCAGCTCGACGACGTAGTCGATCCATGTCGATTGCCCGGTCCAGCGCGCCAGCGACAAGGCGTGCCGCGAAGCGAGCAGGCACACCTCGTCCGGCACCGTGAGGCCCGCGGTGGCGCCTTGCAGGATGCGCTTCAGATGCGACGACAGCACGCGACGCGCCTCGTCCAAGTTTCCGCCGGAAGCCAAGCGATCTGCCAGCGCGCCGATCACCTCCAGCGCGTCGGCGCGCGCCGTGGACGGCACGCCCGAGCTGCGGCTGCGCAGGGCTTTCAAATCGGCCGAGCGCGCCGAGGGGGGGCCTTCGTCGCCGATGCCGACGGCCAGATCGTCCAAATGCAGCTCGAGCTTGCCGAACGAGCTGCGCGCGTCGGCGGGGAGGGTGGTCGCCGCGGCCTCGCGACCAGCCGGCGGCACCACCAGCGACGACGAAGGGGCCACTTCTTCACGACGCGCACGCAGCGGGGCCACTCGTGCGTCCGGTCGCGCCTCGAACAGCGAAATTTCGGTCGTCCCGAGCAGCAGCCGGTCGCCCTCGCGAAGTAGGGCGCTGTGGGTGATTCTAGTACCATTGACGTACACGCCGTTCGTGCTGTGGAGGTCCTCCACCACGACCGAATCGTCACGCACGCTGATGCGCGCGTGCATGCGCGAAACCAAACCGTCATCGATCATGACGTCGCACTCGGGCAGGCGACCTGCGAGCAGCGACCCTTCACGCAGCTCCACTTCACTCACCGGCGTGATGATGCTCACCGGCGAGCGCAGCAACGGGGGACGGTCACGCAGCTCTGCGGGGGGAGGCACACTCGGCGCTGGTGCTCGCACGACCGGGGTAGCCCGTGGCGTGATAATCCTCATCGAACCTGGATGTTATCCCGGCCGACCGGGAAACGAAGCCAAAACTTCGCATAATCAGGGCCGTTTTTGCAGCCGTGCCGTTGCATTTGGCTACCACACGAGTCGCTCTGCCAACGGGCCTGGTTGGTAAAGATGTTGGAGGTCGAAAGACCTTGGCGAACACCCAAAGCGTTCAGTGGCGGTCGCTCGGGGTGCTGGACGCGCCACGAGAGCTGCGTCGGGAGGGCTGAGGTGACTCCAGCGAGAATCGAACTCGCGTTACCGGCGTGAGAGGCCAGTGTCCTAACCGCTAGACGATGGAGCCGTGCGAGCCTTCTGGGGACCCGCGTATGTCGAGAAAAGCTGCTGGGGGACTAGGATTCGAACCTAGATAGCAAGAGCCAGAATCTTGCGTCCTGCCGTTAGACGATCCCCCAATTAAGTTCGGAGGTTAGCCTTCGTTTTGAAGAGTTGGTGCTGCAAGGGGAAAGCGAGGGCGGGGGGCTAACTATCCTCAAAAGTGGCAGAGCGCAAGCAGTTTGCGTCGTTTCTACGCTACGCGCCCCGCTTTTGGCAGAAGCCGAGCGGACCGGCTATGTTGTGGCTTCAATGCCCGGCGCCGCGCCAAGGAACGGATGGAGCTCCGAGTAGTCGGCTGCCACGGCGGTGAGACGCCCAAACATCGGACCAGCGCCTTCGTCGTCGACGAGCGGTTGGCTATCGACGCGGGGTCGCTCACCAGCGGACTCGACCTGAGCGCGCAGTTTCGGCTGCAAGCCTGCATCGTCAGTCACGCGCACCTCGACCATATCCGCGACTTGGCGACCATCGCCGACAATCGTTGTCAGGCCGACTGCGAGCCGCTGATCGTCGCGGCCACCAAGGACACCATCACGGCGCTGAAGAAGCACTTCTTCAATAACCTGCTCTGGCCCGACTTTTCGACCATCCCCAACAAGGCCCGGCCCACCATCCTGTTTCAAGAGCTGAAACCGGAGAAGAAGGTCACGATCGCGGGTTATCAGGTGCAAGCGGTCAGCGTCAGCCACACCATCGACACCTCGGGCTTCATCGTGCAAGGCGCCGACGCCACCATCGCGTACAGCGGCGACACCGGGCCGACCGACAGGCTCTGGGAGCTGCTGAACCAAGAGAAGAACCTGAAGGCGCTTTTGCTCGAGGTCAGCTTTCCCGATCGAGAGCAGAAGCTGGCGACGGTGAGCGGCCACCACACGCCGCGCACGCTGCTAAAGGACCTGAAGAAGCTGCGCAAGCCCAAGGATTTGCCGACGCTGCTCTATCACATCAAGCCCGTCTTCCAGCGCGAGGTCGAGCAAGAGTGCGCTCGCCTCAAGGGCGTGAACCTGGCGGTCACGGCCATCGGCGACCAGTACGTGTTGTAGTCGCTCCACGGCTACTGAGCGCCACCAAAGCCGCCGGCGCCGCTCCCGCTAGCACCGCCGACGCCGCACATGTCGGGGCTCGAGGGGTCGCTGGCGAAGCAAAGGCCGGGACCGTTGAAATTTTGGGTGTCGAGCGAGCTGCCCGAAAGTAACGAGCAGGCCAAGGTTGGGTCTTTGCAGCCGTTGCTGCAACTGCAGGCAGGCGTGCAAAAGCCGAAGTCCCCGACCTCGCCGTCGGTGGTGAGGATGGAGCTGTAGAAGCACACGCCGTCGAACTTGCCTGAAGCCGGATCCCACGCGCACTCTCGCGCCAAACCGCAGGTAGCCGCGCAATGACCGGCGCGGCCGCTGACGCCGTCGGCCTGGCAGAAGCCAATGCACTCGTCGGGCTCTTCCGGTTCCTGCGCCAGCGGCACGGTGCACGGTTCGCCCAGCCTCTTTCCAGTTGGCTTCTTGGGCGTACAGGTGCCGGTCAGGAAGGATTGATCGCAATACAAGCCCGGCGCGCAATCCAGATCACCGCGACAGGACGGCAAGCAACCCGGGGAAACGGCGTTGCAAAAGCCGTCGATGCACAGATCACCTTGCGCGCAGTCCTCGATACCGTTGCAGGAGTCGGCGGTGGGCTCCAGAAGCGCCGGATTACAGGCGAAATCACGGCGCCCATGGCATTTGGCGGCCGCACCGGTCGGCCCAAAGCTGCACCCTTCGACGCAATACGACGCCGCGCTGCCATCCGACCCGAACGCCATACACAGCGCGTCTGGGCTGCGCTGAGTGCAGTCATCGTTGCTGGTGCAGGGCGCGCTGCACACGCCGTGGGGAGGTGCCGCGCCGGCCAACACTAGGTGCTTGGGGGTGATGCACGTGAGCCCAACCGCGCAATCGCTGGGCCCGGCACAAGACCGGCCCAGCGTGCCGACGCCCGTGCCAGGCAGCAGCGGAGGTGTGCCGTCCGCGCCAGCTGCGCCGGCGGTGCCGCCATCTGCCGTCCCGGCGCTGCCGCCCGAGCTCGAGCCCGCCTCGAGGTCGCCGGGGTCGCCACCGACGCTCGTGGAGCCAACGGCGCCAGAGCCGCCAGGCGCGCCACCAACGCCAGAGCCAGCCTCGGGGCCGGAACCAGGCGCGCCAGCGTCGCCGGCGCCGCTCGGAATCGTCGAGCCGGTGCCGGCGCTGCCGCCGAAATGGGGCTGCGTAGCCGAGCCCGCGATGACGATCTTGGGGCCGCCGCTGGTGTCGTCGTTGCCGCACGCGGCAGCCGCGCCCAGAGCCAGCCACGCCAACGAGAAGAAACCGACACGCATACTTGCTCGACCCCGATCTCGGCGCTGCTTCATGGTCTTCCTCCCAGCACGACGTCGCAGCCGGTCTTATCGACCCATAAGGTCTCGGCGCCAAGATCTTCCACCAAATTCCCGGCAATCCCACCCGTCGGGGACCCCTCGGAAACGCGCATAAGATACATTATGTTAACTAAAGGGAGCCGCGGGCTACGCAGTCGTCGCGCCCGGTCGCGCTGGCCGCTAGCGCTTGGCGAGCTTGCACGTTGTCGGCTCCTGGGCGTCAGCGCCGGCTAGGACTGAGCCCGCGAGGCCGTTTTCTAAATCGGCGGCGAGACGTGGAGGCCGAGCAGCTGGCCGCCGTTGGTCATCACGAAGGCGCGCGAACCGTAGGCGGCTGGCGTCATGCTGGAGCCGTCGGCCAGGTGGATGCCGTCGATCAGCTCGCCGCCGAGCGGATTGAGCAGAAAGATGCCCAGGCGCGACGCCGAGACCAAAAGCGCGCCCGAGACCACGACTGGGTGCGAGATGGCCGTCGCTGGCAGCGAACGACGCCACAGCTCGGTGCCGGTGACCGGATCCAGGCCCCAGAGGCCGGTGGTGCCGCTGGCGGCCAAGAGCACGCGGCGCTCGGGCTCGTTGCGTCCGTCACGGCGCAGGTGCGCCGGTTGCTCGAACAGCGAAATGTCGGTGACGCCGAACACGCCCGGATTGCTCCAAACCTGGGTGCCGGTTTCTGCGTCGAGCGCGTAAACGCCAGCCGCGTAGTTGCTGACGTAAACCACCGCGCCGGACGGCAGCGTGTCCGGAATGGGCGTCGAATCGACGTCGAGCTGGTCCGGGACCTGACCCAGGGTCTGCTCGGCTTCGGCGGCTAGATCGACAGGCTGCCAGCGCTCGGCGCCGGTTTTGGCGTCGAACGCGGCCACGGTGCCGTCACTGAAGCCAGCGTAGACTTTGCCGTGGAACACGGCGGGCCCGGAGTGGCCGGCGACTTCCATGCCGGCGGCGGGCGTGCGGTGCTGGTGCCAGATCAGCTTGCCGGTCTGCGGCTGGATTGCCAGCACGGTGTCGTTGGCGTTGGTCACGTACAGCAAGCCGCCGTCGAGCACCGGGCGGCGCGCGACCTCGGCGTTGGTCATGAATCGCCACAAAAGCTCGCCGTTTTTGGCGTTCACCTTGTACAGCGCGCCGTCGTTCGAGCCGAAATACAGCACGTCTTCGCCCGCGTCGTACAGCGGCGCGCACTGCACGAAGCCGAGCGTCTCGAAGCGCCAGAGCTTCTGTCCGTCGTCGGCGCGCAAGGCGTATAGGCCCTGATCCGACGAGCCCACGAAGATGCGGCCCCCGGCCGGATCGATCTCGACCTGGCCGCGCTCGTACGGCTCGCCCACGCGGCGCGATTCGGCCACCACGTTGCGCTTGAACGTCACCTCCAGCGAGCCGCTGGCACGGTGCACCCAGAGCGGCAGCTCCGGATCGGCGCCGGAGCGCAGCGCGCTGCAGGCGACGCTCGACGCCAGCCCAACCAAGCCAAGAGCCGCGAACGCGGCGCGCTTCACTGAGCCCCCGACGGAGCCGGCGCGGGCGCGTCACTGGGCGGCGCGGGCGCGTCGCCGGGCGGCGCCTCTTGCGGGGCGTCGGGCGCGGGTGCGTCGCTGGGCGGCGCGTCTTGTGGCGCCACCGGGCCCGGCATGGGCGCCGGCGGCTGGTTGCGCTGCTTATCCATCATTTCTTGAATGCGCTTCTGCAGCTCGGGGCTGATCTTCTGACCACCTGGGCCGCCGAGGGCGCTGCTCTCGGCCATGCGCTTGGCGGCTTCGGTCGACATCAGCTTGGTCGAAAGCTCTTTGGCTTTCTTGGAATCGAGCGACTCCATCAGCTCCATCACTTGCGTGCCGATGTACTTGATGGCGCCGGGCGTCTCTTTCAAAGTGGCCAGCTTCTCGCCGGCTTTGTCGAGCAGCTTCAGCGCGTCGTCGTTCTTGCCCTGACCCTTCAGGATGCGAGCTTGGTGGTACAGGCCGAGAGCGCTGAAATTCGCCACGTCCATGTTTTGCAGCTCGCGGAAGGTCTTGAGCGCCTGCTCTTCGTTCTTCTGCGCTTCCAGCGCCATGCCCAGGCCTTCGAGGGTGCGGCCCTTGATGTCGACGTCCGTCGCATAGGCGGGGTTCCGCATCACCTTTTCGTAGCCGGCTTGCGCGTCTTTGTATTGCCCCAGATCGTACGCGACGCCGGCCGCGCCCAAATCGGCCAAAACGGCGGTCGTTTCGCCGACTTTGCCGCTGGCCAGCACGTACTCGGCTTTGGCCGCCTTTAGCCGCTCTTCGTCGCTGGCAAAGCTGCGGCGTGAGTCGGTGGGCCCTCCGCGCTCGTCGGCCGCGTCGGGGCCGTCCGCGCCCACCTTGGCGGTTTCGGCGGACAGCGCTTTGAACAGCTCGTCGGTGGCTTTCTCGGCGGTGCGCGCGTGGCGCCACGAATACACCTCGAAGCCGATCCAGCCGACCAGGCCGGCCATGATCACCCACTGCACCTTGTTGAAGTGCTTGGTCAGAAAGTTCGCGGCGGCGTGGGTCGAACGCGCCAGCGCGTCGTCCATCACCTCGCTGGCATCGAGGTTCCGGCGCGGCGCGCCGCCCTGCTCCCGCTCGCGACGCGCTCGGCGCTTCTCGGCGGCTTCGGCGCGCACTCGCGCGTTGCGATCGCGGATGTTCTCCGGCTCGCTCTGATCGCGCGCCTTCTTCTTTTTCTTCTTGGGTGCGGTCCCCTCGCCCGCCTCGGCGTCGGCGGCAGCCTCGGCGTCGGCAGCCTCGGCGTCGGCTTCGGATGCCGAGCCAGCCTCGTCTTGCGTCGCTTCGGTCGACACCTCGGCGGCTTCGCTCTGGCTGTCGACTTGGGCTTCGTCGCCCGACCCAGTTTCCTTCGGTTCGCTCACGGCGCCGCTCTATACCACTGACCGCCCTCAGGCCAATCCACGCCGCGGAGAAAGCGCCCGCGCCGGTTACCAGGGCTTGGGCGGCGGCGGCGGCAACTCGTCGGAAAGTGGCACCAAAGCCAGCGTTTCCACCTCGACGCCTCGCTCCGCGTACAACAAGAAGCTGGCCCGGAGCGCGGCCCGCGCCCCGAAGCTGGGCGGCAATTGGGCCGTGAGCTCCAGCGGCTCGGTCGACGGCGGCACGCTCAGCCGCAAGGCCTGCTTTTCGTCGATGACGGGCAGCTTGGGCAACGTCAGGCCCTCGCGTTTGGGACCCGGGGCGGCGCCGTCGACGCCGCGGGCGAACAGCAGCGTGCCCGGAGCATTGCCCGAGTTGCGCACCCGCACCAGCAGACGCACACCCTTGCCGTTACCGCCCGGCGGTATGGTCACGGTCAGCTTGACCCCCAGATTTTCGTCGCGGGTCAGGCGCGCTGCGTCACGCCCGACCGGGCCGCCGATGTGCTCCAAAATCTTGGCCCGCTGCGCCAGCAGCAAGCCGCCCGGTAGCGGGTCCGGCACGCCCAAGAAGCGCACCAGCGGCGTGGCCAGCGCGGGCCCAGCGTCCAGATCGGCCAGCGCGCTGGCCAGCGCCACGCGCGTGCTCTGCATGCGCTCGTCGTTCAAGGCGTTCAACAGCGCGCCGGCTGCGGCCTCGTCTTTGATCTTGCCCAGCGTCTGCGCGATGTACGGGCGGAGTCGCACGTCGGAGAGCGACTGCATCAACGGCACGACCGCGTCTTTGCTGCGCAGCGCCGCAAACACGTCGAGCAGCTCGCGCGAGCGTTGGTAGTCCCGAGCATGCTCGTCGCGCCACCAGGCAATCAGCAGATCCTCGCCGCGCTTGTCACCGCTTTCGCCGAGCGCGAGCGCCGCCAAGCGCCGAAAATGCAGATCCGGGCTCTGGAGCAGCTCCACTGTGAGCGGCGCGCCTTCGCCCAGGCGCGTCAGCGAAAGCGCGGCGTAACGCCGTACGTCTTCGTCCTCCGCGCGGCCCAACGCTAGCCGCAGCGCGGGCGCGGTTTCCTTGCGGCGCAGCTCGAACAACAGCTCGGCCGCTTTCTTGCGGATCGAGGCGTCCGCGTCCTCGAGCAGCGTCGCAATCTCTTCGGCCGCGTCGCCGTCGCCACCGGCGCCGCGCAGAATGGCTGCCGGCCAGCCTTTGCCCTCGGCGCGCAGACCCGACTGCTCGAAGCGGCCGTGGGATGCCGCAAGCTCGCGCTGCTTGGCGCGCAGCTGGGTCAACGCTTCGGGATGGTCGGCGCTGGCGTCGCGCGTCTCCCCCGGATCTTTTTCGAGATCGAACAGCTTGCAGGCGCCCAGGCGTCGCGCGCACAGAAGGCGTAGCGAGCCTTCGGCGTACAGCGCTTGCTCGTCGGTCTCGGCGTAGGCCATGCCGGGCCCCGACGGCCGCTTGCCGGCGAGCAAGTCACCCAAATCTCGGCCGCGAATGCGAGGTGGACGCGGCACCGCCAACGCCGAGAGCACGCTCGGCATCAGATCGATGGTCTGCACCACTTCCGAGACCCGCTGGGCCTTCACGCCCGGTCCCACCACCACCAGCGGCACCCTCACCTGCTCCTCGTACACGGAGCTGCCGTGATAGCGCCCGCCGTGATCACCGAACTCTTCGCCGTGGTCGGCGCTGACAATCGTGACCGCGCCCGGCCGGCGCGCCTCCATCAGCTTCAACAGCTCGCCCAGCGTCGCGTCCGCAGCCGCCACTTCGGCGTCGTAGCGATCGACGTCGCGATCGCCGAGCGCGAGCGGTAGCTCCGGATGCGCTTCGTACGGCTCGTGCGGACCGAACAGATGCACCCACACGAACAACGGCTTGTCGTGAGGCGACGACGCCAAATAGTCGCGCACTTGGGCCAGGCGCTTTTCGCCTTCCGCAAACTCCACCCAGCGATATTCGAAGTCGAGCGAGCGCTGCTCGAAGCTGGTAAATCGGCTCTGATCGATGAAGAAAACGGCCGGTGGATAGAAGGCGGCGGTGCGAAATCCGTAAGTCCGCAGCAGCCCCGCCCACGTGTCCGAATCGGCCCCCGCGCCCTGCAGTAGGAGCGGCCGCAGGTACTTACCGGTCAAAAGCGACGTGACCGAATACGAGGTGTGCGGCGTCGGGCAGTAGGCGTGCTCGAACACACTGCCGCGCGTCGCCAGCGCGTCGAAATTCGGCGTCAGCTTGCGCGAGTAGCCGTAGGCGCCCACGTGGTCGGCGCGCAGAGCGTCGATGGTCACCAGCAACACGTCGTGGCCCTGGAAATTCAGCGCGCCGGGGCCACCCGCGCTGGTCGCGAGCGCGCTCGCGTCGCCGGCTTCATCCAGTGGCTCGGGCGGAGCCAACGCGGCGCTCAGGGTCACGACCTGGGCCGCCAGCGGCGCGGACTCCAGCAAGATCAAGCGCAGGTTATCGAAGTGCGCCAGCCGCTGCGCCGCCGGCCGTGCCAAGAGCGCGCCCAGCGCCGCCATCAGAGCGAGGCTCAGGGCCCAGAACGCCGCCGTGCGCTGGCTTGGCGGCGCGGGTCGGCGTTCTGCGCCCACCCACGGCACCAGCACCGCCGGCGCCAGCAGCAGCGTGGCCGCCGCCAACGTGAGGTGAAACACCGGATACAAGCGCACCAAAACGAGCTGGTTGAGCAGCTCCAGCGCCAGGCACGCGCTGGCCGCCCCGGCGGCGAACACGCCGGGCGCCCGGCGCAGCAGCCCAGAAAGCCGAGCCGCCACCAACAAGCTGGCCGCGCAGGCCAAACCGGAGACGCCGAGCGCGAAACCAAGGCGCAGGCCCGGGGCCGCCAGGTGCCGACCGCCTCCGACGCCGAAGGCGCCCAGCGCCGCCGCGGTTGCCACCAACAGCGCCAGCATGACCCGATGCGGCTGCGAGCGCTCCGCGCGCCCCAGCAGCCGGAGCAACAGGCCCCCGCAAGCGCCGGCGACCACGCTCAGCGTCAGGTACGCCGGCAGCAGCAGCGAGGCACCGTTCTGAACCTCCCAGATGCTGGACAGCTCGGCGCCCCGCAAGCTCAAGCTCACGCCGAGCTCGAGCAAGAGCATGCCGAAGCTGGCCAGCGCTCCGTAGAGGGCCGAAAACAGCGAGCTTGGCTCGAAGACTCCAGCGCGCGAGCTATCCGGAATGCTGGGCCGCGAGCCCGCCACCGAGCGGACGCTCATCGAAAGTCGATTTCGGCGATCTCGTAGCGGCGCTTGCCGGCGGGCAGATTGACCACCACTTCGTCCCCGATCGATTTGCCGATCAGGGCGCGAGCCAGGGGCGCCGACACCGAGATCGTCCCGGTGTTGATGTCGGCTTCGTCGGCCCCCACGATTTGATAGGAAATTTCCTCGTCGGT
>JBEQSW010000331.1:0-14715 GCA_040348565.1 Myxococcales bacterium | reverse complement strand
GCCGCCGTGCTCGCTGATGTCCAGGCCTTCGAGCTCGTGTTCGCGCCGGACGCGCAAAGTGCCGGTCGCCTTCACCGCGTACATGAGCAGCATGCCGCAACCGAAGGTGGCCGCCGTAACCGCCGCGCTGCCGATGAGCTGCGCGATCAGCTGCGCCGAGCCGCCGCCGTAGAACATGCCCGTGACGGCCATGGCGGCGGAGTTGTCCGCGCCCATCGGGCCCGCCGCGCCGTACTCGCCGGTCGCGAACAGACCGAGGCTCAAGGTGCCCCAGATACCGCAGAAGCCGTGCACCGCGACGGCGCCAATCGGGTCGTCCACGCGGAACCACTCGATGAGGTCGATGGCGAGCACGACAGCGACGCCAGCAACGGCGCCGATCACGATGGAGCCGAACGGCGACACCCAGTAGCAGGGGCAAGTGATGGCGACGAGACCGGCGAGGAAGCCGTTGACGGTCATGCCGCAGTCCCACACCTTGTTGCGCGGGTAGACGTAAAACAGCGTCGAAAGGCCACCGGCGCAAGCCGCCAGGGTGGTGTTCGCGGCGACGCGGCCGCAGCCCTGCATGTCCATGGCCGAGAGCGTGCTGCCCGGGTTGAACCCGTACCAGCCGAACCACAGGATGACGCCGCCGATCGAGGCGATCACCATGTCGTGACCGGGAGGCATGCCACCGCCGTCACGCTTGAACTTGCGACCGAGACGTGGGCCGAGCGCGATGGCGCCCGCCAAAGCCACGAAGCCACCGATGGTGTGAACCACGGTCGAGCCCGCGAAGTCGTGGAACGCGGCCGGCTTGATGGTGTTGAGCCAACCATCCGGACCCCACGCCCAGTGGCCGAGGATCGGATAGATGAAGCCGCTCACGCCGAAGCTGTACAGCAGGTCGCCGACGAAGCCGGTGCGACCGACCATGGCACCCGAGGTGATGGTGCTGCAGGTGTCGGCGAACGCGAACTGGAACAGGAAGAACGCCAGGAAGGCGACACCCGTCGAGCCGTAGGTGTCCGGCGCGCCGTGCAGGAAGAAGTACTGGTGGCCGATGAAGCCGTTGCCGGAGCCGAACATGAACGCAAAGCCCCAGGCCCAGAACAAGATGCCGCACAGGCACGTGTCGACGATGCCTTCGAGCAGGATGTTCACGGTCTCACGGGTGCGGGCAAAGCCGGCCTCGAGGGCCATGAAGCCTGCCTGCATGAAGAACACCAAGAACGCGGCGACCAGCACCCAGAGGGTATTGAGTGGGTTGACGTACGCGGGTGGGGCTGCGGCCGCTTCGTCCGCCAGTGCTGGGGTCGAGAAATAGAACGCGATACCCTTGATCAACAGCACCAAGACGGCGACGCCGAGGAGCTTGGCTGAGAGCAAGGTCCAAAACGCCTTGCGGCGGTCTGGCTGCTTAATGCTGGCCATGAAGTTTTCGAACATGTTTTCTCCTACGAGCCTCGCGCTTGTGAGCGAGTACCTGAGACTCTCGAAGTCAGTACCAAGTGGCGCGTTTCGCTCGTCGTTCGACAAACAGCCGTGATTTCTTTCGTTTTCGATCAAATTTCTTATTGCCGCCCCGCGTCGCAGCTTCGGCGCCGCAGGCGTCCGCCACGGTGCTCGAGCGCGCCTAGGCTCGCGACGCGCGCCCCGGATTCGCCCATAACTCGCGGCAATTCCCAGCGATTGACGGGCGGCGGTTCCGGCACGAAACCTGCCGGCATTGTTTCAGGAGCTTTTCGCGCGAATAAACGAAGCTAAAGCTCCGTGAAATCCGGTTGGCTCACAGCGCCAGCTACAACTGGCTCATCCCACCGAAATTCGTCAAGACATCAGCAGCCCGAAATCCCTCGTGACCATCGAATCGAGCCCCGTCCGCTTCCAACTGAGAGAGCTATCGCTCGTCCGCATGCGCTCGGCGATGCGTTCGCCGCTCTCTCACTACCTGGTCGCGTTTCCGATCGCGGCGGCTTCGACCGCCATCTCGCAGCTCATCTCACCGCACGCGCAGCTGGCCGACTTCGTGATGGTGTACCTGCTGGGCGTGACCGCGGTGGCCATGCGCTCCGGGCTCGGCCCGTCGTTGTTCGCGGCCTGCGTCAGCATTCTCAGCTTCGACTTCTTCTTCATTCCGCCCAAGCTTGCCTGGGCCTGGCCGGATTCGGCGAGCGTGCTCACGTTCGTGGGCATGGCCATCATGGCCAGCGTCATCAGCGGACTGAACCGCGGCGTGCGGCGCGAGCGCGAAGCGGCTCAGCGCAACGAAGCTTTGGCCAAAGCGCTCTACCGCTTCAGCTCGGAGCTGGCCGAAGTCGGCTCGCTGCAACAGTTGGGCACGTTCGCCGAGCGGCATTTGGGCGCCCTGCTCGACGCGGAGGTGTTGGTCGCGTTTTGCGCGTCCGACGGCGAGCTCGACGTATCGACCTTACGCGTCGGCTCGGACAAGGAGCGCGGCTTGGCCATGGCGTCGTGGAGCACCAGCGAACGCGTCGAAAGCCCGTCCCTGCGCGGCTTCAATGTCTGGTGCCCGCTGCGTGGCTCGCACCGCAGCGTGGGGGTGTTGGGCCTGTCGCCGCGCGGGCGCGGCGCGCTCGACCGCGGGGAGCAGCGCGAGCTGCTGGAGACGTGCGCCACGCAGCTGGCCGGCGCCGTCGAGCGCATGCTGCTCGCGGCCGCCGCGCGTCGGGCCGAGCTGCAGGCCGAGACCGAGCACACCCGCAGCTCACTTTTAGCGGCCGTTTCGCACGATTTACGCACGCCGCTGGCCTCCATTCTCGCCGCCGCCACCACCGTGGCCAAGCAAGACACGCGCATCAGCGCCGAGGCGCGCGCCGAGCTGATGAGCACCATCGTCGACGAGACGGAGCGGCTCAATCACTTGGTCGCCAACCTGCTGGCCATGACCAAGCTGGAGTCGGGCGTGCTGTTGCTCAAGCGCCAGCCGGAAGAAGTGAGCGAGCTGGTCGGCTCGGCCGTGGCCGCGTTGGCCAGCCGCGGCGGCACCGAACGGATCCGCCTGGCGATTCCCGAATCTATCCCGTGCGTGGACGTCGACTCGCTGTTGATCGAGCAAGCGCTGATCAATTTGCTGGAAAATGCCCTGCGCTATGCGCCCGGCACGTCGCCTATCGACGTCGAAGCCGAGGCCGGCGACGGCGTGGTGGTGCTGCGCGTTTGCGATCGCGGTCCCGGCATCCTGCCGCACGAGCGCGAGAAGGTGTTCGAGAAGTTCTTCCGCGGCAGCGGCACGCGCCACGGTGATGGCGGCGCCGGTTTGGGCTTGACCATCTGCCGCGCGGCCGCTCGCGCGCACCAGGGCAAGCTCAAGGCCCTGGAACGCCTGGGCGGCGGCACCTGCATGGAGCTCACCCTGCCCCGGGCGGCGGATCTCACAGAAACGAACGAGGAATAATGGCGCTGCAATCCCTGGTGTTGATGATCGAAGACGAGCCGGCCATGCGCCGCACGCTGCGCCTGGCGCTGCAAGACGAAGGCTACGCCACGCTCGAAGCCGCGACCGCGGAAGACGGCCTATTTCAGGCTTCGCTGCGCTCCCCCAACCTGGTGTTGCTGGATCTCGGGCTACCGGATCGCGACGGGGTCGACGTCGCCCGGCTGTTGCGCCGCAACCACCAGATCCCGATCATCGTGATTTCGGCGCGGGACGGTGAGGAGCAGCAGATTCAGGCGCTCGACGCCGGCGCCAACGACTACGTGCAAAAGCCGTTTCGACAGGGCGAGCTGCTCGCCCGAGTGCGTGCGGCGCTGCGCTTTTCTCGTTACATCACCGTCCCGTCGGAGACCTTCCACAACGGCCGCCTGCGCATCGAGTTTTCGCGCCAAGAAGTGTTCTTGGACGGGAACAAGGTCTCGCTCACGCCCAAGCAGTACAAGCTGCTGGCGTTGCTCGCGCGTGAGCCCGGCCGTGTGCTCACTCACCAGGTGCTGTTGCGCGAGGTGTGGGGCGCGTCACACGTCGACCAGATTCAATATTTGCGCGTGTACATGAAGCAATTGCGCGAAAAGCTGGAGGCGGATCCGACCCGACCCACCATGCTGGCGACGGTGGTGCGAGTCGGTTACCGCTTCAACCCAGGCGATTGACGACGACGCCGGTCACTTCAAATCGATGACCTGCGTGCCCCAGTAGCCGCTCGCCAAGAGCGCGGTGTCGTCTTGCCGCGCCAGAGACGACGTCCACCAGCCGCGCGTGCGCACGAATTGGTCGTACACCGGGGCTTTGCCATCTTGCAGCTTGAAGATGTCGACGCCTTGGTTGGCCCAGCCGGAGGTGACGAAGGCCCGATCACCTTCCACGGCCAGCAACCAACCCCAGCCCTTCGCCTGCTGGGAAGGCAACACCCGCGGTGACGTCGGCTCACTCAAGTCCACCTGGTAGAGCCGGACGCTGCTGCTGTTCTGGTCCCAAGCTTGGGCGCTGAAGTAGGCGGTGCTGCCCTTCACGAACACGTTGCCGGTGTAGCCGGGAATGGCGACGTGTCCTTGCAAGTGCGCGCGGTCGCCGGAGAGCTTGAGCACGGCAAGGTCGTTGGTCGTCTGGGTGCCATCCCAGTGGTAATCCATCGTGTAAATCAGGCTCGGATCGTCCTCGGAGCCGCCTACCAGAAAGCCGGGGACGTTGATCTTTTGGGCGACGCGCGGGTGGGCGGCGTCGCTCAGATCGACGTGATCGATGAAGTAGCGCACGATGCCTGGGTAGTAGGTCCCGGTGGCGCCGTCGTAGCGCGAGTCTTCTTGCCACTCGTAGTGCGAAGCGTAGAGCTGATCACCGATGGCTCGCAGGTTGCCCCACCAGCCGTTCTGCTCGCGAGTCACCACCGTCGAGGCTACGCCCGGCGCGTCGGGGTTCGAAGCGTCGACCACGAACAGCGACTGCAAGGCGTCCACGTACTGGCCGGCGCTGTCGTACTGCGGGATCCAGCGGCGGAACGCTAGCTTGCTGCCCGCCACCTGCACCACGTCGGCGCCGTAGTACCAGTCGTACATGCCGCAGCCGTACCAGCCCCAGCCCCAACCGTAGTAGTTGGCTCCCACGTCGGGCAGCGCAATCTTGCCGCGCAAACGAGCGGTGCCGTTAGCGGTGTCGACCGCTTGCACCTCTTGCGTCCACGAGTAGCACTTGTAGCCGGACACGCCTGGGTCCGTCGCCAGGTCCTTGCCCGGATACGGGCCGTTTTGGCCGTCCATACAGGCAATTTCGTGGCGAACGTTGCTGACGATATAGCTCATGTCACCGTCGTGAAAGACGGTCGGATTCACGCCGTCGATAGACAGGCTGGCCAACGTCGCGTCGGTCACGTTTTCTTCGGCCTCGGCCAGCGGCAACACCCGCAGCTCGGAGTGATCTTTGTCGTTGTCCCAAAAATCGCTCGAGACTTCGACGATGTTGCCGCCTCCGACCGGCTTCACGTTGACGACGTTGCGCGCCAACGTGAGCTCGCTCACCACGACCGGCTTTTCGTGATCGGTGTAGTCGACGACCGACAACGCGAGGTTGCTCAACGACACGAGCCGGTTCTTCACGAAGATACCCCGCTCGACCCAACCTTTGGTCTTGGCCGTGCCGGAGGTGGCGATACTCTCCGGAGTGAACTCGATCAGCTGCAGACCATTGTTGTAGGCGTAGCCGCCCGGGTCCCAGCCGCTGAACGGCAACACGACCAGCCCTTGGGTGTCGTCCTTGGTGAAGGCCTTGAAGGTGCCGGCCGCCGGCGTCCACGCCCAGCCGGTGCCGAAGTCCGCGCTGCCCAACGCCTTCGGCTGGGTGGGGTCCGTCATGTCGAAGTAGGCGAGCGAAACCGGGCTTTGAGAGCCCTGCCCGCAGTCGTACTTGTTGCCGAGCGCGAACAGGTGGTCGCCATTGGGGACCATCAGCGAAATTTGCCCCTCGATGCTGGACGTCCCGAGCTTCCGCGGCATCGCCGGATCCGCCAGGTCATAGACGTCGAGCGGCGTCTGAAGGCTGCCCGTCGCCTGGCCATCGACGTACGAGCAGCCCCAATTCATGGGCGTCAGGTACAGGCGCGTGCCGTCGAAGCGCGCCGTCGCGCTCCACCCGGGCATGGCCGCCAATAGGTTGCCCGCCAGTCGCGGCTGATCGGGATCGCTGAAGTCGGCGGTCGAGATACTGAGTCGACCGGTATTGAAGCCGGTGTTTGGATCGAACTCGTTCGTGTTACCCACGATGTGCGCCAACTTGCCGTCGGCAAATTCGAGGTTCCAGCGACCGTTGTCGGCGCCCCAACTTTGCACCGAGCCCGGCACCACCAGCGAGCCACGCTCCACGATCTGCCCGCCCGGATCGGAGATGTCGAGGTAGCTCAGCCGGCTGGTACCGGTGGAGGTGCCGTTGCCGTACTGGTCGGTGTTGGTGAGTACCTCCGACGCCAGCAAGATGGAGTTTGGCGTCACGTTGAAAATACCGCCGTATCCGGGCACTTGGTACTCGTCGATGGCGCTGATTTCGCCGCCGGCAAAGCTCACGCTGGCAACCGTGACCTGCGCGCTGGTCGGCCCGCCCGTGACGGTGGTGACGGCCCCGTCGCCGCCCAGGCCATACCAGCCGTAGTCCCAGGGGTATTTCTCGGTCACCGCGTAAAGCACGTCGCCGACTACGCGCGTATCCCGGACCCAGCCCCCCAACAGCGCTTCGCCCGTGACCTTCATGTGGGCGGGGTCTCGCGCGTCGATGCCGCGCACGATCGAGCCGTGGAAAGGTGAGCCGTCTTCCATGGTGCCGAACCAGTCGGCCACCACCACGCTGGCAATGCCGCCGCGCACGACCATTTCGATCGGCGAGCCATAGATGGGCGAGCGGCCCAACAAACGCGGGTGGTCGACGTCGCTGACATCGAACACCATCAGCCCCCGATACTGATTCAGGTAGTACAGCCGGTCACCGTCCAGCCGATACAGGTCCGTTTCCTCGACGGTACGCGGCGTCGCAGTCGCGCCGCTGCCGCTGCCGTTGCTGGCCTGCGGGGCAGCGGAGCTGGAACCGCCGCTGCTGGTGGGAGCGCCGCCCCCACTAGTCAGCCCACCGCGCCCGTTGCTCTGACCGTTCGGCGGGGCGGACGTGAACTCGGTTTGCCCCTCGACGAGGTCGGGCGTCTTGTGACCGCCGCTGTCGCCGTTACTGCAGCCCACCAAGGCGGAGCCGAGCGCCAGAATCAGCGCGAGAGCCGTGTGCGAGCGACCGGGAACGAAAGCGTCAGTCATGCGAGTCTCCTCGCTGGGGCCAACTGCAGCCACCGTGCCAATGTGGCAGGGCGGGCATACGCCATATTTACGAATGATTTCGAGCGCCCAGCGGCCCGAATGCTGTGCCAATTGGCACAACTGCGCGACCTTTGCGCCCGTCAGTAGGCCTTGGCGAAAATCACGCGCTGCGGGCTCGGCTCGCCCGTGAAGATGCAGGTGCCCGGCTCGACCTCGAGGTCGTGAGGAATGCAGCGCACGGTCACCTTCAGGTCGTTCTTCAGCTTCTCTTCTACGGCGCGAGAGCCATTGAAGTGAGCCAGCGCAAAGCCACCGTGAATCTCGGGCTTGTTCGGGTTCTTGGGCGTGAAGAAGGCGTAGAAATCCTTCTCCGAATCGATCTTGACGGTGTGCTGCTCGCGCAGCGCGAGCGCCTTCTTGTACAGGTTGTCTTGGATCTCCTGCAGCAGGCCCGGCAGGCTCGCGATGGCGTCGGCCACGGCGGGAAAGGTCTTTTCCTTCACGCCTTGATCGCGCCGGTAGAGCGCCACGCTGCCCTTCTCCAGATCGCGCGGGCCGATCTCGATGCGCAGCGGCACTCCCTTCTTGACCCACTCCCAGCTCTTGGTGCCGCCGGGTAGATCGCGTTCGTCGACCTCGACCTCGATCGGCTGGCGATAAAACAACTGCTCGCGGATCTTGTCGGCCAGCTCCCGCGCGGCCTGGATCACGGCGTCGCGCGTTTCGGGCTTGGGCGTTACCGGCAAGATGACCACGTGGGTGGGCGCCAGGCGCGGCGGCACGATCATGCCGTCGTCGTCGGCGTGCACCATGATCAAGGCGCCGACCAGGCGCGTGCTCACGCCCCAGCTGGTCGTCCAGGCAAGCTCTTCCTTGTTGTCGCGCGACAAGAACTTGATGCCGCTGCTCTTCGCGAAATTTTGGCCCAAAAAGTGGGACGTTCCGGCCTGTAGCGCCTTTCGGTCTTGCATCATGGCTTCGATGCACAGGGTCTGCACCGCGCCTGGAAAGCGCTCCCCCTCGGTCTTTTCGCCCATGAACACCGGCACGGCCATGTAGTCGCGCGCAAACTCGGCGTAGACCTTGAGCATCTTCTCGGTCTCTTCGCGCGCCTGCGCCTCGGTCTCGTGCGCGGTGTGCCCCTCTTGCCAAAGAAACTCGGCCGTCCGCAGGAACAAGCGCGTGCGCATTTCCCAGCGCACCACGTTGGCCCATTGATTGATCAAGATCGGTAGATCGCGATACGACTTCACCCACTTGGCGAAGGACGCGCCGATGATGGTTTCGGAGGTGGGGCGCACCACCAACGGCTCAGCCAGTTGCGCACCGGGCGCGGGGCGCAAGCCGCCGTCAGGCGAAGCCTCCAAGCGATGGTGAGTAACGACGGCGCATTCTTTGGCGAAGCCTTCGACGTGCTCGGCTTCTTTGGCCAGATAAGAGAGCGGGATGAACAGCGGAAAGTAGGCGTTCTTGTGGCCCGTGGCCTTGAACATGCGGTCGAGCCCGCGCTGAATGCCCTCCCAAATGCCGTAGCCCCACGGCTTGATCACCATGCAGCCGCGCACGTCCGAGTTCTCGGCCAGGTCCGCCTCACGCACGACCTCCTGGTACCAAACCGGATAGTCTTGCTCACGCTTGGGCGAAATCGCCGTCTTTACGTCGCTCATTGAGCCGCCAAATCACCGAAAACGCCCCCTGCCGTCAATCCGTAAAGGACGAGAAAACAGGAGGCAGGGAGCCGAGGAGTTTTTTGGGGTGGGGCCGGCCGTTGCACCCGCTCGCTGCCGTTGGGCCTCTCACCTCCTTTCCAGCCTCAAATGGCCTGAACATCGAGCGTTTTCGGGGCTTGCCCCGAAAACTGGAATGACCTGGCAAGACTTTGGCGCGAGCAGATCACGATCGCCGGAGAAGGAATGCTTGGGACAAACCGGCGAGGCCGGCGCCCCGCTGTTTCAACCCGTCACGCCGGACGACGCGCGCCAAGCAACCGCCAGCGGAGCGAGAAAGAAGACCAGCACCAGTTAAACCAGACCCGACAGCGGACCTGTGCAGTACCGCGCGTCCCCGAACGTCGTGTCTGGCACCCCCATGGCGTTCAGGATCGAGATTAACAGGTCACCGTGCGAATTTTTGGCGGGGTCCGTGTACTGGACGTAGCGACCGGTGCGGAACGCCCAGCCGCCGCCGGCGACCAAGAACGGCATGTTGTCGTGGGTGTGGGTGGTGCCCATCGACACCTCGTTGCCCCAGAACAAGAGCGTGTTGTCGAGCACGCTGCCCTCGCCTTCGGCCACGACCGCCAAGCGGTCGAACAGCCGCGCGATCAAGCTCGAGTGCCAATTCTGACGGGCGAGCAGCTGCGCCTTCGCGTCGGCATCGCTGGCGCCGGAATGCGACAAGGCGTGCCCTTCCCCGAGGCTGTTGACCCACGGGTAGCGGATGCGATTGAGCGCGGTCGAAATCTCGAAGCTTGCCACGCGCGTCACGTCACAGGCGAACGCTAGCGCCAACAGATCCAGCTCCAGCTCCGCGATCTTCGGCATGTCCGTCTCGCTCACCGGATCGAGCACCGGCGGCTCTGCGGGCTTCTGGCAGTCGCCGATGCCGAGCGACAGACGACGCTCCACGTCGCGCACCAGCGTGAGGTGCGCGTCCAACGTTTGACGATCTTGCGCGCTGAGGCGTTGATTGAGCGCCGCGAACTCACCCGCGACGGCGTCCAGCACGCTCTTGCGCTGCGCCATCAGCTGCTTGGCCGCGTCTTGATCGGGCGTGGCAGCCGGCGGCAGAAAGTTTTCGAAGACGCGCGTGTACACATCCAAGGGAGTCGCCAGCGGCGGAAGCGGCATGCCCGCCGCGGCGTACGAGATGCGCCCTTGGACGTCGTTCTCGGTCGCGCGAACGCCCAGCTGCAGACTGGCGACGGGGCTGCCGGCGCCCACGGCGGCGGCGATCTTTTGGTCGATGCTGATGCCGGTGGCCCAACCCGCGGTGCGACCGCAGCCGTCCACGAAGGCGCCTTCGCCCAGCTGCATGTTGGTGAACAGGCCACCGATGCCGCGTTGGTGAGGACCGCCAGGGCCGTCGGCGGCGACCTTCATCTCCAACCCGCCCAAGATCAGCAACCGATCTTGGTACGACTTCAGCGGCGCGTGGCTGCTGCTGAGCTCGAAATCGGACTCACTGGTGACGGCCGTGGGCCACCAGCCGTCGTGGATCACGCCGTTGGGCGTGTACATGGTGACGAAGCGCTTGGGAGGCGCCTCGGCCGCGGCGCGCGCCGAGCGCAGCGACGGCAGAAGCGGCAGCGCCAACGCCGCGCCCGATGCGGCGCGCAGGAGATTGCGTCGAGAAATGCGCGCGCTCATGGCGCCTCCGACATGGCCGGGCGATACAGGAACGAGTCGGTTTGAGTCAGCGCCACCAGCAGCTCTTTCAAATCGCCACCCGATTTGGCAAAGCGCTCCTTCACCTGGGCCACGCTGCACGAGTCTTCTGGCTGCACTTGGCGGCCGAAGGTGTAGGTGTACCAATTGGTGGCCAAGCAATCGCGAGCCAGCGGGCTCACCGCGATGCGCGCCGCAAGCTGGCCCGCGCCGTTGAACGGGCCGTCGAGCGCGCTCTCGGTCGAATTCAGCACCTCCCCGGATTCGTCGACGTCCAGCCCATTTTCGGTGGCGCGGTAGCGGCCCAGCTGGTCGTAGCGTTCGAAGCCGAAGCCCACGCCGTCGATCAGCGCGTGGCAACCCGAACAAGCCGCCTGCTCGGTGTGCTGGCGAAAGCGCTCGCGCGTCGTGGCGTTCGGATCCGGATCGGGCGGCACCGCGTTCACGTTGGGCGGCGGCGGCAACACCGGTAGGCACAAGATGCGCTCCCGCACGAACACGCCGCGAATGACTGGCGCCGTCTGGTCCGAGTGAGACAACAGCGCGAGCAGCGCGGGCTGGGTGAGCAGTCCGGAGCGCGGATCGGTCAAGGTCTGCGCCGTAAAGTCGCTGGCCGAACCTTGGCTGCCATAGATGGGCGCGAGCGTGTCGTTCACCCAAACGCTGGGATCGGTGAACAGCCGCTGAAACGTGCCCTCGGGGCCGAAGTAGGTCGCGTCCAAAAAGCGCGTCAACGACTGGCGCAGCGAAGCGTTGAGCTGCGTGACGTCGACGTCCGTGCCCACACGCACGGCGCCGTCCAGCCGGGACAGGTCCAGCCATTGTTCGCTGAAGTCGCGGACGATGTCGTGAGCGCGGTTGTCCTGCAGCAGCCGGCGCGCTTCGCGCTCGACGTCGGCGGCGCTGACGAGACGCCCGCCTTCTGCGGCCGCCAGCAGGTCGGGATCGGGCACCGAACCCCAGAGCGTGAACGCCAGACGTGCCGCCAGCTCGTAGCCACCGAGCGCGATGGCGCCGCTCTCGGGCGTGGGCGCCCGCAGCGAATCGACGCGATACAAGAACTGCGGAGATTGCAGCACCGTCTGAATCACGAGCTCGATGCCCTTGCCGTAGCCCGCGGCGTTGCCGGCGTCGAACAACGCCGTGAGCGGCGTCAATTCTGCGTCGGTCAGCGGGCGACGGAACGCACGCGCCGCGAAGCTCTGAACAAATGCGTGGCCGCACCCAGCGGGATCGGCCCCGTCGGCACACGGCGCCAAAGTGGTCAGGCGACTTTGAACGGCGTTGGCCGCCACTGCTTCGGCGGCGGTCAGGTAGCTTTGCACCAGCGACGGATTGGCGTGGTTGGCGTTCGCGTTGGTGCGGTAGCCCTCGACCTCGTTCTCGGGCGGAAACGCTCGTGCGGGCTCACTGGTGTCCCCCAGCAAGTCGCGCACGATGTTGTCGTACTCGAAGCGAGTGAGCGGGTGCAGCGGAGCCGGACCCGGCGCCGGCGCGTCACAGCTCTGCGGCATGGTCACGCCCGAGCCGCCGCTACCACCGTTGGGCGCAGTGGCCGCGGGCGGCTTGGTCTGCTCGCAACCGCTCACGCCCAAAGCGAGCAACGAAGCGGCGGTGATACCCCAAGACCAAAGGCGCATGCGGGACGCCTAAGCGTGCCCTCGAGGTCGCGTACGGTGAATGGAATGGGGCATTTCTTGGGGCGAACGGGCTCGCGCGGGCAGCGGCTCGGGTAACCTGTCGCCCATGCCTCTGCTTCAACTGCAAACGTCCATCCAAGTGGCCCCCGCGGGCGCTCCGAAGGGCCTATTAAAGGACCTTTCGGCCCTGCTCGCCCGCGAGCTCGGCAAGCCCGAAAGCTACGTGATGGTCAGCTTCCAGCACTGCTCGCAGCTGCTGTTCGGCGGCACGGACGAGCCCGCCTGCTTCGCCGCGCTCAAGAACATCGGCACCTTCACGCCCTCACAAACCGAAAAGCTCAGCGCGCTCTTGTGCGCCAAACTCTCCCCCGCCCTCGGCGTTCCCGCCAACCGCATCTACATCGAGTTCATCGACGCCAAGCCCCACCTCTGGGGCTACGACGGCGAGACCTTCGCGTAGTGGGTTCGAGCTCGAGTTCGAGCTCACGTTCGAGCTAAAGCTAAAGCTAGGGTTCAGGTCGGCGTGTAGGTCCGAGCGCGAGCGCGACACAAACCCGAACCTTGGCTCGAACCTTGGCCTTGGCCCGAACCCTCCCGTGACGGCCCGACCCCCTCGCGCGTCTCCAGAATGACTTCGCATGAGAAGTCATCTCGCCGAGCGCACCGACAGCCGCCGATTCATTCGTGAATGCGCAGGGTTGAGCTGCCGTTGGGAACGGAACCAGAATGACTTCGCATGCGAAGTCATCTCGCCGAGCGCACCGACAGGCGCCGATTCATTCCTGAATGCGCACACTTGACCCGCCGTTGGAGGCGGAACGGCAATGACTTCGCATGCGAAGTGATTGTGGCCGAGAGCACAGCGCTCCTGCCGCGTTCGTCGCCGCTCACCCGCACCTCTGGGCCCCTACCGCGGAACTTTCGCGTAGCGGGTTCGAATTCGAGCTCAGGTTCGAGCTCAAGCCAAGCCTAGGCCTCAGTTCGGCGTGTAGGTCCGGGCACGAGCGCAGACACGACCCTAAACCTTGGCTCGAACCTTAACCTTAACCTTAGCGTTAGCCCGAACCCGAACCTTAGCCCAAACCTTAGCCTTAGCCCGAACCCGAACCTTTGCTCGAACAGCCTTAGCCCGAACCCGAACCTTAGCCCCGGCTCGAGCCCGAACCCGAGCTTCGACCCTACGACAGGCCCGGCTGCTGACCGGGGACGGGTGTGCCCGGCGGCACGTTCACGGCGGTGTCTTCGCCTTCGATCTTCTCTTCGAAGTATTCGCCGGCGCGGTACTCGGTGCGGGTGCGGCGGCGACCGAACAGCGAATCGGCGTCGGAGAAGTTGAGGGCTTCGCGGAGGACGTCGTCCATGTGGTCGACCAGCACGATGCGCAGGCCGCGCAGCACGCGCCGCGGGACCTCTTTCAAGTCTTTGCGGTTTTCGCGCGGCACGATCACGGTCTTGATGCCGTTGCGGTGCGCGGCCAGCAGCTTTTCTTTCAAGCCGCCGATCGGCATCACGCGGCCGCGCAGCGTGATTTCGCCGGTCATGGCCACGTCCGTCTTCACGGTGACGCGCGTGAGCGCGCTGGCGATGCTGGTCGCCATCGTGACGCCCGCGCTCGGTCCGTCTTTTCGGATGAACTCCGGAAAGTGCACGTGCAGATCGATCTTTTGGTAAAAATCGGGGTCCAGCTTGAGCGCGTTGGAGCGCGAGCGGATGTACGTCATCGCCGCTTGCGCGCTCTCCTCCATGCCCTTCTCCAGGCGGCCGGTGATCACCAGCTTGCCCTTGCCGGCCACCACGCTCACCTCGCAGTCGAGGATGTCGCCGCCGTGATCCGACACGCTCAGGCCGTGAGTGAGGCCGATTGAATCCGCCTCTTCCTTCTTACCCAGGCGAAACTGCGGCACGCCCAAGAAGCCCGGAATGTCGGTGCCCTTGATCTCGATCTTCTGGTCTTTGCCCTCACGCACCACGCGCAGCGCCGCTTTGCGGCACACCGAGGCGATCTCGCGTTCGAGTGAGCGAACGCCGGCTTCGCGCGTGTAGTGGTGGATGATGGTGCGGATCGCGTTCTCGCTGAACGCCAGGTCCACGTTCTCTAGCCCGCACTCCTTCTTTTGGCGCGGGACCAGGTACTTCTCGGCGATGTTCAGCTTCTCGAACTCGGTGTAGCTCGTGAGCTGGATGATCTCCATGCGATCTTGCAGCGGCACCGGGATGCCGCTCAGCGTGTTCGCAGTGGTGATGAACATCACGTCGCTGAGGTCGTAGTCGAGATCGAGGTAGTGATCGTTGAAGGTGTTGTTCTGCTCGGGATCCAAGACCTCGAGCAACGCCGCCGCCGGATCTCCGCGGAAATCCGTGCTCATCTTGTCGATTTCGTCGAGCAAGAACAGCGGGTTGTTGGAGCCGACCTTCTTCAGGCTCTGCACGATTTTGCCCGGCAACGCGCCGATGTACGTGCG
>JBEQSW010000328.1:0-3845 GCA_040348565.1 Myxococcales bacterium | reverse complement strand
AGCTTTTCGGCCAAGCTCTCGGGCGAGCGGTCGTCGGTGTCCTCGAGCGACAACACGGCCAACAGCTCGTCGCCGTCGAACAAGCGGTTGCCCTCGAACGAGATGCGCATGCGCTGATCGGCGCGCACGTTCACCTTGAGCGTCAACTTGCCGCGCGCGTCGCTGGCCAGGGCGTGGCTCACCGTGGCCCGATGAAAGCCGCGCACGCGCAGCAGCGTCTCGAGCTTGCGGTCGGCGGCCTCCAGCTGCTCTTCGTCGGCGCGGTCGCCCCGATTCATGCCGTACTGCCCGAGCACGCTTTGCAGCACCGGCTCGCCGGGGTCGGGCCAGGCGTAGAATTTGCGCAAATCGATGCGCTTGGGCGGGCCCGGCACGAGATCGATGCGCAGCGCCACGCGCAGCGGGTCGTCGGTGTCGATCGCTTGCAGGGTAGCGCGCGCGCTAGGAAAGCCGTGCTTGGCGTGCTCCTCGCGCAGCCGTTTTTCGATGCGCTCGAGCTCGTCCGCCGTCAGCTCGCGTCCGACTTGCACGCCCACCGCGCGCAGCAAAAGCTCGTCGGCCAGCACCCCACCGGTGACGCGCACATCGGCGATCACGCGGCGCGGCGTGACCAAGATGCGGAGCCGCACGCCGTCGCCGTCGGCTTCCACCTCCGCGCGGGCATCGGCGTACCTGCCGCTCTCGAGCAGCTCGTCGAGCGAGCGCCGCACGAGCTCCGGCGACAGCAGCTGTCCGGCTTCGGCGCGCACGCTCGGCCGCATGCCGCGCCAGCGCGAGCCCTGCACCACCACCTCCACGCGCGTCAGCGAGCGCCCCGAGAACGCCGACAGGTCGGGCGCGGGGTGCAGCTCCGGAACCCGCGCCTGGCCGAGGGCGGTGCCGGCCACGCCCAGCAGCCACAAAACGAGCGCCATGGCCTGGGCCAAGCGGAGCGCTCGAGGGGGGTGCATCGGCCCCCTTATACTGTGGTATGGGCCGGGGATGGTTCAGGCGTCGGCCTCGCTGCGCTCCTCGAAAAGGACCGAGCGCCCCGCGCGACGCCGCGGCCGCTGGCGGCGCATTTTGCTGTGGCTTTTGGGCAGCGGGGTGCTGCTGGTGGGGCTGACCTACTGGGCCGTGCATCGCTTCGAATGGGCCGGCCCCTTGGTAGCCAATAGCCTGCGCGCCGTGGTCGGCGTGGACAACGTGGCGCACCTGGAGGACCTGGTGTACGCGGCCGAAGATCGCGTCAACCGTCTCACCCGCAAGAATGAGAAGCCGCAGGCGCACTGGCAGGTGCCGCCCGTCACACCAGCGCCGTCGGGGCCGACGGCAACGCCGAGCGCGTCGACCGCCACACCCAGCTTGCCGCCCTTCACGCTGAAAGATCCGGGGCCCGCGCTCAAGGCTTGGTCGGCGCCCGGCGACGGCAAATGGGTGCCCATGGTCGACGCGCGCCGCCCCGGCGAGCCGCCGTACATGTTGAAGACGCTGCTCCACCCCGACGCCGGGCGTTCCTGGGCCGAAGTGTTCGTGGTGGCGGTCGATCTACGGCGGGTACGGCTGTATGCGGTCGCGGGCACGCGCGAGCCCGCTGCCGATTCGCCGGACGGCGAAAAGTACGAGCGCACCGCCCTGATCCCGAGCGACCACGACGAAGAGCTGTTGGGCGCATTCAACGGCGGCTTCATGACCGAGCACGGCGGCTACGGCATGAAGCTCGACGGCGTGACGCTGGTCAAACCGAAGCCGAACGCCTGCACCATCGCTGTTTATGCGGACGATTCCGTGCGCATCGCGCCCTGGCACGACATCGCCGCAGACGAGCCGCGCATGCGCTGGTTTCGGCAGGCCCCCGAGTGCATGTGGTCCGGCAACGTGCTCCACCCCGGTTTGGTCGGCGGCAAGGGCCTGAAATGGGGGGCTACGCTGGATGGCGATACCGTGATTCGCCGCTCCGCCATCGGCCTGAACGCCGCACGCGACGTGCTGTACGTGTCGATCACCAACCATACCTCGGCGCGCGTGCTGGCCGACGGTATGCACCATTGCGGCGCCGTCGACGTGGCCCAGCTGGACGTGAACTGGAGCTACCCCAAGTTCGTGACCTTCGAGCCGGGCGACGCCGGCGCCGGGCGCAAGGCGGTCGCGCTGGCCGACGGCTTCGAATACTCGCCAGACGAGTACATTCGCAAAAAACAGCGGCGCGATTTTTTCTATTTGATGCGCAAAGACACGGGCCTGACGCCGCCCGCCGGATACGTGGCGCCCAGCCCGCCCGCCGCTCCTCCCAACTGACATGCCCGAGCTGCCCGAGGTCGAAGTCACGCGTCGACGCATCGGCAAGCTGCTGGTAGGCCGCAAGATTGCGCGCGTCGTCACCACCAAGCCCAGCTACTTCTTCCTCACCAGCCCCAAAAAGCTGCAGCAAGAGCTGACCGGGCGCGCGGTCGCGAAGCTGGAGCGCCACGGCAAGTACATCTTGGCGCGGCTCGACGGCGATGGCGCCACTTTGCTGCTGCACCTGGGCATGACGGGACAGCTCTTCGGTGAAGGCGCCAGCAGCAACCGCCTGATACGCGCGGCCGAGCGCGGCTCCAAAGCCAGCGCGCAGCCGCGTGGCTTCACGCCCGATCAGCACACGCACTTGCAGCTCGAGTTCGCCGATGGTGGCCCGCGCGTCTTTTTTCGAGACGTGCGCAAGTTCGGCAAGGTGCTGCTGGTCGCGGCCGGGCAAAGCGACGCACGCCTGGAAAAGCTGGGCGTCGACGCGCTAAAGGCCTCCGGCCAGGATCTGTTCGTGGCCGCGCGCGCTCGAAAGGTTCCGATCAAGTCGCTCCTGCTCGATCAAGCGGTGATCGCCGGCATCGGCAACATCTACGCCGACGAAGCCCTGTTCTTGGCCAGCGTGAGGCCCGAGCGCAGCGCGCGGCGAGTCGACGCCGAAGCGTGCGCCGCGATCGTCGCCGCCGCGCAGCAAGTGATGCGTCGGTCCATCCAAACCGGCGGCTCCAGCATCAGCGACTACGTCAACCCGGACGGTTCCGACGGCGGCTACCAGAACGAGCGGCGGGTATACGGGCGCGAGGACGAGCCGTGTCCGCGCTGCAAAACTCCGATCCGACGCGTGGTCATCGCCACGCGCTCCTCGCACTTCTGCCCAGCTTGTCAGAAGTAGCTCGCCCAAAGAACCCGCACCAGCGACGCTCGGCTCACTGAAAAGAACGGCGCTTTTCACCCGAAAGCGAGAACTCGACGAACCCGTTCTCGCGGCTGCCCATCACGTACACCCGCCAAATCGGCTCGTGCTGAGGGGTCGAGCCGTCGCGCTCGAGGATCACGTTCGAGACCTTGCTGTCTTCGAGCTTGAGCTCGGAGAGCGCGCGTTTGATGAGCTTGGAAACCAAGCTGAAGTCGACGCTGTCCAATGAAAACAACAGCTGACCAAGCTGTTGCTTGTCGCTGCCCAGCCGCACCGGCACGGGGCGCTCGACCTTGTTGGCCCACAGCTTGTACATGTCGACGTGCTCGTGGTTTTTCGGATCTTGCGCCTCGAGCGTCGCGTAGTACTGCATCAGCACCAGCTGCTTTGCCATGATCGGCTTGCCCAGCACCTTTTCGTAGCGGGCCTTGGCGCGCGTGGCGTCGGCAAAGTAGTCTTCTTCGACGAGCGGACCCGACGGCTCGTCAGGCGTGGCCGCCGCGGTTGCCGGCGACGCCGCCACCGGAGACGGCTTGAGCGCCGGCACGACGGCGCTGGCCGCCGACGACGCAAAATAGGCGACGAGCACCCCCGCGATCGCACCCCCGACGCCGAGCAGCCCCGCCACCACCGCGACGGCGCTGGCACAGCCCCGCTGCACCTG
>JBEQSW010000326.1:0-9136 GCA_040348565.1 Myxococcales bacterium | reverse complement strand
GGCACGTCACTCGCAGCGAATGCGTCTCGACCTACGACGGCATGTGGAACGCGGTTCAGGGCGTCTGCCGGCCAAAGAAGGCGGATTGCCTGGCGTGGGCGAAATTCTACGGTGGCGGCTTCGCGTACTATGGCGGTTTCATCGGCGCGTCGGCGGCGGCTTGGTTTCTGCTGAAGGCCGATCGTTTTCCGTTCTGGAAGGGCGCCGACATGGCCGGCATGGTCGTGCCGGTGGGCCTGGCTTTCGGGCGCATGGGCTGCACCTTGGCCGGCTGCTGTTTCGGTAAGGTGTGGGCATCTCCGTGGGCGCTTTCGTTCCCCGGTCACAGCCCGGCCAGTGAAGCGCAATGGAAGGACAAGCTGCTGGAGCAGCCTTCCGACGCTTCGCTGCCCGTTCACCCCACGCAGTTGTACGAGTCGGCCGCTTCGTTGCTGATTGCCGTGTTTTTGACGCTGTATTTGCACGGTCGCAAAAAGTACGACGGGCAAGTCTTCATCTGGTTCATGGGCCTGTACGCCGCCGTCCGCTTCGCCATCGAGTTCTTCCGCGACGACGATCGCGGCGCGCTCTTGGGCCTCAGCACGTCCCAGCTGATCGGCGTCATTCTGATCGGCGTCGCCGGCTACTTGCATACCCGCCTCAGCAAGCCGGTTGCCGTGCCCGCTGCGGCCTGAGCCTGTTTCCCCGCTGAATTGGCCTTGGCAGCGCGCCTGCCCTACGCTTCGGGGCATGCGCGCGTTCGTTTTGCCAGTCTCGCTGGGGCTCTGCCTTGCCTGCGGACAGAAGCTCGACCACCCCGAGTTGGCCCCGGGCTGCGATCCGGCGGTGATGCGCTGTACGGTCTCGATGACGCCCGCCACCGGCTCGCCCGGCGGAAACGGTGAGGGCGGCGCCGGATCGGGTGACGAGGTCGCTGCGTTCACCGGTGACATCCTGGCGTTCAACGACGACTACTTCGATCTCGGGTCCACGTTTACCGGCATGGCGCAGGTCTCCGCTACGGGCCAGAGCGGCGCACGCGTGAGCGCCAGCTACGACGGCAAGTCGTTTCAGCTCGACTCGGTGTTGAAAGACGCCGCCAACTGGTTCTTCACGGTACCCGACGGGGGCTCGGGCATGATCCCTACCTTGATGCCGCTCGACACGCGCGCGGCGACGGCCGCCATGCTCAGCTTGCGCGTTGCCAACGGCAGCGTCGTGGACGGCATTTTTCTGGCTTCCTCGGGCACCGAGCGGGCGCTCGATCGAGCCCAAATCGTGCTGCACATCGTGGACGAGAAGCGGCGGTCCGTCACCGGCGTCACCGGCAAGCTCACCGCCGAGGTCACCTCGTACCGAGCCGCTGGGTCGTGGGTGGGGGTCAGCAACCAAAACGCCACCGACGACAGCGGGATGCTGTTTTTCGGCAACGTACCGGCGGGCACGGCGCTCAGCCCGGTCTCCGTGAACCTGACCGGCGCCGTCACTGCAAGCGTGGAAGTCACCATCGTATCCGGCGCGATCAGCGTCGTGACGGCCGTGGTCAGCCCCTGAGCTCGGCCGCCGCGCGGTGAGCTCTTTGCGCCGCTAGCCCAGCCTGCTACAGCCGCCCGGCATGGCGCAGATCATCGATGGCAAGGCTGTAGCGCAGAAGGTCCGTGACGAGGTGAAGGCCGGCGTGGAGGCGTTCCGCGCCGCTCACGGTCGTGCTCCCGGGCTGCACGTCGTGTTGGTCGGCGACGACCCCGCCTCCGCCGTTTACGTGCGCAACAAGGAAAAAGCCGCCGAAGAGGTGGGAATGGCGGGCAAGGTGTACCGCTTGCCGACGTCCACCAGCGAGCAAGAGCTGTTGTCGCTCGTGGGGCAGCTGAACGCCGACGACACGGTGGACGGCATTTTGGTGCAATTTCCGGTGCCCGCTCAGATCAGCCAGACGCGCGTCATCGAGACCATTTCTCCCGCCAAAGACGTCGACGGCCTGCACCCGATGAGCGCGGGCGCCCTGTGGGCTGGTATCGACGGCTTGGTCTCGTGCACTCCCTCCGGCTGCCTGCGCCTGTTGCGCGAGGCGGGCGTGAAGCTGGCCGGCGCCAACGCGGTCGTGGTGGGCCGCAGCAACCTGGTCGGAAAGCCCATTGCTGCCCTGCTTTTGGCCGAAAATGCCACGGTTACGATCGCGCACTCCAAGACTCGCGACCTGGGCGCGGTGTGCCGTCAAGCCGATGTGTTGGTCGCCGCCGTCGGACGCGAAGCCATCATCAAGGGCGATTTCGTCAAGCCCGGCGCCGCCGTCATCGACGTGGGCATGAACCGCAACGCCGAGGGCAAGCTGTGCGGCGACGTCGACTTCGCGGCGGCCGAGCCGGTTGCCGGCTTCATCACCAAAGTGCCGGGCGGGGTGGGGCCCATGACCATCGCTTGCTTGCTGGAAAACACGCTAAAGGCCGCGAAAATGCGCGTCTCACGCGCCCGCCTCGGCGCGTAGCTTTTCGAGCAAGGCGTCCACCTGGGCCGCTAGCGCCTCCAGCGTGCCGTTGTTGTAAAGCACGTAGTCGGCGCGCTTTTGCTTGTCGGCGAGCGGCAATTGGGCAGAAATACGTTCGCGCGCGTCCGCTTCGCTGATGCCGTCACGGGCCAAGATGCGCTCGAGCTGCGTGGCTTCGCGCGCCGTCACGACCACGATCGGCCGCAGCACCGCGTCCAGGCCGACCTCGAACAGCAGCGGCACGTCGTAGCCCGCGAGCTTGACGCCTTGCTCGTCCAGCTCGCGAAAGCGCTCCTGCGACAAGCGCCGCACGATGGGGTGGGTGATGGCGTTCAGGCGACGGCGCGCCTCGGCATCGGAAAAAACCAGGGCGCCCAACGCCTTGCGGTCCAAAGAGCCGTCGGGTCCCACGATTTGCGGGCCAAATGCGGCTTTCACTTCGGCGAGCCCGGGGCTGCCGGGTGCCACCGCTTCGCGCGCGAGCGCGTCGGCGTCGACGATGGGGACGCCACGCTCGCGGAATAGCGCCGCGGCCGTGCTCTTGCCCGAGCCGATCCCGCCGGTCAGACCGAAGACGCTGAGGGACATGGTCGGCGCAACGTAGCAGAAAGCAAAAATGCGCCCAGAGCCGTACCGTCGCGCGACGGCGGGTCGGCGCGCTGCTGCTCGACGCACCCAAATACCTGCTTGCCCCCGGGGTGGGTTTTCCGCAGGCTTGCGGCCGTGCTGTCTCCGCGTTGGCTCCGCTGCTGTGCCCTGGTGCTCGGCCTTGCCCGCAGCGCCAACGCCGCCGAGTCGCCGCGAACGGTGTTTCAGTTTTCAGCGTCTTCCACGCTGTTTGCGCGCCCGGGGCTGGGCCGCGACGGCGCGGTCTACGTCGGCTCGGGCGACGGCTACGTGCATGCGCTGGCGGCGGACGGCGGCTTTCGCTGGAGCTACACCGTCAAAGGACGGGTCGTCGCTCCTCCGGTAGAAGAGCCGAACAGCGGCCGCATCTTCGTGGCCACCAGTGAAAAGCGCCTGTACGCGCTCGAGCCCGACTCGCATTTGCGCTGGGTCTTCCCGTTGCCGGTAGCGCCGAAGAGCGAGCTTTCGCTGACCGCCAAGGGCACGCTGCTGTTCGTGGGCCAAGACGACTACCTGTACGGCGTGACGACAGGCGGCGCTTTGAGCCTGCGCCTGGCCGCCGCTGGGGCTCGCTCGGCTCCCATGCAGCTCGTTGGCGGGCAAACCGGATTGGTGCTGGGCGATGCTTTTGCAACCCTGAAGGGTTACGGCTACGAGCGCTCCCCATTGTTGAGTCCCTTCGGGGGTGGCGCCAAGCTGGCCGTTGACGCCAATCGAGCCATTTTTGCCTGTGAAGATGGCCGGGTGAGGGCAGTTTCGGACCGCGGAGCCGAGTTGGAAGCGAACAGCGATTGTCTGTCGGCGCCGACGCGAGGAGACGGCTTTTTCGCCGTCGCCGAAGCCGAGGCCAAGGTCCGCTTGTTCTACGCCGACGGCACCACCCACACCGTCGCGCTCGACGCGGCGCCACTACGTCCCATCTGGGATGCCGCCCGCCGCCGATTGATCTTGGCCAGCGCCACGGGCTCGGTGCGGGTGCTCGAGCTAGCCGGTGGGACGCCGTAGCCATGGACTTCAAGCGCAAGCTCGGCTTTCTGCCAACGCCTTCCACCCCGCCGGTGAACGTGCCGTCCGCCCCCGCGGGCGAAGGCGGCGCACAAGCGCCCGCCGTCGACGGTGTCGGCGGTGTGCTCGAGCAGCTGCGCTCGAAAATGGCCGAAATTCTCGAGCGCCCTTTGACGTTGGCTCCCGCTCGCCGGGCCGCGGATCCGAGCGAAACCGCGCTGCCGTTCGCGCGCGAAGAAACGCCCAACGGCCCCATTTACCGCCGCCACAGCATCCTGCCGCCGTCGCATCACGTGGGTCGCATCCCGGTCGATTCGGCGTACAGCAGCCGTCCCGAGCTGCTGGCTTTGCTGGCGCTGGATCCGTCCCTGGCCGGCTTGCACTTCGGTGGCGCCCTGTTCATCGACACCGAAACCACGGGTTTGGGCGGCGCCGGAGCGATCGCGTTTTTGCTCGGCATGGCTTGGTTCGACGACGAGCAGCGGTTGCACGTGGAGCAGCTGCTGCTCCGGAGCCCCGGCGACGAGCCGGCTCTGCTCGACATTCTCACCGAGCGCCTGGCGCGCAGTACCTTGCTCGTTTCGTACAACGGCAAGGCCTTCGACTGGCCGCTGCTCAAAGGTCGCTACGTGATGAATCGCCGGGAAATTCCGGGAGATTTGCCGCACTTGGACCTGCTGCACATCGGCCGGCGCCTGCACCGCGCTCGGCTCGGCGCGTGTCGCCTCAAGACCTTGGAGAGCGAGGTGCTCGGCTTCGAGCGGGGCGAGGACGTCGACGGCGGCGACGTGCCGGCGCGCTACGCCCACTTCTTGCGCACGGGCGACGAAGAAGCGCTGCGCCAGGTCGTCGACCACAACGCCTGGGACGTCGTCAGCATGGCGGCCCTGGTCGGCCTGTACGGCGAGCCGTTCGACCTGATGCACGGTGAAGATCTGGTCGGCTTTGCCCGGACCATGAAGCGCGCCGGCGCGCTTTCGGTCGCCGAGCGCGCCGCGGATCGCGCGCTCGAGCTGGGCGCCAAAACGGCGCTCAAAGTGCGCGGCGACGTGCACAAAGCCCGCGGTGATCGCGCTCGTGCCCTGCAAGACTTCGAGGCGCTGTCCGAAAGCCTGGACGACCCCGCGCTCCGGCTCGAGCTGGCCAAGCTGTACGAGCACTTCGTCAAAGATCCCGGCCGAGCGCTGGAAATCTTGCAGCTTGGCACTGGCGAGGCCGAATCTGCCCTCGAAAAGCGGCGTCAGCGCCTGGAGCGCAAGGGCAAAAAGGGCGGCTGAGCCGGTACTTCGCAGGCCCGCTCGGGTGGGGCCCGGTGCTATATCGGCCCCTAGCGAATGGCTTACGATCATCGAGCGATTGAACCGAAGTGGCAGCGCGTCTGGGAAGAGCGTCAGTCCTTCAAATCGGTGCGCCACCCCGGCCGCCCCAAGTTCTACGTGCTCGACATGTTCCCGTACCCGTCGGGCTCGGGCCTGCACGTCGGGCACCCCGAGGGCTACACCGCGACCGACATCGTGGCGCGCTACAAACGCTCGCTCGGCTTCGACGTGTTGCATCCGATGGGCTGGGACGCATTCGGTCTGCCGGCGGAGCAGCACGCCATCAAGACGGGGCAGCACCCTTCCAAGAACACCGCCGACAACGTGGCCACGTTTCGGCGCCAGCTGAAGAGCTTGGGCTTTTCGTACGATTGGTCGCGTGAGGTCGATACTACCGACCCGAAGTACGTGCGCTGGACGCAGTGGATCTTCCTGAAGCTGTTCGAGCGGGGTCTGGCATTTCAGGGGGAAATTCCCGTCAATTGGTGCCCCGAGCTCGGCACCGTGTTGGCGAACGAAGAGGTCATCGACGGGCGCAGCGAGCGCGGCAACTACCCGGTCATTCGCCAGCCACTACGCCAGTGGCAGCTGCGCATCACGGCCTACGCCGATCGCTTGGCGGAGGAGTTGGAGCCGCTCGACTGGCCCGAGACGAAGCAAAAGCAGCGCGATTGGGTGGGCAAGAGCGAAGGCGCCGAGGTGGATTTCGAGGTCGCGGGTCGCTCGGAAAAGATCCGCGTCTTCACCACGCGCCCCGACACCTTGTTCGGCGCCACGTACATGGTGATCGCGCCCGATCACCCGCTCACGCAATCGTTGGCAGGGGAGGACGAGCAGGCGCGCATCGCCGAGTACATCGCGGCGGCGGCGCGTAAGAGCGATCTCGAGCGCACGGGCCTGAATAAGGAAAAAACGGGAGTCTTTACGGGGTCTTACGTGGTTAATCCGCTGACCCGAAAACAGATTCCAATCTACACCGCTGACTACGTGCTGGGCGCCTACGGCACCGGCGCCATCATGGCCGTGCCCGCCCACGACGAGCGCGACTTCGAGTTCGCTAAACAGTACGACCTACCGATCATCGAGGTAGTGAGCCCTGATGGCGAGTTGCACGAGTCGCTGGCGGCGCCATTCACCGGCGACGGCATCGCGGTGCGCTCCGGCCAGTTCGACGGCCAGCGCACGCCCGAGATGAAACAAAACATTCTGCGCTTCATCGAGCAGAGCAAGCTCGGCGAGCGTAAGGTGAACTACCGTTTGCGCGACTGGGTGTTCTCGCGCCAGCGCTACTGGGGCGAGCCGATTCCGGTCTTCTTCCCGGTGGCTTGCGAGGGCGATCCGCGCCGCGGCGACCCGCACACCATCGACTATTCCAAGCCCATTCCGGTGCCAGAAAACGAGCTGCCGCTGGTGTTACCGGTGCTGGAAGACTACGCGCCCGGCGACCCCGCCGGCCCTTTGGTAAAGGCGCTAGATTGGCGGTTTTTTCAGCAAAATGGCCAATGGTTCGCGCGTGAAACCAACACCATGCCGCAGTGGGCCGGCTCTTGTTGGTACTACCTGCGCTACCTCGATCCGACGAACGACAAGGAGCCGTTCTCCAGCCAAGCGTACGACGACTGGATGCCCGTCGACCTGTACGTGGGCGGCAACGAGCACGCGGTGCTGCACCTGTTGTACGCGCGCTTTTGGCACAAAGTGCTGTTCGACATTGGCGTGGTCAAGCACCCCGAGCCGTTCCAGCAGCTGGTGCATCAGGGCATGATTTTGGGCCAGTCGTACCGCTGGTACGCAGTGCTGAACGCCGACGGCAAGCTGGTCCGCTCGCTCGACGGCGATGATCCGAGCGTGAAGAAGGACGAGGACGGCAACCTGCTCACCACTGCCGGCGAGAAGGTGGAAGCCCGCTACGTCGCGCCCGCCGACGTCGTCTTCAAAGGCCAGCAACCCCAGGTCGTGCCGCACCATCCCGAGAGCGGCGTCCGGCTGCATACGTCGCTGGAAAAGATGGCAAAATCCCGCGGAAACGTGGTGAATCCGGACCACGTGGTGGCCGAGTTCGGCGCCGACAGCCTGCGCGTCTACGAGATGTTCATGGGCCCGCTGAAGGAGACCAAGCCGTGGCAAACGGCTGGCATCCAAGGCTGCCGGCGCTTCCTCGATCGCGTCGACGCGATCGCGAAAAAGTCGCTCAGCGACGGGGAAGGTGACGAGGAAACGCGCAAGCTGCTGCACCGCACCGTCAAAAAGGTGGGCGAAGACATCGACACGATGCGCTTCAACACGGCCGTGAGCACGATGATGATCTTGGCCAATCGCCTGGCCAGCTTGGACAGCGTGCCGCGAGGCGCGCTCGAAAAGTTACTGCTAGTGCTGGCGCCGTTTGCTCCCCACCTCGCCGAGGAGCTTTGGCAGGGGCTCGGGCACCAGCAGTTGATCGCCGAGCAACCCTGGCCCAGCTTCGATCCGGCGCTGTGCGTCGACGACGTGATCGAGATCGGCGTTCAAGTGAACGGCAAGGCCCGCGGTCGGGTGAAGCTCGCCAAGGACGCGAGCGAGGCCGAAGCCAAGTCCGAGTCCCTGAAGGACGAAAATGTGGTCCGATTCATCGCCGACAAGCCACTGAAGAAGTTCATCTACGTGCCCGGAAAGATTGTGAATTTTATCGTGGGCTGAAGCGGGAAACCCTGCCCCACTGAACGGCTGGTCGGATGTGGATAGGCTGTTGTTTCCCGTGAAACTTGGCCCCGAAATGCAGGATGTGAATCAGGAATTTGCTACCCCAGGGCTGGGGGCAACTCGTCGACCACGCGTTCGGTTTTGGCGTTGTGCCGGAGCTTGGGCCGGGGCCATCTTGGCCTGCCTTTCAGGGTGTGGCTACGGGCCTGTCTACGGGGGATCGGGCGGGCCTCGCTACGAGGTCGTTACCGGCGGCGTGGGGACGGCGAGCTTCGAAGCGGTTCAGGAGACGGCTGCCGGGCTTCGAAGCGAGCTGGCACCCGCCGGCGCGCTCGGCAGCGGCTTCCCGCGGGTCGTCGTGGAGGTGCTGCGCGTCGACGAGCGCAGCATCGGCGTGCGCTCCATGAACAACGCCCAGCCGCTGGCGCGCGGCTCGGAGCTCACGGTGGTGGGTCGGGCGTACGTGTTGGAGCGGGTCGACGCCAAGCCGAGCCGCGATACCGGCGACCTCAGTCGCTCAGCGCAGTTTGCGGCCGGTACCACGCCTTCCGCCGACGCCGCTTCGAGAACCCGCGCGGTGCGCGACGCCGCTCGAAGCTTGGGCAAAGCACTTGGCCGCGCGTTGTTGGGGCTGCCCGAGCCGCTGGACGGCTGAGCGGGGCGGGTCGGTGACCGCCGGACCGGCTGAAGCCCAGCGGGTCGGTGAGGGCGGCCGCGACCGTCCCCTAGATGACATGAAGAGGCCTGCCGACCACAACCACGGCGGACACGCCTTGGCCCCCCGGTGGTCCGTGCGTCGGGGGCGTAGCTTGCAGCGGCAAGGGGCCACCTCGGTGCGCCGCGGCGCCACGCCGCGACTCAAGAATCAGGTGATATCACCTAATAATCACCTGATATCGCCCAATATCGAGATCGAGCACTGGCACGCCCGATGCCTGATGGAGCGCCCGGGAGAGGCTGGGGTTTCAGCCCAGACGAGGCTGGGGTTTCAGCCCAGATGAGGCTGGGGTTTCAGCCCAGACGAGGCTCGGGTTTCAGCCCA
>JBEQSW010000273.1:0-5775 GCA_040348565.1 Myxococcales bacterium | reverse complement strand
TCGAAGTTCCGCTCGAGCTCACCGGCAAGGCTGCCGGCGTGGTCAAGGGCGGCATCCTGCGCCAGGTGTTCCGTCGCCTGCCGATCCGCGCCTTGCCCGGCAACATCCCGGTCAAGATCGTGCACGACGTCACGTCGCTCGATCTCGACGGCCACGTCGCCCCCAAGGACTTGAGCTTGCCCGAGGGCGTCTCGGTGCGCTTGCCGGCCGAGCAGACCGTCGCCGCCATCGTGCACGAGATCGTGCGTGAGGAAGAGGCAGCGGCGCCGGGTGCAGCGGCAGCGGGCGCGGCTCCGGCCGCGGGTGCAGCTCCGGCCGCGGGTGCGGCTCCGGCGGCCAAGGCCGCCGACGCCAAGAAGCCCGAGAAGAAATAGCAGGTGTTCCTTGGTCTCATCGAGTGAGCCATGTTGCTGATTGCGGGCCTCGGTAACCCGGGGCCTCGTTATCAAGCTACGCGGCACAACCTCGGTTTTCGCGTGATTGACGAGCTGGCGCGCCAATGTGGCGTGCCGGCTTCGGCCTTCAAAGAGCGCTTTCACGGCGAGGTCGCGAGCGCGCGCCTGCGTACGCCAAGCGGCGAAGAAGAGCTGCTGCTGCTGCGCCCTCAGACGTTCATGAACGAGTCCGGGCGCAGCGTTCAGGCGGCCTGCACCTTCTACAAGATCAAGCCGGCGGAGCTGATCGTCGCCCACGACGAGCTGGACCTGCCGTTCGCCGAGGTGCGCCTGAAGCAGGGCGGGGGAGACGGCGGCAACCGCGGGATCCGCTCGGTCACGGCCGCGCTCGGCCCCGACTACGTCAGAATTAGGCTCGGAATCGGCCGGCCACCCCCCGACTTTCGGGGTGACGTCGCAGATTTCGTGCTACAAGCCTTCCCCTCCGCGGAGCTAGCTACCGTCGACCAGATGGTAACGCGCGCTACGGAGGCGGTCTCGCTAGTGACGAGCCTCGGGCTCGAGAAGGCGATGAACCGTATCAATCAGCGGCCCGTGCGCTGATTGAGATCCTGACCGACGAAAGCCGGTCAGCTCCTTGCTCCCCGGCATGTCGCCAGGGGGCCCTCGGTCCAGAAGGAGACCACAATCGAATGGCTACGACGCAAGCAGCGGGCCTACATGCCCGCGAATACGAAACCATCTACGTCCTGCGCCCCGACGTCGCTCGTGAGAGCCAGGAAAAGATCGCCCAGCGCATGGGTGAGGCCGTCACCCGCGAGGGTGGCAAAATGACGACCATCGAAAACTGGGGTCGTCGCCAGCTGGCCTACGAAGTGAAGAAGGCCAAGCGCGGCGTGTACGTGTACGTCAAGTACGTGGGCGGCGGCGCGGCCGTGGCCGAGGTCGAGCGCAACCTGCGCATGCTCGACGACGTGCTCAAGTACCAGACGGTTCAGGTCCAGGCCGACGTCGACGCCAACAGCGTCACCGTCGACGCCGAAGCCCTGAAGTTCGAGGCCGTCGACCTGCCCGGTGAGGACGAGGTCGAAGAGACGATCGAGCGCAAGCTCGGCTTCGAAGGCGGGCCCGAGCGTCACTCGCGTGACGACATGCCGGCCGACGACGAAGATTTCGAGAACCCCCTGGCCGACAACTCGGAGGATGCACAATGAGAGAGCAAACTCGCGATCGTGGTGACCGCGACATGCGTGGTGACAACGAGGGCTTGGCCAACGGTGGCCGCCGTCCGCGCCGCCGCGGCTGCACTTACTGCTCCGACGACGCGGTGCCGGTGGACTACAAGGATCCGCAGGGCCTGCGTTACTTCGTGACCGAGCGCGGCAAGATCGTGCCGCGTCGCATCTCCGGGCTCTGCGCCAAACACCAGCGCAGCGTTCAGTTGGCCGTCAAGCGCGCGCGCAACATCGCGCTCTTGCCCTTCACCTCCAACGACTGAGGCGAGGTTTTCATGGCGACTCAGATCAAGGTTTTGTTGAAGAACGACGTGCCCAGCTTGGGCACCGGTGGTGAGGTCGTGCGTGTGCGCCCCGGCTTTGCACGCAACTTCCTGCTGCCACGCGGCCTGGCCGTGCCGGCGACGGCGGGCAACCTGGCTCGCGTCGAGGACCTGAAGCGTCAGGTCGCGTCGCAGGCCAAGCAGGAGCTCGAGCAAGCGAACGCGGCGGCGGCGAAGATTGCCGGCGCGAGCGTGAGCATTGCGCGCGCGGTCGGCGAAGAAGGCAAGATGTACGGGTCGGTGACGACCAAGGACATCGAAGATGCCTTCGGCGCCGCCGGCGTGAAGATCGATCGCAAGAAGATCGTGCTGCCCGAAGCGCTCAAGGCGCTCGGCACGTTCGAAGTCCCGATCAAGCTTCACAGCAGCGTGACGGCCACATTGAAAGTAAACGTCGTCAAGAAGTGAAAAGGCGGGGCTTGCCCCCGCCGTGACGAAGACAGTGAACGTCGTCAAGAAGTGAAAGGCGGGGCTCGCCCCGCCGCGACGAAGACAGTCAACGTTCGTCTCCGTCGCTACGCGACGTGAAGCGCGCGTTGACAAAGTGCGGGCGCTCGTGAGAGTGTCCGCCGAGCTCGAAACCCCGGATGCCGAGAGGCCTCCGGGGTTTCGCGCATTTGGCGGCCTGTGCACAACCCGTGCACGAGGTCTGGAGGACTACGTGGACAACCTGCACGCGAATCGGGACACGAAAATCCTACGAGCTTTCCGCCTGTTAAGCGCGGGCATTGCGGGGGCCTGCGCATCTGGTCAGTATGTGGATATGTCTGGTTGGAGCGTCGAAGCATGATGGGCGCCGCTGAGCAGATTCGCGCCGTTCCAGAGCAGGGAGGCGGCCGCGTTCCGCCGAGCGATCTAGACGCCGAGGCGGCGGTGTTGAGCGCGATCTTGCTCGACCCCGACTCGTTCGATCGCGTCCAAGAAATTCTGCAGCCGGCTCACTTCTACGCCGACGCCAACCGTCGCATCTACGAAGCCGTCGTCGACCTCAACAGCAACGGCAGGCCGGTAGACATCGTCTCGGTCGCCGGTTACCTGCGCGACAAGGGCCGCCTGCAACAGATCGGCGGCTCGCCGTACCTGGCGCAGCTGTCCGACGCCACGCCCGCCGTCGCCCACGTCGAAGCCCACGCCAAGGTCATCCGTGAAAAGTGGCGCGTGCGGCAGCTGATTGGCACGTGCCAGCGCTTCGCCGCCGAAGGCTACGGCGACTACGGCGAGGTGCAGGGTTTCATCGACTTGGCCGAGCAAGCGGTGTTCGACATCGCGCGCATCCCGGAAAACTCGACGATTGTGCCGCTGAAAGACGCCGTGAAAGGCGCCTTCAAACTCTTGGCCGAAGCCGCCCAGAAGGGCGGTGGCATCAGCGGCTACGAGACCGGCTTCACCATGTTCGACAAGCAGATCTCGGGCTTGCACCCCGGCGACCTGTACATCATCGCCGCTCGCCCCGGCATGGGTAAGACGTCGTTCGTGTTGAACTTGGCCGTCAACGTCGCTCGCCCGAAGCAGGTGGAGGTTACGGGCGAAAACGAGCCGTACCTGGAAGCGCCCGTCGAAGAGCCCGGTTACGGCGTCTTGTTCTGCTCCTTGGAAATGCCGCGCGAGCAGCTGGCGGCACGTATGTTGTCGTCCGAAGCGCGCGTCGACATGCAAAAGATCCGCAGCGGTCGCATGCAGCGCGAAGACTGGAACATGATGACCGACGCGGCGGCGCGGATGGGGCGCCTGCCGCTGTGGCTCGACGACACCCCCGCGCTCACGCTGCTCGACCTGCGCGCAAAAATCCGGCGTTTGCAGGCCGAAATTACGCGCGGCGCCGACAACGGCATGCCGGCGAAAAAGCTCGGGCTGGTGGTGATCGACTACTTGCAGCTGATGCAAGGCCGACGCGACGCCGGCAGCCGCGAGCAAGAGATCAGCGAGCTGTCGCGCGGTCTCAAGGCCATGGCCAAAGAGATGGGCGTGCCCGTGATCGCGCTGTCGCAGCTGAACCGCGCGGTCGAAACCCGCGCCACCAAAGACAAGCGCCCGCAACTTTCCGATCTGCGCGAGTCGGGCGCCATCGAGCAGGACGCCGACGCCATCATCTTCATCTACCGCGACGAATACTATTTCCGCGATAGCCCCGACAAAGGTGTGGCCGAGCTGATCGTCGCCAAGCAACGTAACGGCCCGACTGGCAAGGTGATGGTCAAGTTCACCGGCGAATACACGCGCTTCGACAACCTAGCCGCCGACGAATACAACTTCGACGATCTCGACGACTTCAACCCCGGCGGCGGCGCGTAGCGCCGGGCCAGCTACGCCACGAGGGCGCGCAGGCCGACGTAGAGTTGCTGCAGCGCGAGCGCGCTGAGCGTGAGCTTGACGATCAGGCGAAAGGCCTTTTCGGGCAGGTGATCGAGGAGACGCGTGCCGATGGCAGACCCGGCGACCGCGCACACCGAAAGACCGAGGCAGGGCAACAGGTAGCCGCCGAGGTTGAAGCCGCGCAGGCCGAACAACAGCACCTTGCTGCCATGCTGAAAGATCTGGCAACCGGCTAGGGTAGCGATGGTGCCTTGGGCGCCCAGCTCGAGCGCGAGCACGAAGGGGCCGAGCAACGGACCGGTGGCACCCACCAGCGTGGAGAAGAAACCTACGAGCGCGCCTCCCACCGGCAGCGCCCGCTCGGCCGTGGCGCCCCTGCCGATCGAAAAGAAGGACTTGAGCCAGGTGGACGCGAGCACGAACGAGCCGATGGCGATGCGGCTGCCGCTGGGCGGTACGTAGGCCAAAAGCCAAATGCCCAGCGCGCCCCCGGGCAACAGCGGCCAGGCAAAGCGCCAAACCGCGCGCCAGTTGACGTGCCGGCGCAGAAAAAATGCGCGAGAGCCGTTCGATACCAGCTGGATGATGCCGTGCACCGGAATGGCGACGCCGGGCTCCAGCTTCAGTAGCATCACCGCTAGAAGCAGCATGCCGCCGGCCATGCCCATCACCCCTGAAACCACCGACGTCAGCACCGCAACGCCCCCGAGCTCGAGCCAGTAGGGGAGATCCGGAGCGGTCACGCTACGTATATAGAGCGCTGGACCTAGATGAACAGCTTCTCGGACAGCTCTTGCATCAGCTCGGTCAAGCCGTGGTGGGTGGCCGCGCTCACCAGCCGTAGCTCCACGCCCAGCTTCTTGAACTCTTCGGCCAGCGCCGGGTACGCCTCGACCACGTCCGGCAGGTCCGCCTTGGTTAGCGCCACCACCTCGGGGCGGCCCGCCAGATCGGGATTGAAGTTGAGCAGCTCTCGCCGGATGACGTGATAGTCGTCGATCGGGTTTCGGCCCGGCTCGTCCGCCAGCGCCAGGAGGTGCAACAGCACGCGCGTGCGCTCGAGGTGGCGCAAAAAGCGGATGCCCAAGCCCGCGCCTTCACTGGCGCCGGGAATCAAGCCCGGAATATCGGCGATGACGAAGCTGCGACCCAAACCGGAGCGTGAATCGCCGATGGTGACGACGCCCAGGTGCGGCACCAACGTGGTGAACGGGTAGTCGGCGACCTTGGGCCGCGCGCGAGAGACAGCGCTGATCAGCGTGCTCTTGCCCACGTTGGGGAAGCCGAGCAGGCCCACGTCGGCCATCACGCGCAGCTCGAGCCGCAGCTCTCGCACCTGGCCCGGTTCGCCCTTTTCGTACTTGCGCGGCGCGCGATCGGTCGGCGTCGCAAAGTGCTTGTTGCCGCGGCCGCCGCGCCCGCCGGTGGCGACCACGAAGCGCTCGCCGTTGCGCACCAGCTCACACAGCTTTTCGCGAGTGGTGGCGTCGTACACCACCGTGCCCACCG
>JBEQSW010000270.1:0-4863 GCA_040348565.1 Myxococcales bacterium | reverse complement strand
GACGCCGCAAATGCGAGCCCGCTACGCGCGCGCCGCTCGGACGCTGGCCGATCTCAGCTACGACCCGTTCCCGGATCTGGCCAAAGCGATCCCCGAGCTGAACGTTCGGCCTAAGAGCGGCGGACAGCGCAGCAAGAATCCAGCCCGAAAAACTGTCCCCAAAACTGTCCCCGGGGGTTCGGGGTGATCTCACGATCTAGCTTATTTTATGCGGTGTCCCGGGACGGAATTGAACCGCCGACACAAGGATTTTCAATCCTCTGCTCTACCGACTGAGCTACCGAGACAGTGGCCTTGGGGGCCGTTCCCGGCGGGGGAAACCGTCGGGAGGGCGGGTTCTTAGCGCAGGCGGGGTCGGGGGTGCAATGACGAAACGTCGGGAAAGTGCTGACGGGCAAAGTTGTCCGGTAGGATGGGGTGACGTGGCCAGCCTTTCGCCTTCTAGCCAGCACAACCCGTACGCTTCCGAGGCCTACCTGCACCAATTGCTGCAGAAGGCGAAGGCGGCGGGGGCCCGGGACGTGCACCTCAAGGTGGGCCAGCCGCCGGGGGCACGGGTGCGGGGCTCGCTGGTGTTCTTCCGGGTCGACAAGATCCGGCCCGAGGATACGGAGGCGTTGGCCCGCCACCTGATCCGTGACCCCCAGGTGCTCAGCAACCTGCCGCAGCTGCGCGAGTACGACACCTCGTACGAGGTGTTCGGCATCGGGCGCTTCCGGGTCAACATCTACCGGCAGCGGGCGTCGCTGGCGATCGTGATGCGCATCATCCCGCACGAGGTGCCGAGCCTCGAGAAGCTGGGCGCCCCGGAAGCATGTCGAGTGCTGGCCGAAAAAGATCGCGGTCTGGTGCTGTGCGTGGGCGCGGCCGGCAACGGCAAGTCGAGCACGCTGGCGGCCATGGTCGACCACATGAACCACACCACGGCGCGTCACATCGTCACCATCGAAGATCCGATCGAGTACATCTACGTCGACGACAAGTGCTCGATCAGCCAGCGCGAGATTGGCTACGACACGGCCAGCTTTGCCAGCGCGCTGCGCGCGGCTTTGCGCCAAGATCCGGACGTCATCCAAGTGGGTGAAATTCGCGACGCCGAGACGATGGCCATCGCGCTGAAAGCCGCGGAAACGGGCCACTTGGTGCTGTCGACGCTGCACACGCCGGACGTGGGCCGCACCATGAACCGCATCATCGCCCTGTCCGAGGGCGGCGATTCGGACGACTTGCGCGACCGCTTGGGAGACTCGCTGCAGGGCATCATCGCGCAACGGTTGCTGCCGCGCGCCGACGGGCAGGGCATGGCGCTCGCGGCCGAGGTGTTGATGATGACCGGCTCGGTGCGCGAGACCATCAAGCGTCCGCTCGGTAATCCGCCGCTCAAGGAGCTGATGGAATCAGGCGGCTCGATGTACGGCATGCAAACCTTCGAGATGCACATCAAAGAGCTGATCCGCGCCGGCATCGTCGAGCGTGAGGTCGGTCGCGCCGCGATGGGTTTCTGAGCGGATTTTCCAAGTTGCTGCGCTGCCCATGCAAGCGCAACCGCTGATGGACGATTCGGCTCGGATTCGTGAACGTCTTTTCGAGGGGCGGTCACTACTTTGAGCCAGCACCTGGCTCCCTGGAGGCCTCGATGAATCGCCCGCGTCACCTCGCTCGCTCTCGAAATAGCGCCGCCGCTCTCGTTCTGACCGTCATGGCTGCCGCCTGCAGCAGCACCAGCGGTGACGCCGGCGGCACGGGGACAGGCGGGACGACGGGGCAACCTGGCCAAGCCGGCTCCACCAGCACCGGTACGGCCGGCTCGACCTCTGCGGCCGGGACGGGATCCGTGACCGCCGGCACCACTGGCTCCGGCACGGCCGGCTCTACCGGCACGGCAGGAACCGGCGTCGTGGGCGGCGCGGCCGCGGCCGGCGCGACGGGCACGGCAGGCACGCCCGCCCAAGGCGGTAGCGCCGGTCAGGGTGGCGCCGCTGCAGGCGGAGGCGGGGCTGCGACCGGCGGCACTGCCGGCGCCGGTGGAGGGCTCGTTAGCAGCTGCGTCGGCACGGCTTGGCCCACGGCTGACCCGACCGCGGCGGGACCGTTCGAGGTCATGGCCGACAAGAACGTAGGGCCTCTCGCGGGCGTGACGCCCGATCCCGTTTACGGGGACAAGCAGCAGAAGTTCAACGTCTATCGACCCAAAGACCTGGCGCAGGGCAACTACTGCCACCCCATCCTGGTGTGGGCCAACGGGCACACCGACAACCCCGAGCCGAACCCGCCGGATTGTGTCAGCTCCAAGTATTGCGGCAGCTACCTGATGCTGATGAACCAGCTGGCTTCTCACGGCTTCGTCGTGATCGCTTCGCTCAGCACCATCACCTCGCAGGGCACGCCGCTGCCGACCATCACCGGCTTGGACTGGTTGATCAAACAGGCCGACGACCCCGCGAGCCCGTACTACCACCGTTTGGACACGGCTCACGTTGGCGCGCTCGGTCACTCCGAGGGCGGTTTCTCCACCAGCAAGGCCGCTTCGGACCCGCGGATTGGTGCGAGCGCCACCGTGTCGGGCTCATCGATCAATACCGGCATCCACGGCCCCTCGCTTTGGTTCTGTGGTGGCAAGGACACCGTCGTTCCCTGTGACGGCGTCGAAAAGACCTACGCCGCCATCACCACGCTGCCGTCCATCTTCATCGACAACCTGCAAGCGGATCACGGCGGCTGGCTCTACCAAAACGGCATCAAGGGCCCGACCATCATCGGGTTTACGGCTTGGTTCCGCGTGCACCTGATGGGCGACACCGCCAATCGCAAGTATTTCTACGGGCCGAGCTGCACGTTTTGCACGGACAATCGCGTGCAGGTCAAACAGAACGCCCTCATGGCCCAGTAAAGGGTCGTCGCTCACGCGCGCCTCCAGGTCGAGCCGTTCGGCGAATCCTCTAGCACCACGCCTTTGGCGAACAGCTCGGCGCGCAGGGCGTCGGACAGAGCGAAGTCTCGGGCGTCTCGGGCGGCGTTGCGTCGCGCGACCAAGCTTTCGACCAGCGCGTCGTCTTCCAGCGCCGGCACCGGGCCGGCAAAGCTGAGCCCGATCGCGTCTCCCAGCTCGCGGATCAGCCGCGCGCGAGCGGGCAGCGGCTCCGGTTGGTCGACGATTTCCCAAAGCACGGCCAGGGCCCGGGGCGCGTCCAAGTCGTCGCGCAATGCCTCTCGGAACTTCTCGCGCAGTGCTTCGAGCCGTTTGCGCTTGGGTTGCGGCGCGTCACTTTCGGCGTCGCCTTCGGCGCGCCCGGCGCGCACCAGCGCCCGCAGGCGACGCCGCGCCGCTTCGGCGCCGCGCAAGGCTTCGCCCGACAAGCTGAGCGGGCTGCGGTAGTGGGCGGTATACAGGTAGTAGCGGAAGCCGCCCGGTGTCACTCCCAGGGGTGATAGGTCGTCCAGGTTCGGCGGGTGCAGCTCGTGGGCGCGCGACTTCGAGATCTTTTCGCCGTCGAACAGCAGCCAGGCGCCGTGCATCCAAAATTGCACCCAGGGCCGGCTGCCCAGCGCGTTTTCGGCTTGAGCGATCTCGTTGGTGTGATGAACGGCGACGTGGTCGACCCCGCCGGTGTGGATGTCGATCTGCGGGCCCAGGTGCTTGGTGGCCATCGCGCTGCACTCGATGTGCCAGCCCGGGAAACCAACGCCCCACGGGCTCTGCCACTCCAGCTGTCGCCGCGGCCCGCGCTCGGGAGACCGCTTCCAGAGCGCGAAGTCGGCTGGATTCTTCTTGCCCGTGTCGTTGGCGATGCGGCCGTGGGCGGCGCTGGCGCGCAAGCGCGACAAAGCGCCGTAGCCGGGGTCGCGCGAGGTGTCGAAGTACACGCCGTCGCCGGTGAGGTAGGTGAAGCCTTTTTGCTCCAGCGTCTGAATCATCGCGATCTGCTCGGGAATGTGCTCGGTGGCGCGCGCCCACACGTCCGGCTCACGCACGTTCAACAGCGAAAGGTCGTGCTTGAACAGCTCCGTCCAAACCCGCGCCACCTCCAGGGCCGAGGTGCCACTGGCGGCAGCCGCCAGCTCCAGCTTGTCCTCGCCGCGGTCGGCGTCGTCGGTCAGGTGCCCGACGTCGGTGATGTTGATGACGTGCCGTACGTCCAAGCCCTCCAAGCGCAGGACGCGCGTCAACAGGTCGGCCAGCACGTACGGGCGCATGTTGCCGAGGTGCTGGCGGCTGTAGACGGTGGGGCCGCAGCTATAGACGCGCGCCAAGCCGGGCGAGCGCGGGGTGAACGGTTCGATGCTGCGGGTGAGGGTGTTGTAGAGCTTGAGCTCGGTCACGATGGTCTCCTGGCGCTAGAAACGAGCGGCAGAAAATGCATGACCGGCCGCCCACGGTGCTGGACGGCAGTTCGAAGCAGGCTCGCGTCGAGTCAGACCGTCCGGGGACGGCAACAACACGTGACGCGGAGCGTGATCGCGAACATCGGGCGTTAGCCTAGCCCAAGCTGGACTTGAGGGCGAGGTGACGCTACACGTCCGGCCTCGGCCCGGCGTTTTATCGTGGCCGAAAGCCCCCCACGCCCGATGTCAGCCAACGTCCAAACCGCCGCTCCGCATGCCATCCGCCATGACTGGACCCTCGCCGAAGTGCGGGCCCTGCATGACCTGCCGCTCTTCCAGCTGATCGACCGCGCCCGAGCGGTCCACCTGGCCCATCACTCGGAAGACACGGTTCAGCTCTGCACCTTGCTCAGCGTCAAGACCGGCGGCTGCCCCGAAGACTGCGCCTACTGTCCGCAGTCGTCGCACCACCAAGCCGTCAAGGGCGAGGCCATGCTCAAGGTGGAGGACGTGATTGCCAGCGCCCGCCGTGCCAAGGAA
>JBEQSW010000294.1:0-14308 GCA_040348565.1 Myxococcales bacterium | reverse complement strand
ATGGCGGAGGCGCCGCGCACTGGCGTCAACGCCAGTCATTTCGGTATTCAAGTCGCCAGCACCGCCGACGTGCTGGAGGCCAAAGGCCGCTTCGAAGCGGTCGGTCTCGCGACCTTTTCCGAAGAAGACACCGAGTGTTGCTACGCCGTGCAAGACAAGGTGTGGGTGGAAGATCCCGACGGCAACTCGTGGGAAGTGTTCGTCGTCAAGGCCGACGCGGCGGTGATGAAGGCCGACGCCAGCAGCTGCTGCGCGCCGGTGGGCATTTCGAAGAAACCGGCCGCGGCCAGTCCCGGTTGCTGCGCCCCTGCTGCCGCCAAAACCTCGGTATAGGTGGAGTCTCCAAACATGTCGGTAGCGCGGGGAAAGGCTTCCACGAATGCTTAGGAAGTTGACGAGCGAGGCCGTCGGCACGGCGTTCTTGCTGGCGACGGTCGTCGGCTCGGGAATCATGGCCGAGCGTTTGGCGGGCGGAAACGTTGCGCTCGCGCTGTTGGCCAACACCATCGCTACGGGGGCTGCGCTGGTGGCCTTGATCTTGACGTTTGGCCCGCTCAGCGGAGCGCACTTTAATCCGGTCGTCACCATCGCGGATGCCTGGGAGGGCGGGCGACCGTGGAGCGACGTGCCGCTCTACATTGCGGCGCAGGTGGTGGGAGCCTTGCTGGGTGTAGCGGTGGCCCACGGCATGTTCGAAGTGCCCGTGTTTACGGCCTCCCAGCACGTTCGCAGCGGTCCCGCTCAGTGGCTGAGCGAGTTCGTGGCCACGTTCGGCTTGTTGTCGGTCATCTGGGGTGTTTCACGCAAGCAAGCGCAATTTACGCCGTTCGCGGTGGGCGCGTACATCACCGCCGCCTACTGGTTCACCTCGTCCACGTCGTTCGCCAACCCTGCTGTGACGTTGGCTCGCTCGCTGACCAACACCTTCTCCGGCATCCGTCCGGCGGACGCGCCGGGGTTCATCGCCGCGCAGCTGGCGGGGGCGCTGGCCGCGACGGCCTTGTTCAAGTTCTTGCTGCCCGTTCGGGGCAAAGCCGAGCGCCCGCTGGTCGAAGCGGCGAGCGTCGGCAAGGAAGCCGCATGAAAACCGTACTCTTTGCGTGTATTCACAACGCCGGCAGGTCGCAGATGGCCGCCGCTTGGTTCAACGCTTTGGCTGACAAGACCAAAGCCCAAGCCATCTCGGCCGGCACCGAGCCGGGCGCGCGGGTGCACCCCGAGGTGCTGCAGGCGATGCGCGAGGTCGGCATCGACTTGGAGGGCGTCGCCCCACGCCGCTTGACCGACGAGCTCGCCCAGAGCTCGGCGATCCTGATCACCATGGGTTGCGGCGAGCAGTGCCCGCACGTTCCCGGCCTGCGCCGCATGGACTGGCCCCTAGAGGATCCCAAAGGCAAACCCGTGGAGCGCGTCCGCGAAATCCGCGAAGACGTCAAAAAGCGAGTCACGGATTTGCTCGCGGCTGAAGGCTGGAGTTAGAGACCACCAGCTCGAATTGGCCTGACAACGTGGCGCGTGCTAGGGGACGGCCATGGGAAGGCAGTCGTCGAGGGCATTGGTGGCGGGCTTGCTCGTCGGCGTGTCCATTTGGGGATGCAGTGACGACGACGGTGGCTCCGCACCCGGTGAATTGGCCGGGGAAGCGGGGAGCCCGGCCGCGGGTGCTCACGTGGCAGGCATGGCCGGGATGGCGGAGGGAGGCGTAGGCGGTCGTGTTGGGGGTGGCGCCGGTGGCGTCTCCGGAGCCGTGATCGTTGGTGGCCAGCCCGAGAAAGCTGGGCAGTCGGGCGGCGGTGCTGGCGGCGAAGGCGGTGAGTCGTCCGGCTTGCCTCCACTCGAATGGTGCGATGGCGTCGACCAAAGCGGTCTCTCCTTGGACGCGCTCTGCGGCGAACAAGACTGCCCAACGCTCGTCACGCCCTCGACGGGTCCCAGCTATTACGCCAACCTCGAGACCTATTGTCTCTTGGACCCGCGGAGCGATTCGAACCCGTCGAGCGCCAAGCGCTACGGCTCAACCTGCGGCGGGTTTGCGCTCGATCTTCCTTACCCGGAAGGGCGCATCATTTGGCATTTCGATGAGAGCCACGCGCTCGTGGCCGCCGAAATCCGCCTGTTGAACTACGATCGGACCCCCTGTCACACGGAGAAGTACGGGCGGAGCTGCGCAACCACTGGCCCTGCCGTGAACGTGTGCGATCCCGACAGTCATTGCGCGGAACCGCTGACCGCCATCGACCAGCCGACCCGCCAGCAAGTGCTGTGCAGCCTGCTGTGCGACGGCACCAGCGGCTACCGGATCCCCAACGACTGTGGAGGCATGAACTATGTCCGGCACGATGGGCGCGTCGACCCCGTCGTCGGCGACGACCCGGACGCCTTCACTCGCACCTGGTCGTTCGATGCTCAGAACCAGCTCGTCGGCGCGTACGGACGCGGTTTCGGCTTTTCTGGCTTCTGCGCCGACGGAACCTGGGCGCTCGGCGTGACTTACGGCGAACCGTGCCAGGCGCTGGATCCCTACGCCTACGGCAGCTCGGCCTACGATGTCTGCAGAGGAGTGGGCCCGTATTCCGACCAGGCCAATGGCGAAGGTGGGGCAGGGGGCGCGGGGGACGAGAGCCGCTATTGGACGAACGGCTCGGCGCCGCTCGAGGACGCCGAGCTGTGCGCCGTCGACTGCGCGCCTACCGATCTCGCTACTTACTGCAGCGCGGCGGGCAGCTATTGTCCGCACGTGAACGTTGACGGCTACGGCGTCGAAGCCGCATGCGGCGATACTACGGGCACCACCGTCGGCGACGCGAGCTGCGGCCACGTGATCGACGCCCTGGGCGACGGCAAGACCCGCGTCTACTACTTCGACGATGAGTGGCAGCTGGTTGGGGCAAAGCTCGCCGAAGAGCCGAGGCGCCTCGGCACTTACTGCAAGACGCAGGTGGTTGGAGAGCAGTGCACTCCGGAAGGCGCGCCGCTGGACATTTGTTGGACAGCCGGCTGTCTACCCCCGAGCCATCAGGTGACACCCTTCCCGGACCTCAGCCAATGCAACTCTGCCGACCGACGCCAGCAAGTGCCCAATGATTGCGGCGGCATCAACATCACCAGCTCCATCCCGGGTGAGCGTGGCAGCGATTTTCTGTACTCCTACGACGCCGATCACAACTGGCTCGGCACCCGCAGCTTCTTCGTCGAGGACGGCTATGGCTTGCACGACTGCGCCGAGGGCGGCATCGGCGCCGGGTACCTCGACGGCACGCTCTGCAAGTCGGTTGGTGACTCCACGCCACTCTGCCCCTGAACGTGGTTCCGGAAGCGGGAAACGTCACGGCTCTTGCGATGGCGTCACACACACGCCGCTTTCGCACAGGCGGTCGCCTGCTGTAGTCCGCCTTTCCCCGCGGGCAACCCCGCGCGCGTTCGGCCTCGCTCTGCGGCTCGATCTGTCGGGCTGGGCGGCGGCCGTGCGGTGACAAAATCTGCGGCTCGCACCACTAGTATCACCGACAATGCGAAATCGTCGGGCGATCAAGAGATCTCGTTTCGCGTTCAGCGCGGTCCTCTTTTTGGCAGTGGCGGGCATGCCAATAGCGGCATGTCAGTCGGGGGGGGCGCCGAACCCCGGGCACGCGAGCCAGGGCGGCGTCAGCGCCGCGAGTGGAGCGGCGATCGGGACCTCGGCGGCGGGTGGGACAGCCACCTCGTCGGCCGGCGGGGCGAGCATGGGCGCAACCTCGGGCACCGGAGGGAGCGGAGCCGGAACCGACTCCAACGGTAGCGGGGGCGACGCCGCGACTGCCCTCGGGCTGCTCACCGCTGTCGGGCTCCGTTGCGAGTACCTGACGGATCCGCTTGGCATCGACACGCCGAAGCCGCGTCTGTCATGGGCCCTCGATTCGAAAGATCGGAATCAGAGCCAAACGGCCTATCAGGTCGTCGTGGCCGGCTCGGACGGCGCGACGGTTTGGGACAGCGGCAAGGTGGCGTCGGCGCAGCAGTTGCACATCCCGTACGGTGGCCCGCCGCTCGCGTCCGGTCAGCGCGTGTCGTGGACTGTCCGCGTTTGGGACCGCGACGGCAACGTTTCCGAGCCGAGCGCGGAAGGCGCGTGGGAGATGGGCCTACTTTCGAAGGGCGACTGGAAAGGCAAGTGGATCGCCGGTTCGACTGCGCTGGTCGATCCTCCGGCGCCGGCTCCGTTCTTGCGCAAGACCGTAGCGCTACCTACGGCCGTTGAGTCCGCGCGCATTTACGTGGCCGCCGCCGGCTACTACGAGCTCTACGTCAACGGGCAAAAGATCAGCGACCAAGTGCTGGCACCGGGCTACACACGCTTCGACCGACGCGTGCTGTACGTGACGCACGACGTGACCGCCGCGCTCGAGCAGGGCACGAACGCGATCGGGCTGGTGCTGGGCAACGGCTTCTTCAATCAGACCGCCCCTACCGACTGGGGGTTCGAGAGCGCGCCGTGGCGTGCAACCCCGCGCGCGCTCGTGCAGGCCCAAATCACGTTCACGGACGGAACGTCGCAGACCATCGTCAGTGACGACACTTGGCACGTGGCAACCGGGCCGATTCTGTACGACCAAGTGCGCAGCGGCGAAACCTACGATGCGCGCCTGGAAAAAACGAGCTGGGCCGCGGCCGAGTACGACGAGGACGCTTCCTGGACGCCAGCGTTGACGGTACCAGCACCTGCCGGCGTTCTCTCCGCGCGCATGTTCCCGCCGGCGAAGGTGACGCAAACGCTTCCGGCCAAGACCGTGAAGTCGCCGAAGGCGGGCACGTATGTCTTCGACTTCGGACAGAACCTCGCGGGTTGGGTTCGCCTCTCGCTGTCCGGGGCTGCCGGCACGTCTCTCACCCTGCGCTACGGCGAACGCCTTTCCGCCGATGGCACGATCGATCAGGCCATCATCAAGACCGGCAACAAGGGGCGTTTCGAGACCGACAACTACTTGATGAAGGGACAGGGGACCGAGGTATGGGAGCCGCGCTTCGAGTACAACGGGTTCCAATACGTGGAGATCTCGGGGCTTCCCGTGGCGCCGAGCCTGGACGCGGTCGTCGCGCGAGCCGTCAACACGGCGTTCGATTCGGTGGGCGAGTTCAGGTCGTCCAACGCTTTGTTCGGCAAGATTTTCGAGGCGACGCGTTGGTCGTACCGCGCCAATTTCCAGAGCATTCCGACCGACTGCCCGCACCGCGAGAAGAACGGCTGGATGGCGGACGCTCATCTCGGCGCGGAGCAAGCCATGTTCACGTACGACAACGCCGCCGGGTACACGAAGTGGATTCGTGACATTTCCGACGAAATGCAGGCAAGCGGTGCGCTTCCGGGAATCGTGCCGACCGACGGCTGGGGCTACAGTTGGGGCAACGGCCCGGCTTGGGACAGCGCCTACTTCGTCGTCCCGTACTATTTGTATCTGTACTACGGCGACAAGCAGATTCTGATGGCGAGCTACGACAAGCTAAAGAGCTACGTCGACTACCTCGACTCGAAGGACTACTTTTCCGCGAACCCGAGCGGCTGGCTGGGTGACTGGGTCTACCCCGGGGACACCACCCCCGAGGCGGTCACGCACGCCGGCTATCACGTATTCGACGCCAAGCTGGTGTCGATGGTTGCCGGCTGGCTCGGCAAGACCGACGACGCGGCCAAGTACGGGAAGATGGCCGACGACGTGAAGAGCAGGTTCCAGCAGAAGTTCTTCGATGCCTCGACCGGACAGGTGTCGACCGGAAGCCAGACCGCGCTCGCTACGGCGCTGTATCAAAACCTGGTCGACGGCGCCGATCGAACCAAGGTGTTGTCGGCGCTCGCGGCGAAAGTCGGCGCGAAGGGTAACCACCTCGATACGGGGTGTCTCGGCACCAAATATCTCCCGTGGGCGCTCACGGACGGCGGCCGCGCCGATCTCTTCTACGAAATCGCGAACAAAACCGACTACCCGAGCTGGGGAAATTGGTTCGAAAAAGGCGCGACGACGCTTTGGGAAGACTGGCAGGGCGACAACTCGCTAAACCACATCTTTCTCGGAGACATCACCGCTTGGTTCTTTCGCGCCCTCGCCGGCATCAACCCCGATGTGGACGCGCCCGGATTCGCGAACATCATCATCCGTCCGGAGGTCGTCGGAAACTTGACGTCCTCGCACGGTGAGACGAAGACGCTGCGGGGTCCCGTCCTGAGCGAGTGGACGCTCACGACCGATCTTACCCTCAATGTCACGATTCCGCCGAATACGACGGCGACCGTTCACGTGCCCGCGATGAGTCAAACGAACGTTACCGCGGACGGCGCCGCCTTCGTCCGTTCGGAGCCAGGGCGTCAAATCTACAAGATCGGATCCGGCAGCTATCAGTTCGTGGTGAAGGGCGGTCCTTCCGCACCGTGATAGCCGGCCCCGACCGTACCTTAGGTCAGGGTCGACAGCGCGCCGGTGGTGAACGCCGGATCCGTTCCGACGCCGAACGTATCGGTTTGGACGCCGAAGGCTTGCGCGATCGAGACGAGCAGGTGGTTGTTCGCGCCGCTCGCGAACTTGGCGTCTCGCGCATTGCACGAGTCATTCGGCGGCGAGCAGTCAGGCGTCGTTTGCAAGCGCCGGCCGAAGCGGAACGGAACGTTCTTGCCGCCGGCCAGCACGGTGGGGGCCGAAGCGGAAGAGTGGAGGGATGGATTACCCATCTCGCTGGTCACATAGACGAGGGTGCTGTCGAACGCTCCGCGCTCGTCCAACTTCTGGAGCAAGCGCGCCACCTTGCCGTACACGTACTTGTTGTACTTCGCGAGCGGTAGCCACGTGCTCGCGTCACCGTGCCCGGCAAGGGTTCCTTGCCAGTCGAAGCCATAGGAGATGTACTTGTGCGCGACCTCATTGTGAAATTCCGACGGCAAGCCATAGCCGAGGGAATCGGTCGGCGCGTTGGCGGCGCTGTTCCAGGGCAAGTCGTTGAGCACCAAGGTCGCAAAGCGCGTCACGTCGCAAGCGAACGCTTCCGCGAGCAGATTGACGAAGAAGTCGGTCACCACGTCGAACGTGGGCTCGCCCCCGTTGAAGCGCTCCAATTTGCTGATGTCGATGGGAAAATCCGCCGCCGATGGCCGCTTTGGCACCATCGAGCACGCCTGACCAGTGAGGGAGCCGAACGTCTTTTCCAGGTCGCGGATGGACGCCAAGTGCTGATCCATCTTCTGCTGCTCGACGGGAGCCAAGCGCGCCCGCAGTCGATTGCAGTCTTCACGCACGTAGTCCACCACGCTCTGGCCCAGTGCGTTCTTCCGGGCGAGAGCGGCGCGTGCGTCCGCGTCGTCGGTTGGCACGAAGCCACCGAAAAGGTAGTCGAACGCGTCGAGGGGGGAAATGATCTTACCCACGCCGACGCCGCCCTTGCTGTACGAAAGGGTGCTTGCCGGATACGTGCCGGAGCTGCCGACGGCGAGCGCGACGCTGCTCTTGAGCGTCGCGGCACCCAGACCCTGTTCCACCGCCAGGTACTGATCGAGCGATGAGTTGGCGGGAGAACCACCGGTGATCCGGCTGCCCGTCAAGATCGCAGCCACCGCGTCGTGGCCGTCGTGGGCCAAGTCCAGGCCGTCGATCAGCAGCAGGCGATCCTTGAAGCTCTTGCCGTAGGTCGCGGCGTCGTCGAAGGGCTGCAGGGTGCAGTTGGGGTAAGCGATGTCGAAGCTCGTCTCGGTGTCGGTCCCTTTGAGTGAGAGCCCCTCGACCATGATGTCCGGGGACGTCGGCGTGCGCGCGTTGAAGTATTCGCTGGCGATGCCGTGCGGGTGCGAAATCATGATGAGCTTGAGTGGCAGCGCTTCGCCAGCGGCGTGCGCGAAAGAGTCCTCGAGCAGCTGGTAGAACGGGAGGGCCGTCGCCGCGGCGCCTACCGCCCGCAAAAAGGAGCGGCGCGTGGCGCTGCGTGGTTTTTGGGGACGAACGAACGGCAGCTTCACGGAATCCTCCTTTGGATGAACGTCGGCGACTTGACGAAGGCCACCACGACCTCCAAAAAGCGAGTCTGTTGGTCGTCGGGCAGCTGCTTCCACAGCTCGACGAAGCCATCTTCGGCGTCCTTGACGCTGGCGTCGCTGCGCGCCGCGGTGCTCCGAAATAGTTGCCGGGCCAGGCACTGCTTGACGCTCGCGCTGTGGGCCATGGCATCGATGAGCTCGGCGCTACTGGCGTACGAGCCATCGAGGTCGGTGCCGGTCGAGAGCGACACACTCGCGTCGATCGGCTTGCCGTTCTCCTTCTCCGTGGTGCGCCACCTCCCCATGCCGTCGAAGCCCTCGAAGGCGAAACCTAGATTGTCGATGGTTGCGTGACAGCCCGCGCATTTTGCATCCAACGCGTGCTGTTCGAAGCGGCCGCGCGTGGTCTTGCTCGGGTCGGTGGCGGGAAAGCTGACGACGATGCCCAGGGAGCCCGGGTCATCAATCCGAAGGCAGGCGACGCGGCGCATGATAGCCACGCCGCGAAACACCGGGTGGCTGCCGTTATTGCTCGCGAAAACCGACAGGAACGCCGCCTGATTCAAGATGCCGTGCCGGTTCAACCCGGCGAGCGAGGTGTGCTGTCCGTCTCCCGCAGACGTGGCCCCGTAAAAGGCGGCGAGCGGAGCGTCGGCGATCGTCCAATCGGCGGTGAGCAGGTCGCTGAGCGTTCCCTTGCCGTTGAACAGCACTTCTTCGATGAAGAGGCGGCTCTCCTTCTCCATCGACTGGCTCAAGCCCGCGAACTCCGGATACACGTTTTGGGACTTTTCGCGGCGCGCGACGTCGTCGATGCCCAACCACTCGCGCACCACGCGCACGAAGCGCTCATGGCCGGCGGGAGTCGCGAGCAGTCGCCTTGCCTCCGACTCGCGTTTCTCCGGCGTCGTGAGGGAGCCCGAGGCCGCGACGTCGAGCAGCGGACCGTCCGGTGGTCCCGACGTGAGCAGGTAGGAGAGCTCCGTCGCGATTTCGTCGGACGTCATGACGAAGCTTGGCCCCGAGCCCGGCGCACCGATCTCGGTGGTGTAGAGAAAGCCGGGCGACTGCAACAGCACGCGCATCACCTGAGCGATGCCATCGGCGTAGGTGTAGCCGTCGGCGCCAACGTGGTACGCCTTCAGCAAGCCGGCGATTTCGGCGTCCGTCGGGGCTCGCCGATAAGCCTTCGTGGCCATGCCCTGAATGAACGACTGGGCGCACGTCTCGCCGCCGGCGGCGCTTTCGTCCGGACATGGCACGAGCCCGGACAGCTTGCCGCTCGCGCGCGCCTCGGCGACCAGCGCCAGCGCGGCCGTGTCCAGCTTGACGGCCATCACCGGATCGACGCGTTGCGCGTCGTTCACCGTGAACGCGGCCCCGGCGGGAGAATTGGTAGGACCCTGCTTGGCGTCGGGGGGAAACGAAAAATCTTTGCTGGGCGAGCTCGTGCTGCCAAGCAGCGCCCGCACCGAAGCGTCGTATTCGGCGTTGCTCAGGCGGCGAATGCGTGCCGGCAAGGCGTCGCTCGGCGTCGTGGCGATGCTGCCGCCGACGGCCGTGCCGGAGCCGCCGCTCCCGGACGTCGAACCACCGGAGCCTTGCCCCGTGGCGCCACCGGGCGAGCCTGCGCCGCCCGTGGAACAGCCGCCAAGCGTGAGCGCCAGGGAAGTGAAGGTCGTCAGCCAAAGGGCAGTGCGCGTCACAGTCGGGTCCATCTTGCTCGAATTTCTCACGCCTTGAGCTCCGGGAGCTCGGTGCCGCCATTCCAGCTCGCGGTGGGGACCCCCGCGGCGTTCATTACCGTGCACATGAGACGGTGGCTTTGGCCAGCCGTACCCGTCACGCCACCGATGTCGGCTTTGCTGCCATCGAGCACTACCGAGCGGCCGAGCTGGAAATATCCGGCCCCACCGGCGATGACCATCGGCAGATCACCCGTGGTGTGCCCCTGGCCGTGCGAGAACTCGTTGGTGTAGAGCACGACCGTGTTGTCGAGCAGCGTGGCTCCGTCCTGCTCCTGGTAGCCATCCAACAGGCCGAGCAGCTTCGCGAGCTCTCCGATGTTCCAGCGGTCGATCGCGAACAACATGTCCTTGTACCCGGACACCTCGGTCGCGTTGAAGTCGTCCGTCGTACCGTGAGACAGCGGATGGTGGCGATAGTTGTGGTTCATCCCGTCCCAGCGATACATCGGGGCACCCGCCACCGCGGCGCCCCACTGCAGCACCGCCGAGCGCGTGTACTGGCAAGCCAAAGACAGCGCGACGATTTTTGCGAACAGGCGTGCCATGACCGGAAAGTTGTCGTTGCTCTCGACCGTGTCCTGCTTGATGGCCTCGAGCTGCGACGCGGTGGTCGCGTCGAGGTTGCAGGCGACGACGCCGGGCGCCCCCGTCATTCCGTTTTCCACGTCGCGGATGAGCTGAAAATGCTGCTGGAGCTTGTCGCGGTCGGCCTGGCTCAGGTCGATGCGCTGAAGATCTTGGAACTCCTCGCGCACGAGGTCGATCACGCTTTGGCGCCTCGCGAGCAACCGTTGCGCCGCTTCGTCTCCGGCGCTCGGCGGGGCCGTGCCCAGCCCCATCATCGAGCGGTAGGCCCGAAACGGATTGGACTCGGCATCCGCCATCTGCCCAGAGCTGCGATAAGAAATCGAATTGAATGCCGCCACGCCCAGGTCCCTGCCGCCTGGCCGTACGACCAAGGCCTCTCGCCCCTGCGGGTTCAGCGCGTCAGCGATGACTTGATCGATGGAGCGACCTTGAGCGAGCCCGTTCGACAACGGTGCTGCGGTCAGGGCTTGGCAGGTGCCCTCGGAATGGCCGGTCCACGTGCCCACCGGATAGCCGTGGACCCCGCGCGGGATCAGAATGCGCGAGGCGAATGGGGCGAGCGCCTCGGTGCCTTTGCCGGCAAACGAAGCATCCGTGAGCGGGCCGATCGCCGGCCAGAAGCGCTCGGTTTCGACACCGCAGCTCGAATGGAAAGAAAGGAAGCGCGTCGTCCGCTTGGCGCTTTGCGCCTGCAGCGGGCCGGCGCCGATGCTCTCGAGCAAGGGCAGCCCCACGGCGGCGCCCGCTGCACCGCGCAAGAAGGTTCTTCGTGACAAGAAGCGTGCGCTGCGCATGAGCTACTCTGCCTTACCCGGGAGGTGGTTGAACGCCGGCCGCTCGGTGAGCGCCACGGCAAGATCGCGAATCGAGAAGTTGCCGGCTTGGAGTCGTTGCGCCGCCAGGCCGAGCGCGCGCGAGTCCGCTGCATCGTCGCGGCGGCCATAAGCGAATTGCAGCCAGTTCTTGGCGTAGCAAGCCTGCACCTGCGGCTCTTTGGACAACGCCTGCAGCAGCCCGCTCGCATCGCTGAAGGACAGATCGTCCGACCCGAGATGCAACGCGCCGGTGGTGTCGAGCGGCGCGCCCCGTTCGTTGTCGCGCCATTGACCCAAGCCATCGAAGCGCTCGAAGGCGAAGCCGACTGGATTGATCATGCTGTGGCAGCCAGCGCAGGCCGCCATCGACGTCTTCCAGGTGAAGTAGTCGCGCGTCGTGCGAAGCTCCATGGCCGGCTGCGTCGCCGGCTGCTGCATCGCGGCGCCCGGAGGCGGATCGGGAATGGTCGCGCAAGCCACGCGGCGCAGTAAGAAGACACCGCGCAGGATGGGCGACGTGCCGCTGCTGCTCGAGCTGTGCCCGGCTAGGAACGCGCCCTGCGTGAACAGGCCCAGGCGCCCGGACTCCGGCGCATGGTCGACGCGAACCAGCTCGGAGCCAAAGGTGCCGGTCAGGCCGTACAGCTTGGACAGGTTCTGGTCGGCGAAGCCGAACGGTGACGTCAGCAGCCCCGAGACGGCGCCGCTGCCTTCGAGCGTGACGGCTTTGACGAAACGGAGCGCCTCACCGCGCATCGAGTCGACCAGCTCGGGCGAGAAGTTGGGGAAAGTCGTGGCGTCTTTGGTCAGGGAAGCGAGCTCGTCGAGCTGCATCCAACGCTCGTGGAAAGAGACCACGCGGTCGTCGAATCCCGGCGCGGCCGCGAGCCGACGCGCTTGCAGCGCGATGCCGTCCGCCGTGCCGAGCCCACCATCGCGCGCCGCGGCGAGGAGCGCGGCGTCGGGCGTCGTCCCCGCGAGCATGAACGAGAGGCGCGTTGCGATCTCGAACCCCGTCAGTCGTGCGCCGGATGCGTCCACGGAGCCGTCCCCCGTCTCAATCCGATACAAAAGTTTTGGCGACTGCAACAGCGCTTGGAGCGTGACTTGGACGCCGTCACGAAAGGCGTCGCCGCTGGCGACTAGCTCGGCACCTCGGTCGAAGATCGCCCGATAGCGCGTCTGCTCGGCGCTGCTGAGCGGGCGACGAAAGGCGCGGAGGCCAAAGCCGTCGATGAACTGGTCCCGGCAACCCGCGGCGCTGGGCTCGCAGCCGACGACCGTCGCAAACGCCTGCGGTGAGCCCACGACGCGCTCCGCCAGGGAGGTCGCGCTGCGCTCGAACTCGCCATAAAGGCGCTCTCCCACCCGCATGTCCGCGTAGCCCACGTACGGCCCCAGGCTCGCTTGCTCCGCGGGAAAATTGACCGATTCGTCGACCGGCAGGCCCAGTAGGTCCTTCAACGCGCGGTCGTACTCGTCGTAGGAAAGGCGCAAGACACGCGCGTTGGCCGGCACTCCATCCGGCAGCTGCTGCGGGTCGACGCCTCGACCAGGCTACCGACATCCACGGGGGTGGATGTGGTTGCGCTGCCGCCAGCGTTCGCCGCCGGACCGGCCGTCGAGTTGCTGGCTCCCGAGCTCGGGCTCGTGCCGACGATCTGGCCCTGGCAACCCAACGCCAACGTTGCGAGGCAGAACGCGAAGTCTGCAGCGAACGTCGTCCGGAAGGTGGTGAGCGCCCGCCGGGTACGGAGCGCCGAAGCTTCGAGCATGTGCCGATAGACGCGCGCGCCCCTCAACCGGTGTCACGATTCGACGCTGCGATCGCGGCCTTTCGAGGGTTTTTGCGGTGGCGTAATTCTTCACGGCAGCGAATGCTGAGCCAGCGGCGGGCGCTCGAACGTCTCTAGCTCCGAGCCCCGACTTCACCCGACGCTCGCTCCGGCGATTTCCCCAAAAAACCGTGCTTCGCCCCGAACCGCCCCCTGAACCGCCCGTTTCCGCCGTCCGCGGGGCGGCTCGCGCTGATGTCAGCGACGTGATGCTGGCCGACCTGCTGCGTCGCGGCTCACGCGAGGCCGCGGCGGCCGTCTACGATCGCTTTTCGGCGGCGGTCAACCGCTGGGTCTGGCGGTTGCTGGGCGCCGACGGGGAGCACGACGACATCGTGCAACAGGTGTTCGTGAGAATCCTGCGCTCGGGACCCAACTTGCGCGAGGCGGACAAGCTCGCAGGCTGGGTACACGCCATCACCGTCAACACCGTGCACGGGGAGCTCAGGCGGCGGCAAGTGAGGCGCTTCTTCTGGCGCGACAGCCCACCCGCCGTGCTGCACGGAGACTTCGTGCGCGAGGTCGAAGTGCGGGATCTGCTGGTGCACGCCAAGAGCGTGATCGACAAGCTGCCGCCCGGTGAGCGCATCGCCTTCATGCTCCACTACGTAGAGCGCCACAGCGCGGCCGAGATCGCGCAGCTTTGCGGCTATTCACTGTCTACGGCCAAACGGCGTCTGGCGGGCGCCACTCGCCGGTTCGAAGCGATTGTAGCGGCGTCACCTGAGCTGTCGCGCGTACTGCCGCGACTAGCGGCGGAGGAACCATGACACGACAAGGTAACCTGGGTGAGCAGCTTGGGGCGGCGCTCGAGACGGGGCCGTCACCGCGCAGCTTGGCGGCCCAGCGCGAGCAAGTGTTGGCGGGGCTGACGAAGTCGTCGCAAGTACCGCGTCCGTCGCTGGTATTTGCCGCGTGCGCCACGTTGGCCGGGGTAGCGGCGGTGCTGGTGGCGCTCGGCAGAGCCAACCCGCGCCCGCAAGCGCTGCAGGGCGCGTGGCAGGGCCGGAGCCTGCCCGAGAGCTCCAGGGTCGTCGCGCCCGCCGAGCGCGGTGAAACGCTCTCCTTTTCCGACGGCAGTCGGGTCGAGCTGGGAGCTCGCGCCGAGATCGCGCTCTCGAAGCTGGCACCAGAGCAGGCTCGTCTCGAGCTCGCGCGCGGGCACGTCGACGCGACGATCCGCAAGGGCACGGGGCGAGCTTGGACGGTCGCGGCCGGGCCGTACTCGGTGCGCGTCGTGGGAACGGCGTTCACCGTCGATTGGGATGCGGGCAGTCGCTTGTTCGCGGTCAACGTGCGTGAGGGCAAGGTGCTCGTCACCGGCAATGATCT
>JBEQSW010000244.1:0-5192 GCA_040348565.1 Myxococcales bacterium | reverse complement strand
GACCAAATGGCGCGCGGCTTCATCCTCGGCGCCACCGCCGGCCGCACCACCCGCAACGGCGAGGGCCTGCAGCACGAAGACGGCCACAGCCACCACATCGCGATGACGGTGCCGAACTGCATCGCCTACGACGTGGCGTTTGCGTACGAGCTGGCGACCGTCATCGAAGACGGCCTGCACCGCATGTACGAAAAAGACGAGGCCATCTACTACTACATCACGCTGCAGAACGAGGACTACGCCATGCCGCCGATGCCGGAAGGCGCCAAGGACGGCATCCTCAAAGGCATCTACAAGTTCCGCAACGCCGAGCAGAAGCTCGGCAAGCACGTCCAGCTCTTCGGCTCGTCCTGCATCATGCAGCAGGTGATGAAAGCCCAGGAGATGCTCAAAGAATACGGCGTCTCCGCCGACATCTGGGGCGTCACCAGCTACCAGCAGCTGCGCAACGACGCAGTTTCCTGCGAGCGCTACAACCGCCTCCACCCCGAAGCCGAGCCGCGCGTCCCGTACCTGTCCCAAGTGCTGAAAGGCGTCGAAGGCCCGTTCATCGCCGCCAGCGACTACATCAAGCACACGCCCGACGCCGTCGCGCGCTTCGTCCCCGGCACCTTCGTCCCGCTCGGCACCGACGGCTTCGGCATGAGCGACACGCGCGAAGCCCTGCGCCGCCACTTCGAGGTCGATGCCGAAAACGTCGTCCTCGGCGCCCTCCACGGCCTCCGCCTCGACGGCAAAATGACGGCCGCCGAAGTCGCCGCCGCCATCAAGAAGCTCGGCATCGACCCCGAAAAGCTCGAGCCGATGAAAGTCTGAGGCGCGCGGGGGCTGCCAATCCGCAGCCTCACTCGCAGAAGCTTTCGTGGCGCTACCGGGCCGCGCTGCGCGCTCGCGAGTCGCTCGGCGGATGCGCAACGACTCTGTCAGTCCCCAGATTTTTTTTCAGGAAGGTCGGAAGGACAGAAGGACGAGCAGAGAGTGGCGCCGAAATGGTTTCGGTCATTGCGTCGCTCCTTGCACTTCCTTTACGCTTTGTCCGAGGCGCGAGCGCAGCAAATAGGGGGTTTGCTCGCGCCAAAGTGAGTTCGGAACCGAACTCGTTTCGGGGAGCGCAAGAGGAACCGGCTGGCGGTCGGGCCAAGCGAGGGGTCGGCCACTTGCGCGGCCACTGGCGATCACCCGAGCACGCCCGAGGCCATCGCGCGCCGGATCGGTCTGCTACTGGCGCTCCCCCAGGTCGCCTACTCGCCTCTTGGCGATGAGGTCGGACCCCGACCCTGGCTTAGAGTCGTCGCGGTGCGGGTTCGGAACCGAACTCACTCTTGCGGCGCGCGGTAGCCCTTTTTTGGTTAAGAGCTCGGGCCGCAGCGCCGCGCGAGTCACGACGGGGCGGTGGCTGCCCCGGGGCTCGCGCGATGCGGTTTCGCTTAGTGTGGGATGGACGATGCTACTGGCGGAGGTGGCGGCCGTCGGATGATGGCGGCCATGCATGCACTGATGAAAGTGCGGCGTTGAGCGACCTCTGGAAGGCGAGAGAGGTGGCACGGGGTGTGCTCGACGTGCGGAATGCCAGGAGGACCGAAGCGCTTGGAGGCGCGGGAATACGAGCCCTTACCGCGTCCGGTGAAGGCGCTGGAGCTCTCTGAGGAGGAAAAACGGTGGGATGCGGCCATGGTGGTCTGGCGCAGCGCGCGGCGGTTTCAGCGGCTTGCCAAGCGGCTATCGCAGGCCGCCGGCATCTCGTTTGCCCGGTGGCAGGTCCTCGACGTGACGGAACGGCTGACGCGCGAGAAAGACGACCCGGTGAGCGAGCTCGAGGTCGCGCGGGCGGCGCACCTCGCGAAAAGTACGGTGTCCGAGCTCATGGCGGGCTTGAGGCTGCAGGGGCTCGTCGATATCGGGCCGGATGCTTGGGGTGCCTCGTACCGCATTTGGGTCACGCGGGAGGGCGAGCAACTCGTCGCGAAGTTGCGAAAGCAGCTGCTCGACATCGCCGGCGAGCTGGCTCGATAGCAAGTCGGAGGCGAATGGGCTCGAGCTCCGTTGCGTTACCAAAGGGCGGCGACGATTTTCGAATGGATCGAGGGCAGGGCGAGCGCGTCCACTTCTTCGCGCGTGAAGAACGTCGCGCGGCTGCGGGGCGCGAGCGTGCACGCAACGACCGACAGGGTGATGCGAAAGCGCGTGATGGTGTGGCGAGCTTCGCGCAGCGTCGCATCGGCCTTTGCTGCGAGCCCTATTTCCTGCAGGGCCCGCGCGGCACCAGCGGAGGCCTTTTCGGTGCGCGTGAGCTCCACGAAGGGCAAAACCCAAAGACCCGCCCAGCGTGGCGCGTCGGCTGGCATTTGTCGCAGCAATACGGCGTCGCCGCGGCGCACGTACGCGGCCGCGGTTGCGATCTCCGTCGGCGGAGCGCGCTTCGCCAGCTGTGGCAGCTCCCGCTCCTTGCCCAGCGCCAAAGCCCGGCACTGCTTGGCGACGGGACACTCGGCGCACCGCGGCGACGTGGGCGTGCAAATCGTGGCCCCAAGCTCCATCAAGCTCTGGTTGAACTCGGAAGGCTTGTCGGCGGGGACGAGCTCGCGCGCCAGCTGCCAAAGCCTCTGCTTCAAGGGCGTCTTGGCGGGATCGCCCTCGAGCGCGAACAACCGGCACAGCACGCGCACCACGTTGCCGTCGACAATCGGCTCGGGTAACCCGAAGGCGATGCTGGCGATGGCGCCGGCCGAGTAGGGGCCGATGCCCGGCAGCGCCAGGAGGGCTTGGACGTCGCGCGGCAATTCGCCGGCGTGACGGTCGGAAACGGCGCGGGCGCCCGCCAGCAGACGTCGCGCCCGCGAGTAGTAGCCGAGCCCCTGCCAGGCGTGGAGCACGTCCGCGTCGTCGGCCGCGGCCAGCGCCTTCACGCTCGGGAAGCGTTGCATCCAGTGCTCGTAGTAGCCGAGCACGGTCTTGACCTGGGTCTGCTGGAGCATGACCTCGCTCACCCAGATGGCGTACGGGTCTTTCGTCCGCCGCCAGGGGAGATCACGCTTGCGGCTCTCGTACCAGTCGATCAGGCGCGAGCGAACCAGGCCCAAATCACGCTTGGAGAGGCCCGCTGAGCCAGGCTCCGGCGTGGCCTCCGCAAAGTCTTGTTTTGTAAGCGGTTTTCGTGACAGACTCAAAGCTTACCCGATCTTCGGTGATGCCTGCGCCCCTCGTCGTCTCACTAGACTCGATCCGCACCGATGGGTGGTTCGAACGTATTGGTGAGGGCATCGGCAGCTTTCAGGCCCTGTGCGACATCGTGGGCCCGCGCTTCTTCGCCTTCGCGATGATCACCGGCGCGCGCATCACCTCGCTCACCGTCGACCGCCGCAACCCCGACAACACGCTGGTCGACTTCGTGGTCGGCCCCGAGGGCGGCGAGGTATCGGAAGCCGACGCCCAGCGGCTGTCGCTGGCCGACTTCCGCAAGCGCCTGGTCTCGGCCCTCATCACCGAAGAGCCCATTTCGGACCCGCCCAAGCGGGTGACCGACTTGGAAGCGGTGCAGCTGCACGTCGGCGTGCGCTACCTGCTGCTGGCGCCGCTCTACGGCTACGCGCTGCGCGAGCTCACCGTCGAGCCAGAAGGCTCGCGCCTGCGTCTGGCCCACGACGGCGTCGAAGAATCTTACTTACTCAGCGCGTTTCGGGCCCGAATGCGCGCCCACGTGCGCGAAGAGCTGGAGCGCGTCACGCGGCCTCAAGCGCGAGGCGCCATCGAGCTTTCGCGCGTGGCGGAGGCCGAGCAAGCCGCCGAGCGTGGCGACCACGTGCGAATTCTGGAGCTACTCGGAGCCTGGCCCGCGCCGCTGGCCATCTTCTTGCGCACGCCGGAAGGGCAGATGCTCAACGTCGAGACCCGCGGCCTGATCGCGCGCGCGCTCGGCCTGCTGGGCAGCGCGTGCATCGTGCTCGGCGAAATCGGCAAAGGCGAAGAGGTGCTGCGCCTTGGCGTCCAGTACGCCGGCGACGGCCCGATGGCGTCCGACATCTACTACCGCCTCGGGTCCGCCATGTTGGGCGACGGCCGGGCGGGGGAGTCGATCGGCCCGCTGCGCCGCGCCGCCAATCTCGGCGCCCCCGGGGACAAAGTCTGGCCGCTGTTGGCTCAGGCGCTGATCGCCCGCGGCCGGTTCATCGCGGCCTACGCGGCCACGCTGGAAGCGCGTTCGGCCGGTGCCAGCGCCGAAGCGGTCGCTCAGGTCACCGAGACCGTGCGCGAGGTCCTCGGCCCAGCGTTCGGAAAATTCCAGCAGCAGACCGAACGCCCCGCCTGAGCGGCAGACGGCGCCGCGCCCCCATCTGGCGCAGCTATGCTTCGGTTTTTGCTACTTATTTCGGCTAAGAGCGCCACTTTGCCCTGCTCACATTGACAGGCCTCTGCGGCCGGCACTACAACGCCCGCCGTAGCCCGTGATTTCCGCGATTTGCGCGCTAAGTCCTGGGCCGGAAGAACAAGTCGATGCTCGAGCTGTACGCCCCGATGTTCATCATGTTCGCCATCGTCGCGGTCATCTGCACCGTGATGTTCGCTGGCGGGCACTTCGTCGGTCCCAAGAACCCGACGCCTGAAAAGGTCATGCCGTTCGAATGCGGCAACGACACGCCCGGTGCTCGCGACGTCAAGATGAACGTGAAGTTCTATCTGACCGCGATCCTGTTCGTCGTGTTCGATGTCGAGGTCGTCTTCATGTACCCCTGGGCCGCGCTGTTCAAAGGCCTGGGCTGGTTCGGCTTCTTGAGCATGCTCTCGTTCATCGTGGCGCTGATTGTTGCGCTCGCTTACTGCTGGAAAAAAGGAGCCCTCGAATGGGAGAGCTGAAGGCACCCTCGACCTCGATCCTCGAGCCGGGTGCGACGTCTGGATTCGCGACCACCAAGTTCGAGTCACTGCTGGCGTGGGCCCAGAAGTATTCGCTGTTCATGAACCCGTTCGTGACCGCCTGCTGCGGCATGGAGTTCATGGCCGTTTCGAGCCCCCGCTACGACTTTTCGCGCTTCGGCTCGGAGGCGCCGCGCTTCTCGCCGCGGCAGAGTGACTTGCTGTGGGTCGTGGGCACCATCGTGCAGCGCCAAGCCCCGATTTTGAAGCGCATTTACGAGCAGATGGCCGAGCCCAAGTGGGTGCTGGCTTTCGGCACCTGCGCGTCCAGCGGCGGCGTT
>JBEQSW010000234.1:0-5678 GCA_040348565.1 Myxococcales bacterium | reverse complement strand
GGCTTGGGGCGCGCCGCCAAATCGAAGGTGACGAAGCGCGCCAAGTTTTCGTGCTGCGGCAGCCCGAGCAGGGCTCCAGCTTCCTCGCGGAACAGCTGCAAGAACTCTTGCTCGGATAGGCTGCGCGCGGTGGTCGGATCGTAGTCGGGCACCTTGAGCGCGAAGCCTTCGGCCTTGGCGTTGTTGCGCTCTTCGACCCGGCGCGCCATGAACACCGAGCTCGCGCCGCCGCTACCCAGCGAGCGCACCACGTAAAAAGCCCCGATCGTGCGGCGCGGCAGCAGCCAATCGGGCAGGGGGGCGCGGCGCCGTTCGAGCGGAATGGGGGCGCTGTCGACGGACGCAGCTACCGCGACCGGCAGCTGCTCCAAGCGCGCCAGCACCTTGCCGATGGCGGCGCCAATCGGCGCGGGAATGTCGGCGGTGAGCTCGTTCACCGCCATCTGCAGCTGCGCGGCGTTGGGGGGCACGTTGGAGCGCACCGTGCGCTCCACCAGCGCCGCCACCGACGCCACGTCGGCCACTACGGCGATTGCCATCGGATCGACGTCGAGCACGCGCCGGAGCGCGCCTTGGGTCAGCCGGCGCAGGCCCTCGACGGCCAGCTCGATGTCGCTCATTACGTCGGCGGAGCCGCCGGTGGGGTCCACCAAGTCCGTCTGGCCGCGCGCCACCGAAACGCTCTCCAACGAGCGCGCCAGGCGCTGCACCACGCGCCGCAGCGCTTCCCCACGGTACGAGCCGCCGGCGCCCAAGCTGCGCGAAAGCCGCAGCAGACGCAGGGCAATCTTGCGCCCGTCGCCTTGCATGCTGGCCCCCATGTGCAGCTCGAAATGCTGCGACTCGCCGCCGCCGTCGCCGGCCTCGGCGTTGGCCGGATTCAAGAAATCCACGTAGCCGGAGACGGCGCTGCGCACCTCGGGGTTGGTGGACGCCTCGGCGACTGCCTCCAAGCTGGGGAGCTGATCGACGTGCGAAGCCAAAGCCAACAGCAAATCCGCCGGATCGCTCACGCCCTCCCGCACCGCGGCGTCGAAGCTGCGGGCCAGCGTGGCGCAAGCGATGCGATGCACGATCGGCTCGGGTTGGTGCCCCACGCGCCGCATCATCACGCCTACGGCGCGGCGCACGCGCTTGCGGACGCCGCCGTCGTCGTCACCCGTGCGCGCTGCTTCCAGATCGACCAAGTGCAACAGCGCCTTCAGGCGGCGCTGCTCACCCAGCGCCAGCGCCGGCGAGGGCGTGGCTTCGTTGGCGCTGGTCTCGGCTTCGAGCAAGAAGTTGCCCAGCCGGTCGTGTAGGCGCTCGACCTCGGGCACGCTGGTGTCGGTGTCGCCCGGCCGCCGACCGAGCAGCATCAAGTCGCTGAGGCGCGGGCTTTCGAGCGCGGCGGCGTCCAGATCGCTGAGCGCGCCGAGCACGTAGGGCAGCATCTGCTCGTCGTGGGGATCGTGCGAGGCCACGAAATCCATGGCGCGGTGGGCGGTCGCGACGGCCTGGATCGCCAAATCGGTCGCGGCGCGCGCGCCTTTCGATTCGTAGGCCAGGAGGGCGCGTCTGACCGACGCCACGACCTCCGTTTGCTCGTCTTGCTCGCGATCCAAGATGCGTACGGCGCGCTCGGCCACGCTGCGCAGCACCGAGCTCTGCGAGTCGACCCGCTGCGCCAAGGTCTGCTTCAAGATCTTGGCCGAGCGCTGGCCGAAGCTCTGGCTGTTCAAGTCGGCGAAGAGCGCGGCGGCGGCTTCGGCCACGTCGGGCCGGCGCTTGGCGCACAGCATTTCGAGCAAGGACTCGGCGGCGTCGGGCTCGGCTTCGATCACGCGGGGCAAGCCCATGAGCAGGGTCGCGGCCAGGCCCGGATCGGTGCCCGCAACGGGCCCGTCCAACAGTTGCTTCAACGCCCGCAGCGAGCTTTCCGGCTCGCTCACCAAGGTCGCCACCAGAGACACGCCGGCCCGTCGCCATTCGGTCGGAGACAAGTTGGGGTCGAGCGCGACGTCGATCTCCTCGCGTAGCGCAGGTTGGATCGACGACAGGATGCCGCGCGCGACGGCGGCGTGGCGCCAGACCAATGGCTCGCGATCGTGCAGCAGGCTCTCGTAAATCGAACGAATGGGCTCGCTCAACAGCAGATCGCGCGGGTAGGCGTCGCCTTGCTGGGCTCGGAAAACGGCCTCGCGCGCGGCGTGCTCCAGCAATTTTGCGGCCAAGCGGCGCACCGGCAAAGTTCCGGTGCGCGCCCGGTCCAGCCAGCGCTCGCGCATTTCGCGGCGGGTGACGAGCGTGAGCGCCAGCGCGTCGGGATTGACGCCGCAGCCGATGGGCAAGTCGAACACCAAGCCGACGCGCGCGCGCAGCGAAGCGGCCTCGAACGGTTTGCCCGAGCTCAAGGCCATGCGCGCGGCCACGGTGGCGAACGTCGCAGCGGTACCTTCGTACAACCTCGCAAACACGCGCCGTCCCAGCTCGCGCCGCTCACGGCCGAGCGGCAAGGCCGCGCTCATTTCGTACAGCGCGACCGCGGCCGGTCCCGGCGCGAGGAACTCGAGATCATCGGCCAAGCCCGTCTCGAGCGCGATCTGCGAAGCGCGCTGCAACACCTCGGGCGCAATGCCGTCGAGCGGCGGCGGACCGGCGTTGGCAGTGCTGTAGCCGAGCGCGGCCACCGCTTGGCGCCAGCTAGCGCGACGCTCGGCCTCATCGGACAGCCGGGCTAGGGTTGCGAGGGCTTCGACGGGATTGGGGCGAGCGCGCACGGGGGGAAGTTAGGATTGTACGAGGAGAAGCGGAGCGCCATCAGGCAAATGCGCGCGGCCTGCGGCCTCCTGTGAGCTGGTGGGAGCAATTGAAGGGTGATGTGGGTCCAGCGACCCGAGGCAAGGCGCGACGGTTGCGCCCGCGAGCCGCGAGCCGGGCCGAGAACCGGCGTTCATGAGACCGCACGTTCGTTCTCGGCCCAGGCCGTCGGTACGCAGCAAAAACCGCGGATTTCCGCGTGAGAGCGGCTTGGCCTGGCTCTTGTAACTCCCACCGCATGTCGCAACGCTCGTTCACGGTCCGCTCGCTGGCAGTTGGCTTGTTCACCCTCGGGCTCGTGCCCGGTTGCATGCTCGAAAAGCAGGACGACGGGGAGGAGTACCGCGAGGCCGTACCCCAACGCGAGGCCGTCGTGGTGGCCGGCCCGGAGACGGAGGCAGCCTCCGCCACGGGTGCGTCTGCCCAGAGCACGCGCGGCACGCTGGCGACTCAGCCGCTCGGCGGTGACCCGTACGCCAAATGGTACGGCTTCACGCGCGTCGTGCGCGGCGGCGTGAACTTGGTGACGGCCGCGGTGCTGGGTAGCGCTTGGGTCATCGTGCACACCGAGCCAAGCTCGATCAAAGACGGTGAAGCGACCTGGGGCCCGTACACCGACTCGCTCGAGCCGGTGACTTATCGGTTTCGGGTCACGCGCTTGGCCGAGGCCGAATACGACTACGTGCTCGAAGGGCGCCCGAAGGCGTCGCGGTCCGACGACGACTACCTCACCGTGCTCCAGGGTCACGGTTACGGCAAGCGCCACGCTCAGCACGGCGAGGGCGACTTCACCATCGACTTGAGCGCGGCCCACACCCTCGACCCGTTCGCTCATCAAAATGACTCCGGAACCGTTCACGTCGTGCACCATTTGCCGCACGACCTCGGCGAAGGGGGCGACGCCCTACCGCGCAGCGTCGTGGCGGACGTGACCCCGGATCCGGCCGTCAATCCCGAATCGTTCACCGTCACCTCTGACGCCAACGCCGACGGGACGGGAGCGCTACACGTCGCGGCGCACGCCGACGTCGACGACAGCAAGACGACCCAGCTCGAAAATATCGCGATCGACAGCCGCTGGAGGGCGGACGGCGCGGGCCGGGCCGACATCGTGATCGCGGGGGGGGACGTGCCCGCCGACCCGGGCAGCGTGAGCGCTGTCGAATGCTGGGGCACCGACTTCCGCCGCAGCTACTACACCGATTCGCTGGGCATCGAGCCGAGCGAGGGCGCGGCCGCGGCGTGCGCTTACGACGCACCCTGACCGGCGAGCGCGAGCTGCGCGGAATCCGCTCGACTAGTGCTAGCTTGTAGGGCGTGGCTCAACTTCCGTTGAATGAACCGGTGCGCGACTACGCACCGGGCAGCCCCGAACGCGCCGAGCTGCGCGCGGAGATCGCGCGCCAGTCCTCGGAAAATCCGCGCTTGCCATTGGTGATCGGCGGCGCTCGCATCGAGACCGGCAAGAGCGTCGCCATGACCGCGCCTCATCGCCACCGCTTGGCTCTGGCGACGCGAGTGGAGGGCGACGTCGGCCACGTCGATCGCGCCATTGCCGCGGCGTTGGCCGCCAAGCCAGGCTGGGCCGCGACGCCTCTCGCCGAGCGCGCGGCCATCTTCGACCGCGCCGCCGAGTTGCTCGCCGGGGCGTTTCGTCAGCGCCTCAACGCGGCGACCTTGCTCGGACAGAGCAAGACGCCCCATCAGGCCGAGATCGACGCGGCGTGCGAGCTGATCGATTTTCTGCGCTTCAACTCGCACTACGCTCGGGAGCTCGAGCAGCTGCCGTTGCGCAGTCCGGAAGGTGTCCAAAACGGCATCGACCTGCGTCCGCTCGATGGCTTCGTGCTCGCGATCACGCCGTTCAACTTCACGGCCATCGCCGGCAATTTGGTGGCGGCGCCGGCGCTGCTCGGCAACACGCTGGTGTGGAAGCCGTCGCCGCTGGCGGCGCTTTCTGCGTACCGGGTGCTGGAGCTGTTCGAGCAGGCCGGGTTACCTCCGGGCGTCATCAACCTGATCCAGGGCGACCCCAGCGCCATTTGCGAGCAGGCGTTGGCTCATCCGGAGTTTTCCGGGCTGCATTTTACCGGCTCGTCCCAGGTGTTCGACTCGCTGCAACAGCGCATTGCCCACCACTTACCGGACTACCGCGCTTACCCGCGCGTGGTCGGCGAGTGCGGCGGCAAGGACTTCATATTCGCTCACCCGAGCGCCGACGTGACCGCGCTGTCGGTGGCCATCGTGCGCGGTGGCTTCGAATACCAAGGGCAGAAGTGCTCGGCCGCGTCGCGCGTGTTTCTGCCGCGCAGCTTGGCGCCGCGCGTCTTCGCCGAAACTGCGCAGCTGATGAGCCAGATCAAGCTGGGAGACCCGGCCGATTTTTCCTGCTTCATGGGGGCGGTGATTGGAAAATCGGCGTTCGAACGGCTGAGCGGCGCCCTCCAGCAAGCCGCGCGTGATCCCGAATGCCGGATTGTAGCGGGCGGCGGAGCGGACGCGAGTGAGGGCTACTTCGTCCAGCCCACGCTCGTGGAGGTGAAAGATGCCCGGCACGAGCTCTTGCAGCGCGAGCTGTTCGGCCCCGTGGTGGCCGCCTTCGTTTACGACGATGCGCGTCTCGACGACGCCGTGCGCTTGTGCGATCGCGGCTCCGTCTACGCGCTGACCGGCGCCATTTTTGCCCAGGACGAAGCCGCCATCGCCGACCTGTCGCAGCAGCTCCGCTTTGCCGCCGGCAACTTCTACATCAACGACAAGCCCACCGGCGCGGTGGTGGGGCAGCAACCGTTCGGCGGCTCGCGGCGCTCCGGCACCAACGACAAGGCCGGCTCGCCCTGGAACCTCTTGCGTTGGACCAGCCCCCGCACCATCAAACG
>JBEQSW010000146.1:0-25567 GCA_040348565.1 Myxococcales bacterium | reverse complement strand
CACGCCGCCGCCGCTGGGTGATGCCGGCGGTGCACCGAGCACGGCCGCGGCCGCGGGGAGGGGCGAATGTTGGGGCACCGCGCTCGTGCCCGAGCCCGCGTTGAGCTGCTGCGCAATTTGCAGCATCAGCGCGACCGGTACCGCGATCGGGCCGATGCCGACGAAGGCGTGCGGGTCGAGCGGGTGCGGTTGACCGGGGGCGATTCGCTCGCTGCCGAGCCACACGCCGCTGGTCGACTGCTGGTCGACGATGCCGAGCGGGTTGAGCTGGAACGTCGCGTGCAAGCTCGAGACGTTCGGGTGATTGATGACGATGTTGACCCGCGCCGGATCGCGGCCGAACGTCACCTGGCCAGCGGTGGTGGGAGCCTTGCCGGCTTCCATCAACATCAGCGCCAGCGCCGGGTGCGCCAACGGCACCGCGCTCTGCCCGACCATGAACTGCGCGCGGAAATCGAACGGCGCGGAGCCGCCGGCGGGCAAAGGCTGGCCGTTGACCGACGACGGACCAACGCCGGCGTCAGTGAACGTCACCTGGTTGCCCGCGTGAACGATGCGCGCGTGCTCGGGCGCGACGCCGGGCCCCACCAGACGGATATCGCAATTGGCGGCGCTGCCGACCAGCAGCGTCGACTTGGAAAAGCCGGGGATCATGGAGCTATTGCACCGCCGCGCTGAACTCGATGGGTCCGAAGCGCAGGATGGAACCCGGCGGCACCGGCGACCACAGCCCGGGTGACAAACGATTGCCGTTCACCATCGTGCCGTTGTTGCTGTTGTCGTCGCGCACGTAGAGCTGTCCGCCTTCGAGCTTCAAGCTGGCGTGCACGCCCGAGATGCGTGGCTCGTTCAAGGCGATCACGCACTGGGCGGCGTCGCGTCCCGCGCGAATCTCTTGCCCGGCCAAGATGGTGTACACGCCGGCCGCGCCAGTCAAAATGGCGGTGGTGGCAACCCCACCGCCGTACGGATTGGCGGGCGGTGCTTGGGGCGCCGGCGCGTGCGGTTGCACCGGCGGAGCGCCGTAGCCCTGCGGCCCGTAGCCGGGCGGAGGCGCACCGTAACCTTGCGGCGCCGGGGGCGCGCCGTAGCCGCCGGCCACGACCGGCATGGGACCTGCGCCGCCGCCACCGGCCGGGCGCTTCTTGCCGCCGCTGCGCACGATCACCACGACCAAGAGCGCGACCACGACCAAGCCGAACAAGCTGCCCAAGATGAGCAAGAGCGGCAACGGCGCCGTGCTCCCCTTCATCTGCACGATGGTCGACGCGGTGACGCCGCTCGTGCGGTGCGCCTTGTTGTCGTAGATGACCAGGCGCACGACGGCTTGGTCGCCGCTGCCGTGCAGAATTTTGTCCGAGTCGGGAGCCTTGAAGCTAGCGAACGTGTCGCTCGCCTCCAGTGCCGTACCCTTCATGCCCATCGCGATCAGCTGTTGCTGCGTACGCTTGGCCGTTTCGATGTTGGCGCCGGTCAAGGCGGTGGGAATGGGCTGCCCGGCGGGCAGGAAGTACACCTCGGCTCGCTCTTTGGCGCCGCCCCAGCAGAAGTCGCCGTACACCTTGAACGACCCACCGGGATAGACGGTGCCGCCGTCCCGCTTCGACATTTCGGTCGTGTACTCGATGTTCACGTCGAGCGGCCACGCCGTCGGATCGATGCCAATGGGCACGTCCTTGAAGGTGTTGTCGCCGAGGATGGGCGGGTTGGTGTCTTGGAAGACGAGCTTGAAGCTCTGCGTCACGGTCGGCGCGACGCACGACACCTTCCACTTCACGATGTTCATCTTCGAGAAGCGTTGGCGCACCGTGCTCACGATAGCGGCGCTGCGCCCGCCTCCGCCCGGCTGCATCACGCTGAAGAACCCGCCAATCTCGGTGTTGGCCAGGTTCTGCATGAAATCGAGCGAGCTCGATTTGAACTCGTCGATCACGGTGATGGGAAAATAGATGCTGATGACCGGCACCGGCGCCTTGGGCAGCGCGGTGTTGTCCTCGGGGAAGCGCCCCTGGGTCATGAACTGCTGCACTTGCAGCGCCGCCGGGCCGGTGGTGCCCGCGTCCGCGCCGCCGAAGCCGCTGGACAGCACGACCATGGCTTGGTGCAGCGGCACCTTCACGTCTTCGCCCACGTTGCCCAAGGCCTGAAAGCCGTCGGTGGCCGCCTTTTTGATGATGGTGAGCAGCGAGCGGTTACGGCCCGAGGAGGTGAACGTGTCGGTGCTGCCGGTGATGAAGCCGGTGGCCTTGGCCTTTTGGGCGGCCGGGATCCACTTCGAGTCCTTTACGACCTCGCGGTCGTTGAAGAACATGATGTTCACGATGTCGTTCGGGCCCATGGTGGCCACGAACTGCTGCGCCACCTGCTTGGCGTCGTCGAAGCTCTTGCTCATCCGCTTGTCGGCGTCGATCAAGATCAACCAAGACGTGCCCACGCCCGGTTGCTGCTGGCTTTCACCCCAGCGCGACAGGCTGATGAACTTGGCCGGGATGTCGGTACCTTCGACGTTGACCGTGAACAGCGCGCGGTCGGACGGAAACGGGAACGACTGGTAGAGCGCGAACGGCTTTTCCAGGTTCGTGCTCATGCAGTCGAGCTGAGCGTTTCCGGTCAAGCCGGCGCAGGCCGACGTGGCGTCGCTCACCCGCTTGCTTTGGGAGATGTCGACGACCGTAGTCAATACGGGGTTGCCGTTCTCTTGAGCGGCGCGCGGGTCGATGCGCAGCAGCTTGACCGCGGGAGCGGCGCTGACCTGCGCCGACAACAGCGCGATGGCGAGGATGAGCAGAACGCGCAAGGCTGCTGCTACGCGCGTGTGGGGCCTGAGGGAGGAGGGGATAGAGCGCGTCAACATCTCCGAAAATGCTCTCGGTTAGGGCCAACGTGCGCCGAGGGCGACGCACGTTTCGAGCGTCACGAAATCAGATGATCTTCACGATCACGTTGAAACCACCGAAACGTACGGCATCGCCGTCGCGCAGGTCGTGAGACTTGTTCTTCTCGATCATGTGCTCACCGAGGAACGTGCCGTTGGTGCTCCCCGGATCTTCGACCCGTAGCTTGCCCGGCCGCGCCGTAGCGTGAACCACGGCGTGCCGCGAGGACGTGGTCGGGTGATCGATTTCGATGTCGAGCCCCGGCGCTGCGCCTTTGCGGCCGACGATGTTTTGCCCCTGATAGATCGGCCAAAACACGCCAAGCTCGGTGGTCTCGTAGCTGACGAGAAAGCCGGCCAGCACGCGCAGCGAAGCGTCTGCCACAGTTGGCCCAGGCGGTGCGGGCGCGACCGCGGGCGGCGGTGCCGACGGCTGAGGCGCGGCGGGCATGGGCGGCGGCGCGTACGTTCCCGGGATGGGAGCCGGGGCCGGCTGGTTCTGTTGGTACTGCCGATCGAACTCTTCGTTCGTGGGCGGAGGAGCGGTGGCGGCGAACGCCGACGGGTCCTTCGAGTGCGCGGCCGCCGGCGGCGCGCCCGGTGTGCCTGGCGGTTGCCAGACTTGTGGCGGCGCGAGCGGCGGTTGCTCGGGCGGTGGAGGGCCCCAACCCGGAGGCGGAGCGCCGTAAGCGGGTGGCGCCTGCGGCGGCGCTCCGTAGGGCGAGGGAGGCGGTGCGCCGTACCCTTGCGGTGGGCCCACGGTGGCGCCGAACGGATTCAAGCCCTCGGGGGAGCCGGCTTGGTAGCGCGGAGGCTCTGCCGGAGCGAACCCGGGCGGTGGCGGCGGCGGTGCCCAGGCTGCAGGCGGGGGCGCGGCGGGCGGAGCCGCGGGTGGAGGTTGCTGGTAGCCACCCCATTGAGCCGGTGGAGGCTGCTGCGGCGGCGGGGCGTACTGCGGTGGCGGTTGCGGCGGCGCGCCCCACTGGCCCGGAGGGGGCGCTGCGGGTGCTGGCGCCGCCGGAGCGGGCGCGTAGTGCGGAGGGGGACCTTGCGGGCTCGGCGCCGGAGCTCCTGCGCCAGGCGCAGCTGCTGCCAATGGCGCGCCGCAAGAGAGGCAAAACTTGCTGGTGGGCTGGTTGGTTGCGCCACACCGCGTGCAGACGATCATGAGTCGGACTCCCGAGAGCTGCGCGCCCCAGTAACGCTAGGGCCCGGGCCCCGCCAACAAAACCAAGGAGGCGGGAGCCTGCGCGGGCGCAGCATACCCGGTTTCGCCCGAAAAGGCGCGAAATCGCTCGGGGTTCGGGAGAAGCAGCGCCGGGCGGAACCGGCTAGCGGGCTGCCTCGATCGTCGGCTGTTTGAAGTCGGGTCGTTGGCCCCGACGGCCGGACTCAGCGGTCCTTCTCGTCCTGAACGCGGGCGGCCTTGCCCTTGAGGTCGCGGAGGTAGAACAGGCGCGCCTGGCGAACGACGCCCTTCGACAGCACCTCGATCATCTCGACGCGCGGCGAATGCAGCGGGAAAACGCGCTCGACACCCACGTTGAAGCTGACCTTGCGGACCGTGAAAGTGGAACGAGCACCGGCGCGGTGCTTCTGGATGACGATGCCGCGGAAAACCTGAACGCGGAGCTTGTCACCCTCGACGATCTTGTAGTGGACGGCCACGGTGTCGCCGACGCGAAACTCCGGGAGATCCGTACGGAGGCTCTGGGATTCGAGGGCGGCAATTTTCGAGAGGGTCAGCATGGGATTTTCCGCAGATTCTTCGGCAAATGGCCGGAAGAGCGCGGCATTATGCACCCCGAAGTCCGCGAGTCAAGCACTAGCCCCGAAAAGCCGTCGCTCGGGGCTCGGTAAACCTTGACTGACGCCGCTTGGAGGGCTAATCCGCGCGCTTCCCACAGCCGTCCTTCGGTCCTCGAAGTGCCCGGTGATGTGGACGTAAGCAAGGTAAGCCTCGTATGAACCAGTACCCCGGCGTGATTGGGCGTAAGCTCGGAATGACTCAGATCTTCGCGGAGGACGGCTCCGTCGTTCCGTGCACGGTCGTCGAGTCGAACGCGATTGTCATCGGCAAGCGCACCAAAGAAAAAGACGGCTACGACGCGTTGATCGTCGGCACCGGTGAGCTGAAAGAGAAGCACACCAGCAAGGCCGTCGCGGGCCAGTTCAAAAAGGCGAACGTGCCGGGCCGCCGCACGTTGCGCGAGTTCCGTTGCAGCGCCGAGTTCGCGGCTGCGCACGAGGTCGGGCAAGAGCTGAAGGTCGACCAGATCTTCGAAGAAGGTCAGCACGTCGACGTGCAGGGCGTGAGCCGCGGCTTCGGCTTCCAAGGCGTGGTGAAGCGCTACCACTTCGCCGGTAACATCCAGACGCACGGTACCCACGAGTACCGTCGTCACGGCGGCTCGATCGGCACGCGCATGACGCCCGGTCGCGTGAAGCTCGGCATGAAGATGCCGGGTCACCACGGCGACGCCACCACCAGCGTGCTGAATCAGAAGGTGGCCAAGGTCATCGCCGATCAGAACCTGATCCTGATCGCCGGCGGCATCCCCGGTTCGCGCGGTGGGCTGGTGGTCGTGCGTGGTGCCATCAAGAAGAAGAACGGCGGCAAAGCCAAAAAAGGTTGACCGCCCGTCCGTGCTGGTGACCACACCCGCCGATTTCGAGTTTGGGCTTCGTTTTCGCTGCGGTCCGATGTGGCCTGCGCGCGGGCTACGCCCGTGCTCGGGACCTCCGCTGCTGACGCAGCTGCGGTGCACGTACTCAAGTACGCTCCGCTTCGGTCCTCGCGAAAGCCTCGCCAAAACTCGAACTTGGCGGGTGGAGTCTTAGGCCGTGCAGTCTTTGTTCGTTCCGTTTCGCGCCGAGCGAGTGATCGCTCGGCGCGATGGCATTTTGGTGGTCGACAAGCCGCCGGGCTTGGTCGTGCATGGTGGAGACGAGCGGCTCGAAAGCGACCTCGTCTCGCGCCTTTCCGCGATTTTGCGAGCCGACGGGCACGATGGCTACCTGGGCGTGCATTCGCGCCTCGACGTCGGCACTTCCGGCGTCTTGCCGTTCACGACCGAGCGCGCCGTCAACGCGCGCGTGGCCGACGAGGTCGAGCGCGGCGATGGCAAGCGCACGTACGTTGCGGCGGTGTCGCTGGGGCGGCGGGCCCGGCTCAGCGCGTCCGGCACGCTGACTCACCGCTTGGAGAGCGACAAGCGGCGGGCGCGGGTGGTGGCGAGCGGCGGCGACTTGGCCGTTTGCCACTACCGGGTGCTCAACGAGCAGGGGGGGCGCGCGCTGGTCGAGCTTTCGCCCGAGACGGGGCGCATGCACCAGCTGCGCGTGCAGCTCTCGGCGGCGGACGCGCCCATCGCCGGTGACGACTTGTACGGCAGCGAGGCCGCTTGGCGGTTGCTGCTCCATTGCCGAGCGCGCGTCGTGCTGGGTGAGCGCTTCGAAGCGGCGCTGCCCGAAGAGCTACCGGGCTGGGTGGCGACGGGCTCGAGCTTCGCGCCGCTCTCGGGATTTCGGTCCCGGCTGTTGGACGCAGCGGTGCTGCGCACGCCCTTGTGTGGCTCTGGCAACGTGTTTCGGCTCGTGAACGAGCAGGGCGACGGGTTGCCGGGCGTCACCATCGATCGCTACGGCGACTATTGCGTGTTGGCTTCGTCGACGGCGGAAGCCGAGCAAATGCTGGCCGAAGTGGCCCAATATTTGGTCGAGCAGGGGGCGCGAGGCGTGTACGTCAAACGCCGTGAACGGCGCGATTTGCGGCGCGCCGAGGCGCCCGACCTGGCGCCGAGCGCGCCCAGCGCGGGAACGGCCGCGCCGGCTCCGCTGCCCGTGAACGAGCGCGGGCTCACGATTTTGACCGAGCTGGGCGATGGGCTTTCGACCGGCTTGTTCATCGATCAGCGCGACAACCGCGCGCGCATTCAGGAGCTGTCGGCTCAGAAACAGGTGCTGAACCTGTTTTCGTACACGTGCTCGTTCAGCGTGGCGGCGGCGGTGGGGGGCGCCTCGCGCGTGACGAGCGTGGACTTATCGGGGCGCGCGCTCGAGCGGGGGAAGCAAAATTTCTCCGCAAGCGGCCTCGACCCGGGGGCGCACGAGTTCGTGCAAACCGACGCCGTGCGCTTCGTGCGCGGCGCGGTCAAGCACGGGCGGCGCTTCGACGTCATCGTGCTCGACCCGCCGAGCTTCGCCACCGTGGGCAAGGCGACCTTTCGCTTCGAACGAGACATCACCGCTTTGATGGCCGACTGCCTGCGCCTGCTCGCTCCGAGCGGAGTCATCTTGTGCGTGACCAACCACAAAAAGACGAGCGTCCAGGGGTTTCGGCGCTACTTGCACACCGCCGCCGAGCAGGCGCGGCGCGAGCTGAAGATTCGAGATCTGCCGAGCGGGCTCGATTGTCCGCCGGCTTTGGACGGCCCGCACCCGAGTAAAAGCTTATTCGGGCAAGCCGTGGTATCGGCAGGGCGGAGCTAGCGTTGAAGAATCGCGCCAACCCTTACGCCAAGCCGGATGCCAAGACGCTGGAAGCGCGCGCGAAGGGCTATCCGGCGCGCAGCGTGTTCAAGCTGCAGGAGATCGACCGGCGCATGCGCGTGTTTCGCGCCGGCCAAAACGTGCTCGATCTGGGCGCGGCGCCCGGCTCTTGGTCGCTGTTCGCGAGCGAGCGCGTGGGGCCGACGGGCCACGTCTACGCCATCGACATCAAACCGATTTTGCAGGTCTTCGGCGAAAACGTGAAGGTGCTCGAAGGCGACGCGCTGTCGCTCGAGAGCGAAGTGTTGTCGGCGCACGCGCCGTACGACGTCGTGCTCAGCGACATGGCGCCCAACACCTCGGGCTCCAAGTTCCAAGACCAGGCGCGCAGCACCGAGCTGTTCCTGCGCGCGCTCGAGGTCGCGCTCGCCCACGGCAAGCCCGGCTCGCACTTCGTGGCCAAGATCTTCATGAACGGCGACTACAAGCCGGCCGAGATGCAGGTCCGCGCCGCCTACGAAGCCGTGCGCACGATCCGCCCCGAGGGCACCCGACAGGTGAGCACCGAAGTGTTCGTGGTCGGCATGGGCAAGCGCTGAGCTTTCCTCGATAGCCTGGTCTTCCCGCGCCACCAGGAAAATGTCCTGGAGCGCGAAGGGTAGGAGCCCTTACACCCACATGCTTCGGGTTTGTGGAACCGATTCCGGTTGCGCGCGGGCGCCGGTCGGCTAGGTAATTTGAATGACTTTTGGGCTTCGTCTGTCTGCGGTTGCCGTGCTGGCCGTGATGGCCGCCGGTTTGGTCGAAGGGTGCTCGCCGGCTGACGCCGATGGAAAACCCACGACCAACAGCCAAGCCGGTACCACCAGCAGCGCGGGGACGTCGGCTGGCGGCGCTTCAGCGGGCAGCGGCACGACCCCGACCAGTGGCAGCGCTGGCGCGCCGGGCTCGAGCGGTTCGCCCACTACGGGCGGCACCGGCAACTCGACGGCGGGCTCTTCAGCGGGCGGCAGTGCCGCGGGCTCTTCAGCGGGCGGCACGGCGGCGGGCGGTAGCGCGGGCGGAGTGCTCTGTCCCGCCGACGCCACGTTTTGCTCCGGTTTCGAGGAAACCACGCAGCCCGCCAAGACTAAATTCATCTACAACGGTCAACCTGACCTGCCGTGGACCAGTGACTTCGAAGTCGATACGACCCTGTTCCACAACGGAAAATCGTCGTTGCGCGTCAAGTCTGGAAGCGGCGAGACCGGGACCTCTGGCAGCGCTTTGCAGATGCTCGCGGTGGAAGTGGGGATGGGCACGTTCTGGGCGCGGCTGTACATGCAGCAGACCGAGTTCGACATCGGATTGAACGACATGGGCGGGGCGGGCGAACACAATGCCTATGCCGGCGCTTCTGACAGCGATGTCACGAACCCCGACGTTTTTATCGAGTTTGCCGAAGACATCGGCCTCGCTTTCAACACCAAGGACGACGTGAAGCGACCCGAAGGCTACGGCTACGTCAACGGCGGGACGAAGGGCTTCTCATTGCCCAAAGGCATGTGGCACTGCATCGAAATCAATTTCAACAGCGACACGCGGGAGCAGAAGCTCTACGTCAACGGCACGCTGCAAATTGACGCGACCGACTACCCGAAGACTGTCGCAAAGCCGCTCAAATTCTTCAGATTTGGCTTTGCCAAGTTCCACGGGCCCGCCCGTAAAGTCTGGTTCGACGACATCGCGGTCGGCCCGACCCGCGCCGGCTGCTTGTAAGCTCGAGCCTCGACCACGCGCTCCGTCGCGGATGGATGGTTGCCGGCGCTGGCCCGCGCTCTATATGTTCGGGGGCGAGTCACAACGCCCCGTAGGCACGGATGAAAGAGACATCGACGACGTCGGGTGTGTCGACCTTGCTCATCACTTGGCAGGAGCCCGAGTCTCGTCGCATCTATCCCGTCGCTCGCCTGATGCGTGTAGCGAGTGGAGAGCTCGAGCTTGCGTACATTCGGGCAGCGTTGGAGGCTGAACGGCAAGGGTTCAAAGGGCTACCTGGCTACGAGGATTTGACGCAGGTTTACTTCAGCCCGGAGCTCCCGGCGCTATTCGAGAGCCGCAAGGGCTCTCGCGGTCGCCGGATCCAGCTCGAGGGTGAGCTTCAGCCTGCGGCCGAGCCAGCCAATGACGTGCTGGACGCGGCGCCGCTGACCCTCTTCGTACCGCGCCGGGCGGGCGCTTTGCCTGAGCGCTTGCAGGTGTTCGCTCCGCCGCTGCCGGGTGTAGCTGGAAGGTATTGGGGCGTTTTTGTGGTCAGCGGGGTGGGGCGCGTCCCGGGTAGCGCCGAGCTCGTCGAACGGCTCGTGGCCAATGAAGAGCTCGCGCTCGTGCCCGAGCCTGACAACGCCTACAACCCCAACGCGCTCTTGGTCGAGCGCGCTACGGGCCCTGCGATCGGCTACGCACCGGACTACCTGGCGAACGAGCTCGCTCGAGTGCCCGACGCTGCGGCCCACCTCGGCATTCACCTGCTCGCGGTGCATCGCATCAATTTTGCTCCTGCACCGCCCCTTTACCAAGTCACCTGTCGCTACGAGTGCGACGCCAAGCTGGGGCAGGCCCTGTTCCACTCCACGGCCTACGAGCCTTTGTCGCCGCGAGCATTCCGCGACTAGGGCGCGAAATTCGGACGCAAACGAGCACCCATCGCCGGAGGTCGCTCTGTACGAGCCTTCAGCGCGAGGCCAGCTTCGCGAGCTCGCTGCCGCCGAGCAGCACGCAGCCGACGCCGTAGTCTTCGAAGTCGGGGACCTTGTCGGCGGTGAGCGGTTGGCCATCGGAGGGATCGTCACCGGTGGATTGCATGAAGCCGACGAAGCCGCCGGCGTGCACGGCGGTTTCGACCAGCGATTTCCAAGCATGGACGATGACGGGGCCGAAGGTGGCCTCGTCGAGCGCGCCGGTCCGAATGCCCCAAGCCATGCCGTACACGAACAGCGCCGTGCCGGAGGATTCGGGGCCGCCAAAATGGTCTGCATCCCCGAGGTTGGGGTTCCAGAAGCCGTCGCTGCGTTGGAGGGCGCGCAGGGCCTTGGCCATGTCGGTGAAGTCTTGCAGGTACTCGGCGCGATGCGGGTCGGTGGCAGGCACGAAGTCGAGGCTGCGGGCCAGCGCCGCGAACACCCAGCCGTTGCCACGCGACCAGAAGATGGGCTTTTGGTTGGGCGACTGTTGGGCTTTCCAATTGGCGTCGCGCCACCACAGGTGACGGGTCGTATCGTAGAGACCAAGCGTCTGCTTCGGGTAGGAATAGAGTCCGTACATGGCGTCGAAATAGTCGCCGTTAGGGTGCAGGGCGCCTAAACGCGCAAAGACCGGCATCGACATTTGGATGGCGTCGATCCACGTCCAAGCCTTGGTCACTTTGGCCGCAACCATGCCGTCGACGCTGGTCTGAATCGCGGTGATGCGCGCGGAGTCTTTGGCCCCGTCCAAGTTGTAAAGGTCGATGTACGCCTGCCCCGCGCACTGATTGTCGGCGTTGGTCGTGGTCGAGTCGTCGTTGCGCAACTGCCAGCCGTGCGCGGTGCCCCAAGCCATGGCGTAGTCTTTGTAGGCGGGCTTGGGATCGACGCCGTACAGGTTGAGCAGGCCTTCGTAGTAGACGGCCCGCGTCCAAATGTTGCTTTCGCGCGACGTGCCGCCGACCACGATGGGCGCGGCCGGATCGGGCCACTTTTCTGCGAATTGTTGGTTCACACGCGCCAGCACCTCGAGCACGTCGGTTGCGCTGGGATACATGCTGGAGCTTTGTCCAGCGGCGCCAGCGCCAGCGTCGCTACCGCTGCTGCCAGCGCCGGCTCTACCTCCCGCGCCGTCGCTGCCGGCCGCCCCCGCGCCGCCAAAGCTGCCACTCACGCCGAGGTTGCCACCCAGACCGAAGCTGCCCGCGCTGCTCGCCGGCTGACCGCCAACCTCTGAGCCCGTGCCGCCCAGCATCGACGCTCCGGCGCTAGAAGGGTGGCCCGCGCCGGCTCCGCCGCTGTTCACCGGGGTCGGCGCTGAGCCGGAGCTGGCGCCACATCCAACCAGCAACCCGGACAACGCGGCGACTCGGGCGCCGGCACGGACGAGCGAGCTCACGGATGAACAAGGGGCGGGCCCCGGCGTCCCTTTCCAAAATTGGGAAATGGCCGACGAAATGGGGGTAACCGCCGATGCCGAGCCGATGGTTTGGCGAGCCTAGAACGCGCTCTGTCCGGTGAGGGCCTTGCCCAACACCAGCGTGTGGATTTCGTGCGTGCCTTCGTAGGTGAAGACACTCTCCAGGTTGAGCATGTGACGGATGACGGGGTACTCGAGCAAGATGCCGTTGGCGCCGAGCAGGTTGCGGCAGGTGCGCGCGACTTCGAGCGAAATGGCGACGTTGTTGCGCTTGCACAGCGAAACCTGCTCGGGCGAGACGCTGCCGTTCTGCTCTTTCATCCGCGAGTAGTGGTACGCGAGCAAGTCCGCTTTGACGATCTCGGAGGCGCAGTCGACCAGCTTTTCTTGCACCAATTGCTTGGACGACAGCGGTACTCCGAACTGAACGCGCTCGTTCGTGTAGTTGACGGCGCACTCCAGGCAGGCCTTGGCCGCGCCCACCGCGCCCCAGGCAATACCGAAGCGGGCTTGGCCCAGGCAACGCAGCGCCGCGCCCAGCCCTGGCTTGTGATCCATCACGTTTTCGGCCGGAACGCGGCAGTCGCTGAGCACGACCTCGCCCGTTTCGCTGGAGCGGAGGCTCATTTTGCCCTGGATGCGCGGGGTTTCGAAGCCCTTCATGCCGCGCTCGACGATGAAGCCGCGGATGGACTCAGCGCCGCCGTCGTCGACTTTGGCCCAGACCACGCACAGGTCGCAGAAGGGCGCGTTGGTGATCCACATCTTGGTGCCGTTCAGCACGTAGTCGGTGCCGTCGCGGCGCGCGCGCGTGGTCATCGAGCCGGGGTCGGAACCGCTGTCGGGCTCGGTCAGGCCGAAGCAACCGATGACTTCACCGCGGGCCATGCGCGGCAAGAAGCGCTGCTTTTGCTCTTCGGTTCCCGCCGAATAGATGGCGTACATGGCCAGTGAGCCCTGCACGCTGACGAAGCTGCGCAGCCCGCTGTCGCCATACTCCAGCTCCTGCAGCAAAAGACCGTAGGTGACGGCACCCATGCCGGCGCAGCCGTAGCCGTTGATGCTGGCGCCCAGTAGGCCCATGCTCGCAAGCTCCGGGATCAAGTCCTTCGGAAACTCTTCCTTCTCGTACAAGTCGCCGGAGCGCGGCAGATAGCGCTCGCGAATGAAGCGACGCACGGTGCCTTGCACCAGACGCTCTTCTTCGCTGAGCAAGGGGTCGAGGGACGTGAGGGCGTCGAGGGTAGCGAGCGACACGTTGCCTCGAGGGTACCACGCCGGGTCGGTAAGTTCCCGGAACTAGGCCAAAACTTGGCCAAAGCGGGCAGGATTGGCTATCGCCAGAGAATGTCCGGCTCCGCTCGAGGCCCCGTGCGCGCGCTCGTCCCGCTCGCGCTCGCTTGCGTGGTGGGCGCGGCCTGTTCGGCCAAAGAGCTGCGCGGCCTGGCCCAAAGTGGCCGCGGTACGCCGGCGCTGGCCGGCCCGTATGCGTCCGCGCCGAGCGTGCCGCCGGAGCGGGTGAGCGTCGTCTTGCCGCCCACACCCGAGGTGGCAGCCGCGCTGAGCGCCGCTCTTCCAGCCGAGGAACCGCCCCCAGCTGCTGAAGCACTTCAAGAAGTGGACGGCGCCGTCGAGGAGCCTGCAACCGAGCCGGAGCCGCACGACTTGGCGGAGGAGCCCGAATACGTTGGCCCCACCCTCACGTCGATTGCGCGCGAGACGTTGATCTACGCGCGGCCCTCTTTCAAATCACCGAAGCTCGGCTACCTGCGCGTCGGCGCGGTGGTCAATCGCTCCAAGTTGCCGATGGGCAACGACGGCTGCAAGCGCGGCTGGTACCGCGTGCAACCGGAAGGCTTCGTGTGCATCGAGAACTCCGCGATTCTCGACACCGAAGGGCCGAGCCCGTTCGCGGAGCTGGCGATGGTGCGTCCTGATCGCATGGCGGGCCTGCCGTATCAATACGGCCGCTCGCGCTTCCCGACGCCGCCGTTTTACACGAAACTGCCCAGCAAGCTCGAGCAAGAGCGGACCGAGCAGGACATGGTCGGCCACCTGCGCGCTCACACCGCCGAAGCCTGGAAGTCGGCGTTCACCAATGCGACTCCGGCCCTGTTGGCCGAGGGGCGCAGCGTGCCGATGCCCTACGGCTTCACGCGCGAGCCTGGCGCGCTCGTCAGCGGCCGCGCCATGCCCGACAGCGGCTTTGCCCTGCTCGGCATCTACGAGCACGAAGGTCGTCGCTTCGCGCTCAATACCGACTTTCAGTTGGTGCCGCTCGATCGGCTGAAGCCGGTCGAAATCAGCCGCTTTCACGGCCTCAAGCTGGACGAGCACGTCACCTTGCCGGTGGCGTTCGTGCGCTCACAAAACGCCTACCTGTACACGGGTGATCCGAAGACGAGCGGCCTCGGTATTGCGCGCAAGCTCGACTATCGCGAAGCCGTGCCGCTCAGCGGTCGCGAAATCGTCGTCTCGGGTATTCACTACCTGGAGACCGCGTCCCACGAGTTCATCCGCGACGAGCGCGTCGTGCGCATCGACAAGTTCAAGAGCAAGCCGGGCTGGGCCACGCCGGGTCGGACTTGGATCCACGTTTCGATTTTGCAGCAGTCGCTGGTCATGTACGAAGGTGAAAAGCCGGTCTACGTCACGCTGGTCTCGACGGGCGCCGACGGCTTGGGCGACCCCGAAGAGACCCACTCGACGATTCGTGGGCAATTTCTGATTCACACCAAGCACGTGAGCGTGACCATGGACAGCGACGCCGAAGGCGCCGAGTTCGATCTGCGGGACGTGCCTTACGTGCAGTACTTTCAGGACGGGTTCGCGCTACACGCGGCGTTTTGGCATGATTCGTTCGGTCAACCCTACAGCCACGGCTGCGTGAACCTCTCGCCGCTCGACGCGCGCGCGCTGTTCCACATGACCAATCCGCCCGTGCCGCAAACGTGGCACGGAGCCATGAGCTTGCACGGCGGCACCTTGGTCAGCATCACGCCGTAGACGAAGCCGACCTCTTCGCGCATGCCTGACTGGCGGGGCGCTACGTGCGGCGAGCCTAGCGCCGTCAGCGAATCTGAGCTGGGCAAGCTGGCCTAGCGCGCTATGCTGGCCCGCATGGCGGAGAGGCATATTTTTCATTTGTCGATTCCGGTAAGCGAGCTGGAGAGTACCAAACGGTTCTACGTGCAAGTGTTGGGGGCCAAGGTCGGGCGCGAGCAAGAAGACTGGCTCGACGTGCTGCTGTGGGGCCACCAGATCACCCTGCAACGCCGGCCGGACGAGGTGTTGCCCCGAGAAAAGCAGGGCAAACGGCATTTCGGCGTGGTTTTGCCGTGGGCGGATTGGGAGCGGGACGTGTCGCGTATCGAGCAGCTGGGCGAGGGAGTTTTGGCTCCTGCCAGCGTCGAGCAGGCCGGTACTGCCGACGAGCACGGCAAGCTGTACTTGAGTGATCCGAGCGGCAACGTGATCGAGATCAAGGCGTACCGCAACGTCGAGCGAACGCTCGGCCTCGCGCCGTGAGCTGCGCTGTCAGCGCTCAACCGGTGATGCGGCGCGCGTAGTCGGACGGTTGTTCGAGGCGTCGTCCGGAAAGCCGTTCGTAGGCGGCGGCGACGGGCAGCGCTTTGACGCCGCCGGGCAAAGCCAGCCGGTAGGCTTCGGCGCGCAGCTCGCCGCGCACGGGTTCCCAAGCGCCGCCGCGGGTGCTGCGCAGCACCTCGCCCAGGTACGCGCCGACCACGATGGCAGCGCGGCGCACCCACGCCGCTTCCGGATCGGGCGGGGCCAGCGGGGGAGCTAGCAGCGTGACGTAGCGATCGAGGCTGCGCAGTGAGGCAAACGAAAGATCGAGCGGCAGCTCCACGCCGGCGCAATACAGGCCGACGGGCGATTCTCGCAGGCTCAGGCCGAGGCGAGGCAGCTGCTCGGGCGGCGCCCACGGCTGCGGATCCCAAGGCGTGGGCGGGGCGACGTCGAGCGCGACGCGTTGCCCAAGCGGCTCGGCGCCAGGGTGAGGCAATGGCGTGTCGCCGACCTCCAGCGGGGCGGCGGTTTGCAGGCGCGCGTTCATGTCGCGGAACGGCGAAAAGCACAGGCCTTGCCCTTCGATGTGCATGCGCAGCAGATCGGCGCTGCCGCCGACCCACTCTCCGGCGTAAGCCTGGCGCAGGCACTCGCCGCTGTAAGCGCCGAGGCCCAAGAGGGCACGGGTGCGCAGCTCCGTCCGCGGACCCACGCCGCCGCGGTAGATGAGGCCAAGCGCCACGTCGAGCCGGCCGATGCTGAACAGCGACAAATCGTACGGAGCGAAGTGGCGCGAAATCGGAGACTCGGTGAGGTATCGGGCGGTGACCAGGGCCGCCCACGAAAGCTCGGCCGCGCCCGCACGCGCCGGCAGCGACTCGAGCTTGCGCGACAAGCCCTGCTCGAACTCGAACAGGGCCGCCTTGCTGTCGCCCAGCGCCAGCCGCTGCTCCTTCTCGTCCCAGGGCGAGCCGCCGGGCACGCCCGACACCGCGCTAGCGAGGGGGGCGGCGGGGGCTTTGGCGGGAGCGGCGCCGCCGCGAGCCGATACCGCTGGTGCGGCGGCCACGGCGGACGCGACGTTTCCGGGCGGCTTTTCCGCGTGGCGACCGATTTGAGGCTCCAGCCGACCGAGGGTGGCGGACAGCTCCTCGGCGGCGTGGTGGTCGACGTCGCGCAAGCGCTGATAGAGGCGCTTGGCGTCGGCGTGGCGGCGCTGTTTTTGCGCCACGACCGCGGCCACGGCCAGCGCGTCTTGCGAGTCGGGGTCGAGCGCGAGGGCCGCGTCGGCAGCCTGACGGGCCGCTTCCGTAGACGTGCCGAGCAGCATCAACGCCGAGAGCGCGTAGCCCAGCGCCGGCAGTGGGCCGCCCTCGGGCGTGAAGCCGTCGAGCAGCTCGGACAGCTCGCCGGCGGAGCGAGGGCTCGGCAGCCAAGCGTCGCTTCTCGCAATGGCCCAAGCCAACGTCAACCGCGACAGCTCCGACTCCGGATCTTCCGTGTGGGCGCGGCGCGCTTGCGCTTCGGCGCGATCGATGTCGCCCAGCTCAATCAACAAGCGGGCGACGGCGGCGCGCAGATCCGGATCGATCAGCGGCGCTCGGCACAGCCGATCGAGCGAGCGGCGCGCCGCGGCTTTGCGACCCAGGCCGACCAGCGCCCGCACTTCCAACAATGAAAGCTCGGGGCTGCTCTCGGCGCCCAGCTGCTGGACGGCGGTCAAAGCGCGTTCGAAGTCGCGCTCGGACAGCCAGGTGGCGATCAAGAAGACGCTGGGCGGCTCGGCTTCGCTGGGGCCAGGCGCGCCGGGCGAGGGGGCGGTGATGCGCGCGCCGAAACCGGGGTCGGCCAGCCCATCCAGCGGACCGAGATCGATGGCGACCGGAGGCGGGCTGTCGATGCGCGCGCTGCGGGTGCTGCTGGGAGGGGGGGCCGACAGCGTGTCGTTCCACGGATTGGAGGGTGGTGCCGGCGGCGTCAGCTCCAGCTCGGGCGCATCGAGCTCGAGCTCGGGCGGTGGCGCGTAGCTGGGCGCGACGTTTTCGCGGGGCGTGAAGCGAGGAAGGAGCGGCGCGCGCGGAATGCCGGGCGCTTGCGGGGTCTTGAGACGCGCCTCGAGCGCGGGAACACTGGACGGTGCGTAACCTGGATCGGTCAAGCGATCCCCGTCGTCGTCGTCGTCATCGGCGGTCACGGGCGGGGGGGGCACCGTCGCTTCGTTGAAGCGCGTGGGGTCGGGCCGGAGCGTGCCACGCTCGGCCGCGCTCAACATGGCGCGGGCTTCCGGAAATTCTGGACAGACGGCGAGCAGCTCGCTGAGCCGCGCCATCACCCCGTGCAGGTCGAGCTTGCCGCGCTGGTACAGGATGCGCGTCGCAAAGTACGTGGTCGCATGCACGTGCTCCTGCCCGACGCCAAGCTGAGCCAGCAGGCGTTGAGCGTCCTCGAACGAGCCGGCGTTCAGCCGTGCTTCGATCTGGGCGTGCAGAGGGTGGTGGAGCGGTCGCGTTTGTCTGCCAGAGTAGCGAGAGCCGAGCGCTCGCGTCTAGTCGCCGGCAGTAAAGCCGTTCGCGGTCGCTCGGTGGGCCTCGCCCGAGCTCACTTGGCGCAGCGGAAGCCCACGCCGTGGCTTTGCGACTTTGGATCTTGCGCGTAGCGGAAAGCGGGGTGCAGCCACTCGGGGAAGCTGCCATTCCAGGCGCCGCCGCGGATGATGCGCTTTTGGCCGACATCGGGGCCGGTTGGGTTCTTCTGGTCACCGGCCTGGTAGGGCCCTTCCCAATCGGCAACCCACTCCCAGACGTTGCCCACCACGTCGTACGGACCGAAGCGCGAGCGCCCCGCCGGGAACTTGCCGACCGGGGCCGTCGTCGCAAAGCCATCGTCGGCTTGGTAGAGCGCGCCCGGAAACTGCTGCAAAACCTTGTTCTGCTTGGCCCACGCCAAGCATTCGCTGCCACAAGCGTTCAGGTGCTGGGCCGTCGGGGCTTCGTCACCCCACGGGTAGATGCGCCCGTCCGGACCGCGCGTGGCGTACTCCCACTCGGCTTCGGTGGGCAGACGCCGGTCGTTGTTCTTGCAGTACGTGCTGGCCATCTCCCAGCTCACGCAGTTGACGGGGTGGTCGCTCTTCTCTGGGTCGGCGATGGTGCACAGCGCCGAATACGTCTTCTTGTCCGAAGGAGTGATGTTGGGCCACTCCACTTCCGGCAGCGCTCGGCGGCATTTGCCGACCTTCGAGCACTCCAAGTACTGCTTGGCGGTCACCTCGTACAGGTCCATGCAGAAGCCGTTCAACGTCACGTTGTGGCTCGGCTTCTGATTGGGTTGAGCTTCCTTTGCGTCGGAGCCCATGAAAAATTGTCCGGCGGGAATGAACACCATTCCCTCGGGACAAGCGTTCGCCGGCGCCGCTGCGGCCGACGCGCTGGCCGCCGGCAGGCCGCTTTCGACCAGCGCGGGAGCGGCGTTGGCCGCGCTTTCGGCCTTGGGCGTCATTGGCTCGCTCGGGGCCTTGTGCAGGGCCAGAAAACCGCCGATACCCAGCACCGCCACCGCCGCAACCGCGCCCACGACGGCAAAAGTGTTGCTCTTGGCGACGGGAGTAGTGGTCGAAAGCGTAGCGGGCGAGCTGGTGTTGCTCTCGGGCGAACGCGGGGCGACCCCCATCGGGGTCGGCTGGGTGCGGCCGACGGCGGGCGAAGCGGCGCCGATGGGCCCCGTGTGCAGCACGGTATCGGAGAAGGAGCCCGACTGGGCCGCTTCCAAGTCTTTCCAAAATTCGCGGGCGCGGGAGTAGCGGTCTTCGGTGCGCACCGCCAGCGCGCGTTGGAAGACGCGCTCGACCTGATCCGAGACGGCCGCGCCGAGCGCGCGTGGAGTGGGGCGCTTCTCGGGATTGCCCGAGGCGAACGCGAGCTGGATGAGATCGTCTCCGTCGAGCGCTACCTTGCCGGTCAGCATTTCGACGGCTACCAGCGCCAGCGCGTACACGTCCGTCCACGGACCGGTGGCGCCGTAGGCGCGGTTGAACTGCTCCGGAGCACCGTACTGCGGCGTGAACGACGTCACGCTCATGCCGGTCTTGGCCAACGCCGCCTTCAGCTGCGTGTTGTCCGACATCATCTTGGCCACGCCGAAATCGAGCACTTTGAGGGTGGCTTTGCCGGCGCGCGCTTCCTCGCCCAGCACGAACAAGTTGGCGGGCTTAATGTCGCGATGGGCGATGCCTTTGCCGTGCGCGACGTCGAGGGCGCCTGCGGCCTGACCCAAGAGCGCGACCACTTGCAAAAGGTCCCAAGGTGGTGCGCCGGCGGCGCGCTCGCCGTCCAGCAGCTCGTCGAGCGGTTTGCCCTCCAGCCATTCGAGCACCATGTAGGGCATCCACTGCCCGTCGGGCGACGTGTACGTGCCCACGTCACGCGCTTGCACGATGGCGGCGGTTTGGCTGCTGAGCTCGGTCAGGAGCGCGCCTTCTTGGATGAAGGCATCCTTGAACTGCTCGCGCTGATCCATCGGCGCGTTCGACAAGCCGTTGAAAAACTTGATGGCGACGGGCTTGTTCCAGATCGTATGGATCGCCCGGTACACGACCGCGAAGCCGCCTTCACCGACGAGCTTTTCGATGCGGTACTTCTCGGCGATGATGTGGCCGGCGATGCCGAGCGGGTCTTTGGCGGTCATGGGACCTTGGGTAGGAGCCTCGTAGAATACGAGCGTTCAGGGCAACTGGGTTTCACAAATCAAGACGACGGCCACGAAGCCGGCCGGTTTGCCTGCCCGCGTCGAGGCTAGCGCGGGCCGCGAACCACCCCGCGTTCGGCCAAGTCGGCAAGCAGCTTGGCCGCCCCCGCCAGCACCGCTTCCGTAAGCGCCGAGCCCTCCGCGCTCGCCGCCCCCTGGACCGCAGTCGCCAGGGTGTCCCCCGAAACGAGGCGCTCGACGATGCCGGCCGCGAGCGGGGTCAGCTCCAAGTACCGCACTTCGTGCTCCGGGCTGCGGTACACGAGCAGCGACACCGCGCGTTCGGCCGGCGCCGCGCGCGCCGTTTCGTCTTCCGGCAGCTCGTGCACGGCGTGGCAATAGCGCACCAGCCGTAGCGCCGGACTGAGCTCGACCCCGCGCTCGAGCGCCAGCGGCTCCGGGACGTGGCCGCGCGGTAAGCTGGGCAAGGCCGAGACCTCGATGTGCAACGACTCGTGCCGCCCGAGCTCGTGCAAGTAGCCGGCCACTCGCGCGTCGCTTTGCCAGAGCGGCGCGCAAAACGCCAAAAACTCGGGCGTCACGTCGCGCAGATAGTGGGTGCGCGGCGCCTGCTCGCTCAAGAAGCGATCGAAATATTCGTCGAACAACGGGCCCAGCCGCGAAAGACAGCGGGGCATGGACAAGCCCAGCGCCTCGCGCAGATTCCCGCGCACCAGCTCGCGGTACACGCGGAGGCGTTCCAAGCTCTCGCTCAAGGCGGCGCTGTCGTCCGCGCCGACCAGGTGCTTGCGGCACAGCTCCGCCAGCGACTCCGGGCTCGGCGGCGGACCCAGCACTAAATCGGCGAACACGTTTTCAAGCGCCTGCTGCATGGTAGCGGTGCACGCTTTCGTCGTAGAGCGCGCGCAGGCTTTGCACTTCGCGCACGAGCTCGCCAAGGTCCGGGACGTCGTTGTCGCGCTCCAACAACACGGGGCGGGGGCCACTCTGCTCGAGCGTGAAAGCCAGCAAATCGAGCACCGGATCGGCCACCGGCGCGCCGTGGGTATCCAGCAGCAAGCCAGAAGGTTTGCGGCTGTGACCGGCGACGTGAATCTCGACCACGCGCCGCAAATCGAGCGCGGCGATGAAAGCCCGCGGGTCGAAGCCGTGATTGACGGAGTTGACGTAGACGTTGTTCACGTCGAGCAGGAGACCCACGTCACTGGCCTCCAAAACTCCCATCAAGAAATCGAGCTCGGGCAGCTCCGGGCGTCCGGGGTGGACGTAGTAAGTGATGTTCTCGAGCGCGAACGGTACGCCCAGCACGTCGCTCATGCGACGCGCGCGTTCGGCGACGCGGCGCAGGTTTTCGCGCGACTGCTGCAGCGGCAACAGCTCGTGCAAGCTGCGTGGCCCCGCCGACGAGAAGCACAAGTGGTCGCTATGAAACGGGGAACGCGTGCGCTCGATTTCCGCTCTCAGCTCGCGCAGGTAGGCGGCATCGGGCTCGGCCACGGCGCCGATGGACAACGTGAGCCCGTGCGTGACGAGCGGGTAGCGCCCCTGCAGCTGCTCGAGCTGGGCCGGGTAGTAGCCGCCCCGGCGCATGTAGTTCTCGGGCGAGACCTCGAAGAAATCGATCGGCAGCGGGGGCCCGTCCACGACCTCTTCGAGGAAATCCCAACGCAGCCCGAGCCCGACTCCTCCCAGCCTGACCATTGGTCTCATTTGTCAGCTGCCCGCCCGCTCAGCCTGGTTTCTGGCGAGGCTTTCGCGAGGACCGGAGCGGAGCGTACGTGGGTACGTGAGCACCGGACCGGAGCGAAAACGAAGCCAGAAGCCAGGATCAGCGGGCGTGGCCACCAGCTGAAATGAGACCAATGAAGAGCGCCCCAGCGGGCGCGGCGAGTACACTTGCGACTCGGGCTCGGCCATCGCGGCTCAGCCGCAGGTGCCGGCGCCGCAGCCAGCCTTTGCGCCGGCGGCCTTCTTCTTGTGGGCGGCGGCGGGCGCCGGAGCTTTGGTGTCCGCGGGCGGGGTCGCGTCAGCAGCAGGCGCGGGCGCCGCGGGGGCGTCGGTGGCCGGAGCGGCGGCTGCCGCCGCAGGCTCAGCGGGCTTGGCCGCGTCGGCGGGCGCGCTAGCATCGGCGGCCGTTTCAGAAGGCGCCGAGGCGGTGGCGGCCGGCACCTCTTTGGCTTCGACCGGGCTCTCGGCGGGCGGCGTGGCACCTCCGCAGGCGACGGCGCCCAGCGTGACGAGAGTGGCGAAGATCGAGGTGTAGGTGAGGGGTTGCGACATCTTCAGAAGCTCCTTCGGACGTGGATAGGCGAGCCAGCGAGGCTCGGGGAGTCTAGCCGCTCGGTGAGGCCGGGCGGCAGTAGCGGTACGGCGAACCTTGCCTTCGGTTTCACGGTTCGGTCTGCGTTGCTGAAAATATAATGAAAACAGCTAGTTGTGAGCGGACGACCCGGAGTCGGCGTCGGCCAACAGCTCGAATTCGACCTTGGCGCTCTTGCCCAGCCACTCGACCGAGCGAGCGGTAGCCAGCGCATCGGGCATGCCGGAAGCGCTGCGGGCCACGATGTCGTGCGGGCCCAACGCTACTACGAGCGCGCCGACGCTCCGGATCGAAAGGCGTAGGGGCGCGCCGGCCGGGGTCTCGAGCGGGGTGAGCACCACATCGCAGCGCACCGGCGCGCGGAAGCCGTGCAACAGCAGGGTGCCGACGACGGTGGCGCGCACGCGGCTCTTGGCGCGGCGTGGCCCCAAGTCGAGCGTGGTGGACGACGAGCTCTCGAGCGACACCAACTCGAAGCGGGCGCTGGCAAAAGCCTGCCGCTTTTCGCGAGCCACCTCGGGACCCAGCTCCAACCACTGCAGGGCCAAAGCGGTCGGCGTGTCGCCCGCGACGCCCGGCGGTAACGCCTCGGCGTCGGCGCTGAGCTTGGTCAAGTCGACTTCTACGCTGGCGCTGCTGTTCTTCAAGTCACGCGGGTCGAGCCGTAGCGCGCTGTTGCCGAGCGCGAGCGGCAAGCGACCGCTAACTTTGCCCTTCTTGCCCAGCAGCGTGAAACGAACGCTACTTTCGTCCGTGAAATGAAAACCGAGCGGGGCCTCCACGCTGCTGCCGCCAGCGCTGGCGCTCGGGTGGGCGAGCCACGGCTCGGTGCGGTGGGGCGGCGCCGGCTTTTTGGAGCAGCCGAGCGCGCAGCCCAGGCCGAGCAGAACTAGCCAGCGCGTCGTCATCGCCACACTCCGATCGACACACCCCAACCCAGGTAGCTGCGGCTGGCGTCCAGCGAGCCGCCGACGCGCCACTCCGTGTCGCCGGGGAACGCGCCGAACACGTCCCACGGAAAGATCTTCTGGTCGAAGCCGAAGGTGGCGTGCAAGCGCGCGCCTTTGCGATTGGAGTCGAAGCGCGATGGCTCCAGGTAGCTGCCTCCGCGCAGCCGCAGCCAATGCGGGATCAGCTCGGTCTCGACCCCGATGTGCGGTGACACCGTGTCGCGCTGGCCCGAGCGTTGCACGGTGCGGTTGAGCATCGACTCGATGCCGACGGCGTTCTTGACGGAGCCTGAAATCATCAGCGAGGTCGTGACCAGCACGAAGAAGCGCGCCTGCTCGTGGTAGCGCTGTCGCAGCCGCCGATCGAGATCTTTCTCGACGCGCGCCCGCTCGCGGTCGTCCAAATCTTCTTCTGCGCGCAGCTCGGCGCGCAATTTGCGCACGCGGCGCCGGCGATCGCGCGGGGTTTCGTCGCTGAAGCGCGCGGCCTCGGCGTTGCGGATGCGGCGGTCACGCTCGTGCGCGCGCCACTCCAAATACCGGCGCATGGGCTGCAGCACGTTGCTGGGGTCGACCCAGCGCGGGTTCAACGGCCGTGGCCCGATCTGCGCCGCGAAGCCGATGTTCAGATCCCAGGGCAGGGTGACGCGCGTGGGCAGGTACAGCTCGTTGTTCGGATCGCCCGGGTAGATGACGAACACTTGGCTCTCGGGCGAGGCCTGGGTGTTGAAGCCGCCGTGGTACGCGCCGCCGACGCGGATCTGCCAGTCGGTGGGGCGCCAAATGAAGCCTGCTTCGAAGCCGGTGCCGACGGTGGAGAACAAATCTTGGCTGGCGACGCTGGTCGCGCCTTCCTTGGTAACGGACAGGCCGGTCGTGCGCATGCCGAGCCCGAGCAAAAGCTGTCCGTCGGCGAACGAATGCGCGAGCTGCAAATGGCCGATGGCGATCTGCGCGGCGAGGCGATCCACTTTGGTGTTTTCGATCGCGTCGACGCCGCGCAGCAGTGAATACTGCTGAAAATCGGTGGACAAGCCGAAGCCCCAACGCCCGAACTGCAGCTGCAGGGCCAGGTTGAAGAACAAGAAGTCGAGGGATTGAGACTTCGGGAGCTCGGTGGGGTGCCCGGAGTTCCAAAAATCGGTGTTCTTGATGCCGGACGGAAACGTGATGCCGACGCCCACATCGTAGTCGAAATGGCTGTAAGAGTAGGGCGTGCGCGCGGCGGTGGCGGCCGGGTTCACGGCGCTGCCCTCCACCCCGTCCGCGATGGCTACGAAGGCTCCGCCCAAGCCGATCACGCGGTTGGCCGACAGCACCGGGCCTTGATACAGGTCGATGCTGTAGTCGTTGGTGTGAATCGGCTGCCCCTCGCCGGGGAGCGTGGCTCGTGCCAAGCGTGGGGTTGCGAGCACGACCGCTGCACACAGCGCGACTTGCCGGAGGCTCGGGCGGGGCACTCGTGTTATCCCGCGGCAGCTCGCGCCTCGCGCGCCAGCCGCAGCTCGGTCTTCAGCACCGAGAAGAGGATGCCGATCGCGGCCAGCGCGAACACGCACAACATGGGGCCGAGCGCACCGGCCAGCGCTGCGAGCAGCGTCAGGAAGACGAAGGTGTCGCGCTTGAACAATGGCGCCAAAAACGCCAGCTTGCCGCCGCCGGAGCTGGCTTGGCTGAGCGGGTACTTCAAGAGGTCACCGGAGCCGATTTTGATCAGGTAGCGGTATTCGAGGCCGCTCGCGACCACCCCGCAAAACACGCACACCGCGCCCGCCAGCAGATACAGCTGTTGGCCGGTGGCGCGGTACAGGCCGACGCCGGCGCCGCCGAAGAAGCCGTAGTTCGTCAAATCGTCGCCGATGGTGTCGAGCCACTCGCCCATGCGCGAGCCACGGTGGCTGACACGGCTCATCTCTCCGTCGCAGCCGTCGAGCACGCTTTGGGCTTGGAACAGCGCCGCGCCCAGCGCCAACGTTGCATAAGTGCCTTGCGCGGCCATCACCGCGCCCAACACCCCGACGCCCAAGATGGCAACCGAAACTTGGTTGGGGCGCAGCGGAGTCCGCACCAGCAGCCGCGAAAGAAACAGCGAGATGTGGCGGTTGAGGTGGCGCGACGTCCAGCCGTCTTGCGGCTTTCTCAGCGAATGGAACAGCGCGCGTTCGGCGCGTTGGGCGGCGTCGTCCGACGTCACGTCGATGGGGGCAAAGGCGTAGGGCACGCTCGGCGGCTCGCGCACGTCGGTCACTCGAAGCTCGGCTTCGTTCGACTGGGCCAGCCGCCCGGCAAGCTCGCGCAAGGTGGCGCGATGCGCCAGCAGGCTGCTCGGGGCTAGCAGTCGTCGCACGCCGGGAGGGGCGGCCGCCAACACCGGCAGCTTGAGCCGGGCGTCGACCAGCAACGCGCGCAGCTCGGCCTCGGATTCGGCGAGCACGATGGCGCTGGCCCCGGCCGCTTGCGCGTCGAGCGCCAGCCGCAGCACGAGCGTTAGCCCCCCGACGCGGCGCTTGCCGGCCGAGCTCGGCTCGAGCAAGAGCGCAAAGCGGGTCTGCT
>JBEQSW010000143.1:0-9830 GCA_040348565.1 Myxococcales bacterium | reverse complement strand
TGACGCCGCCTACTCGTTGAGAGTCGCCCATCAGGCGCGCCGAGAGGCCCAACTGGGGCTGGCGCTGATCTTGGGCCCGGCGGTGTGTGGCATCGTGGTAGCGGCCTTCGGTTTCACCCCCAGCGCGCTGGCGCCCGTCGCCACGTGTCTAGGCACCGCCATCGCCGTCTCCCGCCTCCGGGCCGAGCGGTAACCTCGTCGCGGGCTGGTGGCCACGCCCGCCGATTTCGGGTTTTGGCTTCACTGCACCTTGGGCGCTCCCTCGCCTTCGGCTCGGGCCGTAGGCCTCCGTGGACTCCGTCCAGCACGCTGGACTCCGTCCACTCCGGCTCGTTTTCGCTCCGGTCCGATGCTCACCTACAGGCAGTACGCTCCGCTTCGGTCCTCGCGAAAGCCTCGCCAAAACCCGAACTTGGCGGGCGGGCTTTCATCTTTTGTCCGGCGCCGCGCCGTGACCCGGCGAACCTCCGCGGGTTTCGCGAGCTTGCCCGCGACCCTTGACCCGCGGCGGCGCGGAAGGGATAGATAGACCCGTGAAGAGCGGGGAAACGACCAAAACCCAGGCCAAACCCCGCCCGCCCGATCAAGAGCGGCTGCGGCAAGAGCTGAACGACTACATGCTCAAGCGCGGGCTGCGCTCGACGGAGCAGCGCCGGCTGATCATCGACACGTTCTTCGACGTGCACGAGCACATCACCATCGACAGCTTGCTCAAGCTGGTGCGCGCCGTGGACGCGCGCGTCGGTTACGCCACCGTGTACCGCACCATGAAGCTTTTGAGTGAAAGCGGCGTGGTGCAGGAGCACAAATTCGGCGACGGCTTCACTCGCTACGAGCTGTCGGACGAGGACGCGCACCACGATCATTTGGTGTGCTTGGAATGCGGCAAGATCATCGAGTTCGAAGAGCCGCAGATCGAAGCTTTGCAGGACAAAATCGCCAAGCGGTACGGCTTTTTGGTGCGCGCTCACAAGCACGAAATGTACGGCGTGTGCGCCGACTGCCAAAAGCCGAAGGCCAGCCGCGCTGGGCGCGACACCCGCCCCAAGGGCTGAGCCCACCACGCGCGGCTACGGCTTGGTGGCCGCAAAGCTACGCGCATCGGTGACCACCCAATCGCACGGCTGATCGTGCCGAAGCGTCGGCAGCTCGGCCAGCAGCTGAAAGTCGTACGCCACCGCGACGGCGACGCCCGGCGGGCACACGTCGGGCAAGAGCGAGTCGTAAAAGCCCGCGCCGTACCCGAGCCGATGCCCGCTGGCCGCCACCGCGAGCGCCGGCACGAACAGCAGGTCGACGTCGCCGCGCGTCGCCTCGGGCGCATCCGGCAGCGGCTCGTAAAACCGCCGGCCGCGTTCGGCCAAGTCGCTGAGCGATTGAGTCAGCCGTAGCCCGGAGACCATCGCCTCACCGCGCGCCTCCAAGAACGGGTAGTACACGCGCTTGCCCTGCCGGCGCGCTTCGGCGTCGAGCTCCCGCAGGTCGACTTCTTTTCGGTCCTCCATCGGGAAAAAAAGCGCCACCGAGCGCGCCTGCACGAAGGCGTCGAGCGCGCTGGCGCGGGTGACTAGCGCGCTATTGCGAATTTTCAGCGCGGGGGCCGGATGTGCCGTGCGCAGGGCCCGCATGCGACGGCGCAGCTCCTGCTTGGCGGCTTCGGCGAGCTCTGCAACCTGTGAGGCTTCGAACGAGGGCATGAATGGACCGAGCGATGGTAACCTTCGCGCGTGCAGCGGGCCTACCTGATTCCAGCCTACCAGGCTAGTCGCAGCCTGAAGCAGGTCCTCACCGACCTGCGGGCGCTCGATCCCGAAGGCGCGCTCTTGGTCGTGGACGACGGTTCCACCGACGGGACCGGCGATATTGCCCGCGCCGCCGGCATCGACGTCGTGACCCACGATCACAATCTCGGCAAAGGCATGGCGCTCAAGAGCGGCTTCGCCTGGCTGGCCGAGCGCGGCTTCGAGACCGCGGTCACGGTCGACGCCGACGGCCAGCACCGCGCCGAAGACGCGGTGCGGCTCGCCAAACACGAAGCTTCGCCTCGAGCCATCGTGCTCGGCATCCGCGACATGAAGCGCGCGGGCGCGCCCGGCCCCAGCCAATTTTCGAATCGCTTCTCCAACTGGTGGGTCTCGCGCTTCGCCGGCCAAACTCTGAGCGACACGCAGTGCGGCCTGCGTCGTTACCCGCTCCACAGCACGCTAGCTCTTGGCTCCGACGCTCGCGGCTACGGCTTCGAGTGCGACATGCTCGTGCGTGCGGCCCGCCGCGGCATCCCGATCGTCGAAGTCCCAGTGCAAGTCTACTACCCGCCCAAAGCCGAGCGCGTTTCGCACTTCCACGTCGTGACCGATCCGGCGCGCATCGTCGTGCGGCTGGTGCACACGGCCTTGACCGTGAAAAGAACGGCGAAGGCTCCGTGAGGTCGCTATTCTGGCGTGCGCTGCGTTGGCTCGGCTTCGCGCTCGGCGGCTTGCTGCTGGCGTTGCTCGTGTTCCACGTGGCGGTCGGGCGCGCCGCGCGCTTGGTGCCGCCCGCTTTCCCGCTACCGACGCTGCAAGGGTCGCGCGCTTCGGACAGCGTGCGCCGCTATGGGCCGGCCTATGCGCGACCGGTCGGCAGCATTCTGCAAGTCGGGCTTGCGGGCACGCCTGAAATCATCGGCTACAGCCACGCGCGCTTGCTCTACCCGGAGATGATCGAAAACGAAGGCGTCTTGCTGGGCCGCTTCAAAACCCAGGTGCCGATGCCGTGGGCGCGCTCGTTCCTGCTCGATCTGGCGCAGCTGCGCTATCGCCACGTCGATCGGCAAATGTCGCCCGAGCGCTTGCACGAAATCGCGGCCGGCGCGCGCGGTTTCCAGCCGGATCCGTACGCCGAGCTGTTTCCGACCTTCCAGCGCTTCGTGTACCTGAACGCGCTGTACGACATCTCGCTGTCGTTCGAGGGCTCACCGCTGATCGGCTGCACCACGTTCACCTTCGATGGCGAGGCGACGCCCGACGGCTCGGGTCTGTTGGCGCGCGCCTTCGACTTCGAGGTCGACGACATCTTCGACCGGCGCAAAGCCGTCTTCTTGGTGCGCGAGACGGGTAAGATTCCGTTCGCCTCCGTCGCCTGGCCGGGCTTGGTCGGCGTCGTCAGCGGCATGAACCTGGAGGGCGTCGCGGTGGTGGTGCACGGCGGTCGCGCGCGCGAGCCGCAAGCCGAAGGCGAGCCGGTGGTGCACGCGCTACGACGGGTATTGTCCGAAGCACACACCACCGAAGAAGCCGCCCAGCTCTTGTCCCAGCGCGCGCCGATGGTCAGCCACATCGTGATCGTGACCGACGCGCACGGCCACTCGGCGACCATCGAGCGGGCGCCGGGCGTGAAAGACACCGTGCGCCGGCTGCCGTCGCGTGCCGCCACCACCAACCACTTCGAGTCCGCCCTCAAAGACGATCCCAAGAATCTGCGCGTGCGCGCCAAGACGTCCACCTTGCCGCGCCGCGCGCGCGCCGACCGCTTGCTCGCCGAGCTGCCCCCGGGCGCGCCGGTCACGCCGCTCGCCGCCGCAACGCTACTGCGCGACCGCGCCGCCCCCGACGGCTCACCGTTGGCGCTCGGCGATCGCCGCGCCATCAACGCGCTCATCGCCACCCACGGGGTCCTCATGCAAACCGGTCCGCGCATCCTCTGGGTCAGCGAAGCTCCGCACTTGCTCGGGCACTTTCGCGCCTTCGACCTCCGGCGCCTGCTCGCTCCCGACTACGACCCCGCCACCGACACCAGCCCGCCCGCATCCCTACCCGAAGACGACCTGCTCACGAGCGGCAAGTACACGAGCTGGCAAGCCGAGCACCCATGACCGTGCACGTGCGTCGCGCCACGAGCGAGGACTTGAGCGCGTTCCTCGAGCTGCACGCGCAGGTGCACGGCCTTCACTTGCAGCACCGACCCGATCAATTCAAGCCGACCGAAGCCCACGCCATCGAAGCGCGGTTTCGCGAAGGTCTAAGCGCCGATTCACCGAAAATCTGGGTGGCCGAGCTCGGCGGCCGGGTCGTCGGCTATGCCGTCGAATTGCTGGTCCAAAAAGCCGAAAACGCCTGGTGTCCCGCCCGCCGCTACTGCGAAATCGAGCAAATCAACGTCGACCCCGCCCACCGCCGCGCCGGCGTGGCGAGCGCCCTCGTGCAAGCCGTCGTCGACAGCGCCCATGCGGCCGGCATCCAAGAAATCGAGCTGACGTCTTGGTCCTTCAACCAAGACGCCCACCGCGCCTTCGAAGCCCTCGGCTTCACCCCCAAGATCGTGCGCTTCGAGCTCAAGCGCTAAGACGCCGGGGGGCGGCGCTCCGACAAGTCCGTGGTTGCCAAGCCGCAGCCTGCCAAGGATTCCACACATCTTGGGCTGCCAAGCCGCAGCCTGAATCGCAGAAGCTTCTGTAGCGGCAAAAGGCCACCTCGCACGATCGAGATTTTTTCACAGGGAGGACGGGAGGACGGGAGGACGAGAAAGAGGCGAGAATTTTTGGGGGTCGCGCTGCCGCCAGCGAGTCTGCAGCAGCGTCGCGGGCTCGGCCCCTCCAGCTTTCTCTCGAGGGAAATATTTTTGGTTTTGGTCCTCCAAAAACAAAAATGCGTTCTCGTCTCCCTGCGTCCTCCCGTCCTCCCGTCCTCCCTGTTGATCTCAGGCACTCGAATGGAGCTGTCGGAACGCTAGCAGCCCGAGGCGGTCGCTAGGCTTGGCCTTGCGACGCCACGGTAGTTTCTGCAAGGGAGCTGCGGCGCGGCAGCCCAAGATGTGATGAATCCTTAGCTGCAGCCTGCATCGCAGAACCGCTCGTGTCGTCTCCAGGTAGATCCCGTCCGAACACCATCCCGTGTACGCCGCCGAGCGACCGTCGTGCCCGCTACCGCTCGAGGCCGATCCAGGCGCCGCCGCAGGCCAAGCCGAACGCCAACGGAGCGACCGCCAGCGCGAACAAGACGCCGAGCGGTGCAACGAGCGCGAGGATGGCGACGATGGACGCCAGTGCCAACGCGGCCGCGAGCGCGGGCTCGAGCACGCCGATGGCGGAGCTGGCGCGTGCCACCAGGTAGCCGGCGAGCGGAAACGAAGCCAAGAGCGCGGCACCCAGCAAGGCGAGCGGCCCCGCCGACGTCATGTCGCTCTCGTCCGCCGCCGAAAAATCGACACCCAGGCGGTGGCCAATGGCGACAGCGCCCACCAACAGCGCAAACATCAACCCCACGTTGACGAAGGCGCCCAACACCACCCAGCGCAACATCAACGGCTGGTCGCGCGGGTTCAAGGCGTCGGTGACCAAGCTGAGGCGCGGCGGCTCCGGCAAATGCAACTTGGCCAGCGTCTGGCGATCCGGGTTGACCTCGCGCAGCACCGACGCCGCGCCCAGCGTCATGAACAAAAGCAGCGGCACCACCGCCACCAAGAAGCCGGGCCCGCGCCCCCACACGATGTGGATGTACAACCCGTGCAGCGCCACCGACCCGAGCCAACTGACAGCGAACCAGCTACCGCTTTGGCCGCGCCGCGCGCCGAGCGTGTAGCCCCACACGCCGGCAAAAAACAGCTGCGCCGGCGCCGCGCACAACACACGCAAGCCCAAGAGCCCGCTGAAAGGCGCGGAAAACAGCCGCGAGACCCCAAGCGCGGCCGAGAATCCGGCCGCCGCCGCCACCGCGTAACACAGCCCCAAACGCGGCCCGTCGATGCGACGCAGGCGATACAGCGGCCACACCACCAGCGTCTTCAGGGCTTCTTCGAGGGGCGCGGCCAGCAGAAACGCGGCCAACAGCGCGGAGGCGGCGCCGGACGCTCGCACGTCCAACGACAGCTCGGTGAACGCCAGCACGACGCGCTCCACACCGAGCGCCACCAGCGCGGCCGCCGCGCCGAAGCCCGCGGCCGTTGCCGCCAAACGGCGCGACGCGTGACCCAGCACGCTGACGCGACGAAACACCAAGTACGCCGGCAGCGCCGACAGCAAGACGACGAGCAGCGCGAAGAGCAGAATCAAAAGTGCAGACCGGCGACCGCAGTCAAGGTTGCGCCCGCACCGATGCCGGAGCCGTCCTTGGCGTAGATCGTCGCCTCGTTCCCGCTGGTGCTGGCGGCGGCGCCGGACACCTTCGAGCGAGACAGAAACAGCATTTCACCCGTCAAGTTGGCGCCGAGCGAGAAGGTGTTGCTCAGGTAGTAGTCGAGCCCGGCACCGATGCGCGCGTTGAAGCCCTTCACGTCGGCCTTGGACGACGCGGGCGCCGTCGTCGAAAACGAGCCGAGCGAAGCGTAGCCGCCCCCCACCGTGAAGTACGGCTCGAGATCGCCGATCGGGATGCGCAGGCCACCCTCGGCGTTGAGCGTCCACAGCTGCCACTCCGAGAACGAACCGACCCGGAAGCGAACACCGGCCGTGAACACCAAAATGCGCACCCCCAGGCCCGCGCCATAGAGCAAGCCGGTCTGGGTGGTCTTCACCAGCTTCGGGTCGAGCAAGTCGTTCGACTTCAAGGTTTGCAGGCCCAGGTGCTCGCCACCGATCTCGGCGTTCAGCCAAATCCATTCCAGGCCGCGCCCGGAGTCTTCTTGGTCGGCCTTCTCGAGCTCCTTTTCAGGTGTCTGGGCAGAAGGATCGGTATTGGCGGGCGCGTTGCTGTCCACCGCGTCGGGCGGGCGCAGTCCCCCGGACTCCAAGTTGCTCTGCGGAGCCGTCGCCGCAGGGTCTGTTGCTGGCTGTTGTGCCAGCCCGAGCGACGAGACACAGAGGAGCGCCGGAACGGCAAGCAGCGACGAGCTCTTCATGCGGGGAGCATACCTCGGCTGCGGCCGATTTCGACCTGACGCCTCACGATCGCCGAAAGCTCCCGCAACTCCGGCCGCTCGGGCAGCCGTGAAAGCGCACCCAAAACCAGCTCCAGGGTCGGCACGAAGAACGGCAGGTAGCTCGCGTCGCCGCGCGTGCGCTCGAAGAACACGAAGCGCCCCGCGTCCTTGAGCTTGCGCTGAACCGTGATCACGTCGAGCTCGAAGCGCAACGCCAGCGCTTCGTCGGCCGAGAGCCCTCGCGCCTGTGCGAAGTCGGCGAGGCGGGCATCCACGAACGCTTCGTCGAACGTTTGGTAGCTGTCACGCAGCAACGCGACCAAGTCGTAGGCGCGCGGCCCGAGCAGCGCATCCTGAAAGTCGATCCAGCCGATGCTGCCATCAGCTAGGACCAACAGGTTGCGACTCTGGTAGTCGCGGTGCACGAAGCCTTGCGGCAAACCGACGATGGTGTCCACCAAGTAGCTGGTGGCGCGCTCGAACGCCGCGGACTCGGCCGCGGACAACGTGACGCCGAGCGCCTCAACGCCCCACTCGCGAAAATGCTCGACCTCCCACGTCAGCAGCTCGCGATCGAGGCGACGCGTGCTCACGATGCTGCCGTCGGGCAACGTGGCCAGGGCTTGCTGCGCCGCGGCCAGATCTCGCACCGCTCGCTCGTACAACGCGTCGCGCTCGCCAGGCGTGCGCTCCAGCCGTTCTGCCAGGGTCTCGCCCAGGTCCTCCACGACCAAAACGCCGTGCTCCGGCAACGCGCCGAATAGCCGTGGGACCCGGACGCCGGCGCCCTCGAGTAAGTCGCGCACTTCCAGGAAGGGCAATCGTCGTCCCAACCGCCGCGCCAGCACCCGCTCCGGTGCGTCCTCGGGCAGCCACATGACGATGGCCGCTCCGGCGCTCGACGGCGGCGGCTCGGCGCGAAAGAACTGGCGCGGAGACAACCCGCCCGGCAGCTTGAAAAAGCGCTGAAACGTCTGTCCGGTGCACGCCGCCACCAGGGCCTCGAGGTCGGCGGGCGGGCTCGCGCTGTTGGCTTTGGCCGTCGTCACCCCTACCGAGTACCCGCTTCGCGGTGACGGGCAAAATTTTGGCAGGCAGGAGCGACTTTGCCCCATAAACGGGAAGATCGTAGACAGTCGCCCCCATGCCTTTGGCGCGCCTCGGAAGCGGCTGGCTCCCTCGCATCGAGCGCGTGCTCGCGGAAGCGCCGGCATCGTGCGGTTTGTCACTCACCGTTCCGGACGGCGCGCTCGCGCAACTCGTCAGCTGGCTGGACCTAGTCGTGATGTGGAGCGATCGCGTCGATCTCACGGCCGCGCGCGACGCCGATACGCTGGTCGACTTGCTGCTCGCGGACGCGGCGCTGCTGGCGAGCACACAGCTGACCGGTAGCGTGATCGACGTGGGCAGCGGAGTGGGCGCGCCAGCCATTCCGCTGGCAATTTTGCGTCCCGAGATGACGCTCACGCTGGTGGAGCCACGCGAGCGACGCGCCGCGTTCTTGCGCACGTCCTGCGGCACGTTGTCGCGGCCCGACATACGGTTGTTGCGCAAACGCTCGATGGAGGTAGAAGCCGGTGTCGCGGAGCTGGCGTTGTCACGCGCCACGTTGCCGCCCCCGCTCTGGTTGCGTGAAGGCGCGCGCCTCGCGCAGCGCGGTGTCTGGGTCCTGCTCGGGCAAGACGAACCACCCGTCCTCTCGTCATGGCACGCCGATCTCGATCTCAGTTACGCTTGGCCGCTGACCGGTGGACGCCGCCGCGCAGTGCGTTACGCCAAGGTATCAAGCCGAGACTGAAGAGCCGGCCAGCTAGGCGTGGGGGCGCGCGGCGGCCGGCGCGGCCGAAACCATCAGAAACGCCCCGCGCAAAATCCGCGTACTTCCTGCGGTTATCGGGGTTTTGTGGGTCTCTTTCCGGTTGGCTGCGTTTGGATTGGATAAAACGCGCGGGCTACGGACACCTACAAGTACCCCTGCTACGAAATCCGTTCCGTGCCGCGGTCACGCGGCTGTCAGAAAAAAAGCAGGAAGATTCGAACCCCCAACCCCGTAACACGTTTCAGAAGCTCGACAGGACGCCGCGCCACGAGAGCTTCACGACGATTTCTGACTGTTTTGATCCCCAAGGTGGCACTTCTCCGTATGCCAGCGGGCTCGACGCCAGCACCGTGACCCTGAATAGAGAAGCTGCTTCCCCGTCCAACCGTCCAGCCCCCTTTTCTACCGAGGTAAGTCGCAGATGAACATCAAGCACTCCGTGAACGCCCCCGCCCTCTCTGGCAAGCGCAGCATGCTCCGCCGCTTGGTCACCGCAGCTACCATGGGCGCACTCCTCTTGGGCGTCGCGTCGGCGTCTGCAGACGGCGGCGGCGGCAAGGGCAAGTTCAAGATCGCCGGCACGGCGACGGGCGGCATTGCCGTCAACGGCAAAGGCAAGTTCAAGGTCAAAGACGTCGACGGCAAGCTGGTGTTCAACGCCGACGTCGGCAACTGCGCCGACATCGAGATGGCCGACGGCCGCCAGAAGCACACCTGTGGTCCGGACTCCAAGATCAACGGCATGAAGTCGGATTCGGTGGCCAAGCTCGTGATCGAGAAGAGCGCGCTGAAGTTCCCCGACGCCGGCAAGTCGTCCAGCGGCAAAGCGCCCGGCAAGGTGCACTTCCTGGGCAAGGCCAGCGACGTGAACGTCGAATACAAGGTCGAAGAGAGCGGCGGCAAGTACAAGGTGTCGTCGGCCTCCTTCAAGTTCGACTACACGAAGCACACCAACGAGGTTTGCCTCGGGGTGAAGCCGGCCGCCGTATGCGTGAAGCCCGAGTTCACCATCTCGGTCGAAGACGCCGAGATCGAAGCCAAGAAGTAAGACGCCGTTCGTACGTCACCGCTCGACGGTGACCCGAGCCAACGACACCCGCAGCGCCCACAAGCGCTGTGGGTGTTGCTTTTTGTGGCTTATGAAAGCGTCTTGCGGAGCAGGCGTAGCCTGCGTCGA
>JBEQSW010000123.1:0-4123 GCA_040348565.1 Myxococcales bacterium | reverse complement strand
ATGTCGGCCGGGTCGGCTCGCCGCTCACGACGTCGAGGTGTCGATTCCAGCCACTACGGCCACGCCGCACGTGCTGGAAGCCACCATCCCGGAGGAGCTGGTCAGTGCTTTTTGCGGACGCGACGACGGCGCGCACGCCACCTTTCGCGGCGACATCACGGCCGCATTCGCTCCGCGCAAGAGCGGCGCCCCTCCGGTCGCCGGCTCGCTGCAGGGGGTGGTGCTCGATATCGAGCCGAGCCACGAGACCGAGGACAATCGAGCTTTGGCCGTCCAAGAGGGCGAACGCTTCGCGGCCTTCCTGGGCGTCAGCATCAGCGCGGATGGCAGCGGCCCCCTACGCATTCAAAAGCTGGAGCCGCAAGGGCGTGCCGCCGAAGTCGGGCTGGCCGCGGGTGACGTGCTGGAAGAGCTGTCCGGCGTCCGGCTGAGCGACATCTCCGATTTCGTTCCGCCGCCGCGCGCCCGCACCGCGCGCATCGCGTTGCATCGCGGCGGCGTGAGCGAAGGGGCGGTGATGGCGGTGGACGTCGCCGAATTCAAGCCGGGCACGCTATCGGATCTGACCCCGGCGCTGGCGCTCGTGGGCAGCGCCCTGCTCGCGCTCTTGCTGACGCTGTCTCCGCTCGGACGCTTCTCGACCTGGCTGGCGCTTGCGGTTTCGTCGCGCAGCCGTGGCCGCGGAGTGAAACCGCGCCTGCGCCGCGAACATTGGGCGGCGGTAGCGCGAGGCTTGTCGGGAGCGCTGCCCGACAGCGCGGCCGCCTATTTTGGCGTGGCTTTGGCAAGCTCGCTGTTGGCGCTGGGAGCTCTCGGCGTGCCGCTCGTGGCGCGCGAGCTGGATCTGCCCATCTTGTTACTGGCGGCTGGCAGCGCGCTGATGGTGGCAAGCTTTCTTTCGCAGCTGAGGCAGCGTGGCAAGTTGACGCCGTTGGCCGCCCTGGGGCGCGCCTCGTGGGTGTTGGTGGCACAGCTTCCCCTCGCGGCTGCGCTGCTAGTGGGAGTGCTGAGCGTCGGTAGCCTGCGCGCCGACGACTTCGCCAGCGCACAGGCGGGGATGCCGTGGCGCTTCTTGGCGTTCGCCTCGCCCATCCACTTCATGGCCCTGCTGCTGGGCATCTTTTCGCTGGTTCCCGAGGGCACCCTCACCTCGAGCGCGAGCTCGAGCCTGCCGCGACCTCCGGGCAGACGTTGGCCGGCCCTACCGGCGGTGGAGTGGGCGCACCTGGTCATCGCCGCCGGTCTGCTCAGCATCACGTTGCTTGGCGGGTTCGCGGTGCCTTGGCTCACGGAGCTCGACCGCACGAGCTCGGCGGGGCGCATGGCCACCGGCGCCTCTTTGCTCGTCGTCAAAACGTTCGGCGTCGTGCTGCTGGTCGCCGCGCTGCGCTGGGCCCTCGGCCGCGTGAGCGTCGAGCAGTGCCGGGGCGCGTTGCTGCGGGTAGGCTTGCCGGCGGCGCTGACGCTACCGGTGGCGGCCAAGCTGTGGACAATTGGTGCCGAAGGCCTGGTGCTGTCGGCCTACCGGGGTGTCATTGCGTTGGCACTGTTCGTCGCGACGGCGCTCACGTGCGTGTTGGTGGCGCGACGGCTTGGACAAAATCTGCGATTGCACCGCGGTGAGCCGAGCATCAATCCCTGGCTTTGAGCGCTCGTTTCCGGATGTCGTGAACTGACTTACTGGCCGACGCCGGTTGCCACTAAAGCCTCGGCGCAATGCGCCGTTCTCGCCCGTATGGCGATGGATGTGACGGCGCGCCAAGCGCGCAGCGAACCGGATGCCCTCGACGAGCCCGAGCTTCGAGGCGAAGCGACGATTCTGTCGGTCGCTCCGATGTCGGAAGGCGGACATCGCCGTGAGCACTCGCGCTTCCACGTCGACCTCGACGTCACGGTCGGCAGCGATCACAACTTCTACGCCGGCTTCGCCGAGAACCTGTCGGCGGGCGGTGTGTTCATCGCCACTCACAAGCTGAAACCGGTCGGGTCGAAGATCGAGCTTACGATCAACCTGCCGGACGGCGTTCAGATCCGCGCGACCGGCGACGTGCGCTGGATCCGCGTCTTCAACGAGCAGAGTGACACCCCGCCCGGCATGGGCGTGCGTTTCAACGATCTGGCCGAAGCTTCCGTCGCGTTGATTCAGAAGTTTTTGGCGCGGCGCGACCCGCTGTTCTTCGACGACGAATGAAGCGCAGCCGCGCCCGCGACTAGCGCTTGCTCCGGGCCGTGTTTCCGCTCACCCTGGCCAAGCCGCGCCGATGAGCCCGCTTGCCAGCCCCGAAGACTTCATGCGCCTGGCGCTAGCCGAAGCCGATCTGGCGCCGGCCCACGGTGACGTGCCGGTGGGCGCCGTAGTCGTCTCTTCGGAAGGGGTGGTGCTGGCCAAAGAGCACAATCGGCGCGAAGAGCGGGCCGACCCCACTGCCCACGCCGAGCTTTTGGCCATCCGCGAAGCCACGCGCGGGCTACCGGGCTGGCGCCTGGAGGGAGCGTCGGTTTACGTGACCTTGGAGCCGTGCGCCATGTGCGCGGGCGCGCTGGTGAATGCTCGCATTGCGCGGCTGGTGTTCGGCGCCAGCGACCCGAAAGCGGGCGCGGTGGTCTCGCTCTTTCAAATTGGCAGCGACGCTCGGCTCAATCACCGCTTCGAGGTCGAGGCCGGGTTCATGGCCGAAGAAGGCGCGCGCCGGCTCTCGGCGTTCTTCGCCGAGCTTCGACGCAAGCGCGCTTGAACGGCGCTCGGCGATCACTCACGGGTCGCTAGCGTCGTCATCCAGCTCCGGCGGAGCCGGCGCGTCGGGCGCGTTTCCATCGCCCGGCGAGGGCGAAAGCCCGCTCTCGGCGCCGGGGACCCGGAAGGCGATCTCTTCCTCGAGCCCGGCTTGTAGCTCCGCGTCGTCGATGCGCTTGATCTTGTGGGCGATGTGCATGAGGCGGTGCAGGTACGCCAACCACGCTGGGTTCAGCTTACCGTTCGGCCCGAAGCGGCTGTACGTAGGGTTCGGCAGTAGAGAAGCCAGGTACAGCGATTGCCCCAGCGTGAGCGAGCGCGCCGGCGTCGCGAAGTAGTACTGCGCCGCGTCGCCCACGCCATACAGGCCCGGGCCGAGCTCCACGACGTTGAGGTAGAGCTCCAAGATGCGGCGCTTGTCCAGCTGCTGCTCGAGCAGCATCGTGAGCAGGGCTTCTTGCAGCTTTCTTCCGAGCGTCTTTTCCTTCCCCAAGTACAGGTTCTTGGCAAGCTGCATGCTCACGGTGCTGGCGCCGCGCGCAAAGCGGCCCTGCTTCAGATCGTCCTTGATGGCGTCTTCCAGCGCGCGAAAGTCGAAGCCGGCGTGCGCATGAAAGCGACTGTCTTCACAGATCAAAATCGCGCTCTCCAGGTGCCTCGACATGTCGTCGATGGACACCCAGCTCGACGTACCGGGGCCGCTCTCGATGCTGGTCGGTGAGCCGTCGGGGCCCTTCACCTCGCGCAAGAACGGACGCTCGAAGCGGTGGGGCGACAGCTCCGGTGGCACGTCCTGCACCTTGCATTCGTTCTGGACCGCCAACACGACGCGCGTGTCTTTGGGCGCCTGCGAGTCGTAGCGCACTTGAAAATCGATGCCGAAGCTGCCGCTCAGGCGCATGCCGCGCACTAGCGGCAAAAGCCCGCTCGGCATGGCTTCCAGCACGCTTTGACAACCCGACAGCGGCACGCGCAGGCGGCCCTCCACGTGGCGTCGCTCGCGGGCTTTCACGACCTGCCCGGAAAGCTCGGCGCGCACCTCACCGAAATGCGCTTCGCCCGAGGTGACGGTGAGCTCGGTGCCGTCCAGACGCGCGCGCGCCTTCAGCGCCGCGTCGAAGCTCCACGGCCCCACGATTTGCGGAGAAAGCTCGGCTCTTTGTAGCGAAAGGCCGTGCACGGCCAGCTTGCCGTCCAGATCTACGGTCTCGAAATCTTCGCTGAAATCGGCGCTGCCGTCGGCGGCCAACGTTGCTTGCCGCACGTCTTTCAAACCGAGCTGCCCGACGCGCACGCCCAAGCTCGACAAGCTCACCGGCCCCCCTTTGGCGATGACGTGCACGGCCCCGGGAGAGAGCGGCAGCGCGACGTTCAGCGCCAGCGGCGTCA
>JBEQSW010000116.1:0-8808 GCA_040348565.1 Myxococcales bacterium | reverse complement strand
CCCGGCAGCGTCACCCGCGACGGCGCGACCACGCGCGACGCGAATTTGCCGCTCAGCGATGCGCCGCCGCCTCGCCTGTCATTGCCGGACGGCGGCTTCTTGCCGGAAGCCCGCACGATGGAAGTTTCGATGCGCAGCACCGACCTCGGCGGCGCCCCCAGCGCACCGACGATCGTCGACCGCGCCGTGCTGCTGCGCATGGATGGCGTGCAGGCCGGTCAAATCATCGGTCTCGAGCAGTGGCCGTTCACGGTTGGGCGTCACCCGACCAACCAGCTGCGCGTGGACGAAGACAGCATCAGCCGTTTTCACGCCCGTATCGTCAGGAACGGCGACGAATACACGGTCGAGGACATGGGCTCGCGCAACGGCGTGTTCGTCGGCGGCAAGCGCGTCACGCGCGCCAAGCTCGAGCACGACAGCTGGCTCCAATTCGGGCCGCGCGTCAGCTTCCGCTTTTCGATGACGGACGTGCGCGAAGAGCGGCTGCTGCGCAAACTGTACGAATCCAGCACGCGCGACGCGCTGACCGGCGCCTACAACCGGCTGCACTTCGAGGAGCGCCTGCGCGCCGAGGTCGCCTACGCCATCCGCCACAAGACTCAAGCGTCGCTGGTGCTGATCGATCTGGATCACTTCAAGCGCGTGAACGACACCTACGGCCACCCCGCCGGCGACGCGGTATTGAAGCGCGCCTGCGAAGCCTGCTCGCGCGCGCTGCGCACCGAAGACGTATTCGCGCGGTTCGGCGGCGAAGAATTCGCGGTCGTGCTCCGCGGCATCGACATCAAAGGCGCCTCACGACTCGGCGACCGGCTCCGCCAATCCCTCAGCTCCGAGGTCGTGGAGCACGAGGGCCACCGCATCCAGGTCACGCTGAGCGCCGGCGCGGCGTCCATCGCCTGCTGCAAGAACCCCAGCGCCGAAGAGCTCATCTCCATCGCCGACCGCCGCCTCTACCTGGCCAAACAGCAGGGCCGCAACCGCGTCGTCAACGAAGGCTGACTTCGGCGGGGCTGCCAAAACGCAGCCCGAATCGCAGAAGCTTCCGTGTCGGATTCAGGCCACCCTGAACGAGCGAGATTTTTCACAGGGAGGACGGGAGGACGGGAGGGCGAGACGGAGGCGAGAATTTTTGGGTACGCGCTGCCGCCAGCGAGTCTGCAGCAGCGTCGCGGGCCTCCCGCTGCCTCTTGAGGCAAATATTTTTTGGTTTTAGCCGTCGCTGGTAGGCGAGCCGGCGCTCTTCGCTCGCGCCGGAATGACTTCGCATGCGAAGTGATCTCCGATTCCGCTGGCAGCAAACCTTCAACTGCTCGTATTCACTCGTGAATACCAGCTACCGATCAAGCGCATCTCGATGACTTCGCATGCGAAGTCATTCCGAGACGCTGCGAGGGACAAAGGGTCAAGGCGCTGCGGGCGAGAGCGGGACGCTGATCGGCCCGGGGGGCAGCTGGAAGAAACGATGCGATGAGTGGTGAGCGGGAGGACGGGATGACCGGAAGAAGCTCGAGCCGCCGGTTTCGTGGGCTGAAAACCCGAGCCAATCCGGCGCGCCCCTTCCAACTCGGACGGGTCACTCCTCGATCCTGATATTAGGTGATATCACCTGATTATCAGGTGATATCACCTGATTATCGCGTCGAGGATTGGCTCCGCGGGACAGCGAGCTGGGCCTGCCGTTGCGACGCCCGACCGTCAGGCAGCCAGGCAGCCAGGCAGCCAGGCAGCCAGGCAGCCACCCGCCAACGCGCCTCCGTTGCGGTGGCGGGGCCGTTTCATGCCATCAGGGCGGCTGAATCGTCAGTGGCAGCCCGACTCGCAGAGGCTATTGCGGCAGAGTAGGGTCACGCTGCCAACGCCTGCCAACCGGCGGTTCAGGCGTGCAGCTCGGACAGCGGCGTCTTGTCTTGGCCGAGGTTGCTGTCGCCGAAGCCTTTGAAGTCGGTGACGCCCATGGCTTCGCAAATGTTGAGGAGAGCGCGCTCGTGGCGAGCCTTGCCGCCGAAGTCGATGTAGCGACCGTTGGGATCGGTCTTCAGGTACTTGCTACCGGCGAACACGAAACGCATCGAGTTTTGGTTGTGGTTGGCGCCGTCGCCCATATCGCGCGCCCACACCACCAGCGTGTTGTCGAGCAGCGAGCCGCTGCCGTCGGGGTCGGGCGTGGCCTCGAGCTTGTTGACGAGGGCCACGAACTGCTCGCACAGCCACTTTTCGAAGATGGTGAGCTTTGCAAAATTGTCGCCCGCGCCCGAGTGCAGCATCAAGCCGTGCTCGTCGCCTTGCAGGTTCAGCTCCGGCAAGTTGACCTGCAACACTTGGTCGGAGCCGAACTGAATGGCGGCCACGCGCGTGGCGTTGCAGCCTAGGGCGCTGACCAAGATATCCAGGTGCACCAGGTTGGCTTTGAGCACGTCGGTGGTGTCGTCGGTCGCGGCCACGGACGCGCCGCAGCCTGCAACCTGCCCGCCGCCGCCGGCCAGGCGGTTTTCGATCTGGCGAATGGACTCCAGGTGTAAATCGAGGCGCGCGCGCGCCTCGGAGCCTACGCCTTGGCGCAGCGTCTGCAGCTGGCCGGTGACCAGATCGAGCGTGCTTTGCCGGCGCTTCAGCAGCATATCGGTCGGGGGCGCGCCGGCCGTCATGGCGTTGCCGAACACGGCTTTGAACGCCGACAAGGGCGAGCTGATCGTGGGCAAGTTGTTGCCACGATTGAACATGGTCTTGCCGCCACTGGCCGTCGCCTCCGCGCCCAACAGCAGCGAAGGCACCGAAGCCTTGACGCCCGCTGCCACCAACCGGTCGGCGATGAACTGATCGACGGAGATCAGGCTCGGCTGACCAGATGCCGCAAACCCCAGGCCGGTGAGCGCGTCGGGGCTACCGTGGTTGTCGCCCGGGTTCCCGCTGGGCATGCCTTCGATCATCACCAGGTGCTTGCGAATGGCCTCGAGCGGCGACGTGCTGTCGGCCAACTTGAAGGCGTTCTCGGCCGTGATGCTGGTCGGCGTCCAAATGGTGGGCACGGTGGCCATCGTGCAAAACAGCACGACGCGCTTGGCCGGCCCCGTCAGCGCCGCCTGCGCCTGCGTGGGCGAAGCAAAGTCGAGAAACGGCGCCAGCGCGGTGCCGGCGGCCAGCGTCTTCAGCCAACTGCGACGACTGAGCGTTTTCATCTCGAACCTTTCACGGGTCGGCCACCCTTCGCGAAAAGCGCGCGGTCTTGACGATGGCCTTGGCAACCGCTTTCAAGGCAAAGCCGTCCAGCTTGGCCTGCTCGGCGATGGCGTCGTAGGTGCATTGGTCTTCGTCCCAACCCGCCGAGCCGAAGGCGAAGTACGACCAATAGCGCACCACGCAGGCGTTCACTTCGTCACCCGCTTGAGTGGTCAGGTAGTCGACCAAACCCGGCAAACCGTCGAACGCCTGCTCGCCCCCGCTCGCGGAAACGACGCTGCCAGTGGCGTCGATGGGCTTGCCGTTCTCTTGCTCGCGGCGACGGCCGAACGCATCGTAATGCTCGAAGCCGAAGCCGATGGGATCCATCATGCGGTGGCACGACGCGCACACCGGGTTGGTGGAGTGCTGGCTGAAATGCTCACGAGTGGTGGCACCGCCGGCAGCGGGCTTGAGCACGGTGTCCAGGTTGGCGGGCGGAGGCGGCAGGGCCTGGCACAGCAGGCGAGTGCGCACCATTTTTCCGCGTTGCACGGGCGACGACTCCGACGCCGTGGCGAACGCGGTCAGGATGCTGCCTTGCGCCAGCAGCCCTCCGTCGCGCTCGGTCGGCGCGAACGTGACGGGCGAAAACGTGTCGCTCAGGCTGCCGGCGTTGCTGAGCCCGTAGTGGGTACCAAGCTCGCGATTCACGAACGAGGATTGAGTGGTGAGCAGCGACGCGACCGAGCCATTTTGGTCGAAGATCGTGCTGTCGAGCAAAACGCGCGTCTCTTCGGCCATGGCCTGGCGGAGCGAGGGCGTGAGCTTGAACACGTTGTCGTCTTTGGCCACCGTCTGCAGCTTGCCCAACCCCAACCAGCCGCTCATGAACGAGCCGACGGCGCGGTGACCGGCCTCGGAAGTCAGCAAGCGTTCGGTCTGTTTTTCGAGCTCTGCGGCTTGGGACAACGCACCCGAATCGGCCGCGGCCAACAGCTCGGCGTCCGGCATGCTGCCCGTGAGCAGGTACGACAGCGCGCTCGCCAGCTCGTAGTTGGAGAGTTGATAGGCGCCGCCTTGGGGCGTGCCCAGCTCTCGACGGTACAGAAAGTACGGCGACTGGAGCATGGCCGAGATGACCGCTTCTGCGCCGTCGGCGAACGAAGCCTCGGCGGCGAACAGCTTGTCGTACGCGGCAACGTCGGCGTCCGAAAGCGGCGCCCGCTGTGCGCGCGCGCCGAATTGGCGAATGAAGGTTTGGCGACAAGTAGCGTCGGTGGAAGTACAGCTGGACAGAGTGCTCAGGTGGTTGGTGACGGCAAAATGAGCCACCGATTCGGCCTGATCCATCAACTGCTGCGCGCCCAACCCCTGCACCACCAGCGCATGGCTATCTACCGAAAAGCCCAGCACGGTGGGGTCACTGAACACCGAGGTGAGCGGCAGGTTGGCGTCACCAAACAGATCTTTCAGCGTGGCGGCGTACTCTGCGGCGGTGAGCCGGCGCAGCGCGCGAGGGCCTGGGCTGTTGCTGCGACACGCCGAAGCGGCCGGCAGCGACGTGATGGGCGGCATGCCGGCGGCCGTTTGTTCACCCGGCGGCGCCGTAACGCCGCCAAGACCGGGGTTGCCGTCGGGCAAATGACCGACGACGTGGCCCTCGCAGCCGCTGGTCAACCCAGCCCACGCCGCGGCCACCGCCAGCACGGCGCCGGAGGCGGGCGTTCGAAAATTGCGGACGTTGCTTTCGTTCACTGCGACTTCGCTTGTCGTGGGCTCCGTAGCGGCGGCCACTAGGTCATGGCTTTGTTAAGCGGGTTTCACAACGTCTGGAGCGCGCTTCGTTTCATTATTTTGGCCAAGTGGCGCAGGAGCGCCACAACCCCCAGCGGTTGCGTCCGCTATTCTGACGAAAATCACCCCTCTAAGTGATTGACGAGGCGCAAACGACTCAGTGCGTTAGGCCCGCGGTCTGGTAGCGAATGGCGCGAGCCTCTTGAGCCAAGAGCGCCTGGGTCGTGCGGCCCCGCGCCACCGGCAGCGTGCCCGGCTGGGGTGAAAGGAGGCGGCTCGCGTCGGTCACCACGGCATCGGCACCGAGATCGCAGCCGCGCTTCAGCAGCGTCTCCTCGCACACGCGGGGCGACAACTGAGGACACGTCGCCGACAGACGAGCAAGCTCGACGTACGGCCGCGTGAGCTCGGCAGCGGACAACGACTCCACGCGATGAAGGCACGCACTCTGCGGCGGCGGCCCCAAGTCGTACGCGGCGTGCGAAGCGGAGTTGGAAGCGCAGCCCAACGCACCCAGCAGCACCCCCGGCCAGCCGCTACGAAGACGGGCTACGCGCCGCGCGATGCGGATCCCAAACGCAATCATGGCACCCGCCCATGTTAGCAAAAGTTGCCACGAGCGCCCTCGCCCCGTCCCGCGCGTCACCGGTTATTTGCCGTAGATCCTGGCTTGGTGGGCCGCGAAAACGAGCGCCTTTACTCGGAGGGAGAGGGTCTGCTACGAGGCTACTTTTGGAGGAACCGAAGTGGCCATCGACCTCAGCTCGCTCAAGTCCGAACGTGACCGTCTCAAGGACACCCTGCGCGAGATCGAGGGCGAGCTACGCCGCCTCGAAGCGGAGCTGAAGGGTCTTCGCCAGCGCGAGATCGCCACCAAGCGCGAAATCGAAGCGCTCGCTACGCTGATCGAGCTGGGCGACGCCCGCGAAGGCAAGCCGGGCGACTAAGCTCAGAGCTTGGTCCCCGACAGCTCGAGGATCAGCTCGAACTCGGCGGGGCTCGCCGGCACGACCGACAGCCGGCTCTTCTTCACCAGCCCGAAGCCTGCCAGCTTTTTCTCGGCTTTGATTTGCGCCAGCGTCACCGGACGGGCCAACGTCTTTTTCGCCGACAGCTCGACCACCGACCATTCGCCTTCGTCGCTGGTCTTTTCCGGCGTCGCCTCGGCCGACACCGTGGCCAGCCCCACGACCTCTTTGCCTTCGTTGGAGTGGTAGAAGAGCACGAGATCGCCCTTCTTCATCGCGCGCAGGTTGTTGCGCGCTTCGAAGCTGCGCACGCCGTCCCAAGTCGTGCGCTTCTCTTTGACGAAGCGCTCCCACGGATAGACGGAAGGCTCACTTTTCACCAACCAAAAGCCCTTGGCCATGGGCGGGACCCTAGTCCAAATCGCGGTCGGTAAGATCGAGCACGAGGGGGCAATGATCGCTCAGGCTGCGACTGAGCTTCTTGGCCGCGCGGTGGCTCAGCGGGGCCGCTCCCGCCGCGCATGCGCCCGCCAAATGGCTGCGCGTTCCCGGCAAAAGCTCGCGCATGGCCGCGGCTGCGAGCGCGTGGTCCAGCAACGTGAGCTGGCCATCGTGCAGCTCGCTGCCGGCGGCGTCGGCGGCCACCAGCCGAAGCCCGGCACCGCGAAGCAGGGTTTCGACAGCCACGACCTCGTCGCGCGGCGAAACGACGGGCGCGCAGTCGTCGCAGCCCATCGTGTTCAAGTCGCCCAACAGCAAGAAATCGCCGTCGTGGGCGGCGCGGGTCAGGTCGCGCAGCACGCCCGGTACGGCGTTGAAAGACGCGCGCCGGAGCCCGAACGCGCGCCGATCGGTCATGCTCTTGAAATGCGCGGACACGACGGACAGATCCAACCCACCCGGTAAGCGCAAGCGCGCCGCAAGGCCCGGGCGGAGCTGGCTCTCGCACGCGGAGCCGTGAGGATTGAGCGCCGCAATGGTTTGCACCTCCGAAGCGGCAACGCGCGCTTCGTTCCAGAGCAGCCCGACGTGCTGCGGTACGCGCCGCCCGCAGTCGTCGAGACGCGCCACGTAACGCGCGCCCGAGCGGCGGTTCAGCTCGTCGAGCAGGCTTGCCAACGCGGCGGCGGCCTCCGGCGTTTGCTTCACCTCTTGCACCGCCAACACGTCCGCATCGAGCCACGTCATGGCGCAGGCCAGCCAGCGCAGGTCGACGCCGGACGCCCTTTGCCCCGGCTCGCCGTCGGGGAACCAATGCAGGTTCCAGCTGGCGAAGCGCGCCGTGCCGGTCGCGCGCGGCAGCCGCTGGCCCGCGCCAACCAGCGCCTCGCAACTCTCGGCGGAGGCCAACGCGCCGCCTCCGTCGCCGGCCGGGTCCGCGGAGGGCGGTCGCTTCGGCTGGCTTGGCGCCTGCTGCTCTCCCGGTTTCGTCGGCTCCGCAGACGGTCGAGCTCGGCCGGTCTCGTTTCGAGGCGCGCGCGGCCGCTCAGTGGCCGAGCCCGCGCCGGGCCGGTTGCGTCCGGCGTCGGCCGAAGGCGGCCGCAACCAGGCCCACCCCAGCAGCAGCATCAGCAGGGCACCCCACGAGAAGCGACGGCGGAGCACGCCTCCTTGTAAGCCGCATCGGCTCGGTCGGGCGAGTTTGGCCGGCGGATTTCCCCTGGTCCAAGACGGCCGCCTCAGACCAGCGCCTGGCCGTTTTCGGCCACCCCGGCTGCGAACCGGCTCCACAGCCAAGGCAATATGCCCCGGATGCTGAACATTTACATGTCGGCCCGAATGTTGCTGTTCTGGGGGGGCCGAACTCCATGTTGTGGGGTCGGTGGGGGCTAGCTCGCATGCCTGGGTGAGGTCGCGGAGGGGGCGGAGCTGCGCCGACGGCCTGGGCTCACCCCGGGGGAATAGTCAGAAATCTCGCGTAGCTCGACGCAGATCGTCGTCAGCGTTATCGTCAGCGCTTCCCTCACGGCGCATGTCCTCCGGCCCGGCCCCCACCGAATCTGCCCCGCCGCCGCACCCTTTGTTGGGCACGACGCTGCGCGGAACGTACCGCATCCTGCGCACGCTCGATCAAGGCGGGATGGGCATGGTGTTCGAGGCCGAGCACGTCCGCCTCAGGCGTCGCTTGGCGGTGAAAGTGCTGGCCCAGCACCTTGCGAAGGACGCGCACGCCTTGGCGCGCTTCAATCGTGAGGCAGAAATCATCTCGCAGCTGCAGCACCCGCACGTGGTGCAGGTGACCGACTTCGACACCACCGAAGCCGGCGAGCCGTACCTGGTGATGGAGCTACTGGCTGGCGAAAGTTTGGCGGCACGCCTGGAACGCGAGCGCTGCTTGCCGGTGGTGGACGCGGTCAGCTTGGCACATCAAGCGTCGTCCGGTTTGGCGGCGGCACACGCGGCGAACATCGTTCATCGCGACTTGAAGCCTGCAAATATCTTTCTGACCCAAGTCACGGGTCAGGGCACGCTCGTCAAGCTGCTCGACTTCGGCATCAGCAAGCGGGCAGGTGGCGCAAAAGGCCTCACCGGCGAATACGACATCTTGGGCACGCCCGACTACATGGCGCCCGAGCAAGCGCTGGGCAAAACCGCGCAAGTCGACCACCGCGGCGACCAGTATGCGCTGGCGGTCATTACCTACGAAATGCTGGCCGGGCGCACGCCTTTTGCCGGCGACGACGTCATGGACGTCCTTCGCCAGGTGATCAGCACCGATCCTCCGCCCATCGAGCAGCTCGCGCCGCACGTCTCGCCCGACGTCGGCGACATCTTGCGACGCGCGCTTTCCAAAGATCCCGATCATCGCTTTGCCAGCATCACCGAGTTTGCGAGCGCGCTATTGCGAGCCTCCGGCACCTCGCTGCCGCCCCCCGTCGAC
>JBEQSW010000093.1:0-17383 GCA_040348565.1 Myxococcales bacterium | reverse complement strand
TGGTGTCGATGGACCAGAGCTTGCCCGGGTCTTCGAAGTAGTTGGTGGGCCCCATGTAGCCGTACTTGGTCCAGCTGCCGCGGCAGCACGAGTCACCGGGGGTCGTGGTCTGGTAGATGACGCTCTTCGAATCGCTCTCGAACGTCGGCCACTTGATCACGTCGCCGTACGGAAAATTGTTGACCATCTGGCGACGGTTCTTGAAAAGCTTGTTCGCTTGGTCGAAGTCGAAGGTGCTGAGGCCTTTGCGCCAACCGGCGTTGGTGGCCGAGTCGCCGTCCACGAACACCAGCTTGCTGCCGTCGGGTGAGAACGACGGCACCATCATCACCGACTGGCCGAGGCCCCAGTTTCCGGGGCTCTGGCTAGTGACGTCGACCGGGGGCGAGCCAACCGTCGTGGGCGTCTGCCAGGCCACGTAGGGGTAGCCGTTGCCGTTGTCGCCGTCGGAGCGAATGTAACCGTTGAGGGTAGTGTCGCCGGTGGGGAAGAAATTGGCTTGCGGAATAACGGCGTAGCTGGCCGCGCCGCACGGCTTCCAGCGCAGACGAATGCCGGCGCCGCCGCCGTTTTCGGTCCAGTCGACCTTGAAGTCGTAGTTGACGGAGCCGTCGAGCCAGCGCGCTGCGTAGCGGGTGCCGTAGCTGGTCTGCTGAATCAAGCGCTCGCCGCCGATCCACACGTTGGCGGTGTCGTCGGCGAAGATTTCGAATTCGTGGATGCCAGTGCAGCCCGGCTTCAAGCGACCGGTGAAGCGACCGGACATGGTGTCGCTGCTGGTGATGGCTCGACCGTAGCTCATACGGTCGTTGCCCCAGTCGAAGTCCAGGTTCGGGACGTACGTCGTGTACGCCTGCGGCGTGGTCGCGTTGGCGGCTAGCGCGCTGCCACCGAAATCCATGGTGTCGTAGAAGGTGGCAAACAGCCCGTTGGTGGGTACCGAGAAGGTGGTCGGCGGGAAGATGCGCGCCATCGGCACGTCTTCGCGTGTGGTGATGAACGACGACATCTGCCAACTGAGCTTGGCGTAGGCGCTGCCGGTGCCTTCGGTGTGCTCGATGCGAATCAGGTACTTTTGACCGGCCGTCACCGCCATGGCCGTCGCGCAGGTGTCGGTCACGCCGGCGCCGGTGATCTTGTTCACGCCGTCGACGTAGACCTTCACGCCGTCGTCGGACTTGATGCACCACTGCAGGTTGGTCGTGGCCGGCGCTTCGACGCGCCCTTCCCACACCGAGGTGAAATTGTCGGCGTTGATGTTGACGGTCGTGTCGCTGCTGCCCTTGACCGGCTGGCTGCTGCCCCAGTCGTACGACATGTCCGACTCGAGCCGGGTGATGGCGTGGCCGGCGTTGTCGGCATAGGCGGCCACCGCGCCACGCTGCCCGCCGCTCGGATACAGCATGTTTTGTGGAATGCGCTGGTAGGGCGTGTTGGCGCTCGACCAACGCAGCTTCACGAAAGTCTGGGCGCTCTTGTTGACCAGCTCGAGCTTGATCGGTGTCTTGCCCCCGCGCGTCAGGTTGGCGACGCCGGTGGGTAGCTTGCTGGCCACCCCCGCGCCGTTGTACGCCAGCTGGTCGATGATGACGGTGCCGCCGACGGTGAGTCGCGCGCCGGCGCTGGTCTCGACCTCGAACGTGTACGGCTCGCTGTAGTAGCCTTCGACGTCACCGCTCCAGACCACGCTGTAGCCGGTGGCCGGCACCGGGCCGCCCGGAGAGCCCGGCAGGTCCAGGTTGGGCTGAGCGTCGATGCGGCGCCATGAGCTGCCGCTAAAATCACTGGTCGAGTAGTAGTCCGCTTGCAGGCCGATACCGTGGCCGCCCGAGACCATCGCCGTCGGGGCCGGCACCGTGCGGGTCGTGGTGTCGATACCGACGACCTGCTGCTTGGTGTTGCCGTAGATGTTGTTGGTCGCGAAGATGTATTTGCCGTCGGGTGTGAGCGGAGCCCAGGCAAACCCGCGCCAATCGTTGCCACCGTCCGAATAAGGGCTGGTGGGGCTGACGAAGTCGGACAAAACCGTCAGGTTGCCCGCCGAATCCACGCTAGAAATGCCGGCGTTCGTGCTCCAAGACGAGTTGGAGGTGGCAAACTTGGTGCCGCCCGCCGACATCGAGTGACAAACGGGGCAACCGTTGTCGACCGCGAAGGCGTTCACGGCGGGAATGTCACCGCCGGGGTCGAGCTTCATGATCTTGGAGCCGCCGCCGTACTGCGTGTAATAAATCTTGCCGCGAAGCGGCGTGCTGGCGAAGGTGACGGTCTTGGACACCGCGTCCTTCAGCTGTCCGCCGACGATGCGCTGAATCGAAATGCGACCGGTGCCGCCCTTGGCCGTGCGCTCGAAGAAACCCCACTGGTCGCGGGTGAAGGTGTAGCGGGCGTTGGCCGGCTCCGCGATGATCTTCGACCAGCTGAACTGCGCGGTGCCGGTCGCGGGGTAGCGCAGCCGCACTTTGACCGCGCTCGCCGCCGAGCCGCCCGTGTCCCACTGCAGTACCGGCGGCTTCAACGCGAGCGGGAACACCGTCGCGTCGTAGGGATACAAAATGGTGGCGGTATCGGCGCCCGAAGACACGTTCGCGGTGTAGATGGCAGCGGCACCGCTCGGCGCTTCCAGCACGTCGGTAGCGTTGACGACGACGTCGACGGTTGCGGTGTCTTTGAACTCCTGGACGTACGCGCTCACCTTCATCTGGCCCGCGAGCGGGCTGAGCAGCGAGACCACGCCATTGGAAACCGTGGCGCGGTCGAGGCTGTCGAGGCCCCAAGCTGCGGAAAAAGCTCCCTCGTAGCAGCTGGCGGGCACTACACTGACGCTGAGCGACGCCGTGGCCGGAGACGTGACGAACGGCGGCAACGTGTTGTTCGGCGGCGTCAGGTACGTCTCGGGAATGATCGTCTTCGGGATCGCGGCCGAGCTCCACTCGAGCTGCGCCGCCGCGCCGCCGCCGTTCTCGTAGTACTCCATCTTGATGTTGGCGGGAGTACCCTGAGTCAGGGTGATCGGCGTCGACGCCCACTCGGTGGTGCCCTGGTCGACCCACTTGTTGACCACCAGGTTACCGTTGACCCAAAGCCGGGCGCCGTCGTCACTGTTGGTGTAGAAGGTGTAGTCGCCCGACGCCGGCGGCCAGACGTTGCCCGTCCAGCGCACGGTGAACGCGTCCGCGCCAATGCCGGCGACGCCCGGAGCGGCGCTGCCCCAGCTGAAGCCGACGGTCGAGTCGACGCGTGAAGCGGTCACGACCCAGCTCGACGGAATGGACGTGATGGTCTTGTCGAAGCGATTGAAATACTCGCCGAGCAAACCGGTCGTGGGGTTGATGGCGGTGACGGTCAGCGTTTGCGACGGCGGATCGAGCTTGATGCCGGTACAATTGTTGGCCGACGGATCCGGCGGCGCCGCCGTCAGCTTCAGGCCGTTGTCCACGGTCAAGCCTGGATTGGCCGAAACGTCGAGGTTGGTGCTGTCGTCGACGACGACCTGGCAATATGGGTCGCACGGGTTGTCGACGCAGGCTTTGGTGGTGCCGAGGCCCTGCGTCTGCACCCCGGGCTGCGCGTCGGGCAACATCGCGATCTTGTCGCCCTCGCACGCGCCCCATTTGCCGCCCTGGCAAATGCGCTGGCCCATGGAGCAAGCGGTGTAGCCTTCGGAGTGGCGAGCCACCGAGCCGCAGTCGATGACCTCGGCCTCGGTGTCGCACGGGCAGCCTTCTTGGGGCGTGGTGCACGAGGTCGTCGGAATCTGATGGCCGCCATCGGCCCCCGCGCTGCCGGCCAGCCCAGAAGGCGTCGCTTTCTGTCCACAGCCGACGGCAACCGGTGCGAGCAGGACCGGCAACATCCACAGCGAGCGCACGAACATGGCACGGACCATTCGATCCAACCGCTGAGCGTGGCACGCGACTCGCGCCTCGTCACTGGTGGGCTTTGCCCCTACACCGCGATTAGAAAAGAGCACGTGCCCTCTTATTCACTTCTCGTGCCGCGGCTTCGCCCGAAAGAGACGCGCGCGGCGAGGCCGTATTCCACATGTCGGGAACACACGCCGTCGCAAGTAGATGCGCAGCTACGCAAGATTCGCAGAGTGCGTCGGCGTCTCGGTGCTCGTCGCGCCGCTCGCCGGACGGGTTGGCTCCGCTCGTTGCGTAGGCCAAGGCTGCTCTCTCGGCGGTGAACGAACGGCCGTTTCGGGTACCACTTAAGCGTAGAGAGTGGCTGCCGTTGCGGCACACGCGCTCGTGTCGGGCACCCGCCCACATTCGACCGAGCCAACCGCTCGCCGGCGTTTTCGGCTCAGCGGAAAGCCGACGGCGGCTCGTGCGGAAACGCGTCTTCCCATTGCTTGGCGATTCGCCCAGGCGCGGGGGCAACGTTGGACAGCAACCGATCGAACTCGACCGGATCGGTCAAGATGGTCACCGGTTCGCCGACGCTGGCCGCGAACTGTCGGGCGGCTGGGCTCACGCCCTCCGCCCAAGTCAGGGTGACCAACGACGCGAGCTTGACCCGATGCTCTCGCACCAGGCACGTAAACCGCATCCGGGCGCTGCAGTCGTAGTCGGTCAACGCGCTGGCGTCGGAGAAATAGGCGCACGCCGGCACCCCGCGCAGTAGCCGGTCCAAATGGCGCACGTAGCTCTCACCAAGCTTCGCCGAAAGCGAGCCGACGAAGCGGGAGTACAGCACGCGGGGAGCGATGAATCCGTACGAAATGGCACCCATTCGGTCCTCCAGCAGGTCCAGCCCCGCCGGATTGAAGAACTCTGGCGTCGCCATGCCCCTTTTTCGAACGGTCGCCACCAGCGAGGCTTGAGCCGCCTTTCCGCCTCCCCGAAAACCAGCGTCAGGCGGAGGGTTTTAACTAGGGACGGACGGAACCGCCCCGTTCGCTCGCGGGCGGCCGTTTGCAGTATGCTGGCGACGACCGGTCGATGCGCCACTATCCCGCCTACTGCTCCGACTGCAAACGACTGTGGCTCGTCGCCACACCGGACGCGCCCTCGGCAAGCCCCACCTGCCCGCGCTGCCTGGAACGCGGACGACTGGTGCCCGGCGCCTACTATTCCGACCCCGCCAGCGTCGTCTTCACGAAGCTGGAAGCGGCGATCGAAGCAAGCTCACTCCGGGCACAGGCGCTGGCCAGGCTGGCCACGGAGCTCGAGCACCTGCTGCCGTCTCCCACCGAAGCCGAAATCGAACGCGCATTCGCTGAGGTGATGGAAAAGCTCGGGATAGCCAGCGAGCTTTCCGGCATACCGGGCAAGCGCGTGGCGCTGCGCATGGTGGTGACCATCGCCAACACGCTGGCCCAGCCGGTCGTGCGCGAATCGGGCGTCATGCGTCTGCCCCAGACGATTCAGGGGTTGTTCGAGTCGTCGTCCAAGGGCAAATCGCCCTCGACGCCAGAGCGTTAGCGCTCAGTCGGGGTCTTGATAGGTGCCGTTCACGAAACGGCAGTCTTGCGCACCTTTGGGATAGAGCTGCGCCGTCTTCAGCCAGCGCTCGCCGATCATGGTTTGAATCTTGGCGATGGGCTGACGAACCTCGACGACCAGTCCGCAATGGCTTTCGCTGCCCACCTTCAGCGAGCGTCGAAACTGCTGGAGGTCGCGCGCGGCGGCCGAGGGCGCTCCGGCACCGCGATAGTTGGCGACCACACCTACTCCCGCTTCCTGCGCCCATTTGAAATCCTGCAACAGGCCTTTGTCGTCCCAGCTCTCGCGCAACGCGTCGTTGACGGCGTCGAGCGAGATCCCGTCGGTGCAGGTGTGCTCGGCGCCCGCCGCGCGCGACTCATCGGGCGTCATTTCCCAAGTCACGAAATGACGAAACCCGGGCAGACGCGGGTTGCGGTCGGTGGGCGCGCGTGCGGAAACGCCGGCGATGCTGAAGCAAACCACCTGCTCGCCGAAGCGAAAGTTGCTCGACATCACCACCCACTGTAGCTTCCGGAAGTCGAAAGCACCGCGGAAAGAGACCGGAATGGCTCCAAAGATGGCGTTGCTGCCCGCATCCGACAGACCGCTCGAATAAAGCTGAGCGGTGGTGGGCGAAGCCGCCTCCCACTTTCTAGTGCCCTTTTCGCGGGTGCGCTCGATGTTCTGCAACCGCGTCTCGAGCGGTTGCTTGACGAACTGGTCGGTCGCCGCATCCAACGCGTCGCTCATGCACGCGTTCAGCTGAGCGTCGCTCATGGCGCCCTGGGTCTTGGAGCGGGAGGCGCCGTACGAGATCACGTCGGGGATGCGCGCATTGCGCCCCTTGGGGGGTGCTTCGGTCAGGCCGATGCCGGCGAAGCAGTAGCTCGAGCCGGACTTGAGGCTGGTGCTGAGCATGAACAACCAGACCGCATCCGTGCTCTCGCCCAGGTGCTTGACCATCGGCTCGCTCAGCTTTGCGCGAAAATGCTGCTCGAGCGTTTCGTTCGAAAAGTAGTTGCTGTTGTTGTCGATCACCAGGCGACCGGGCGGGGCCGCGACGGCAGGGCGCGCGAGCAGCCCGACTGCGACGCCAACCAAGGCCACCACCGCCAACAGGCGGCGTGCGCCGCCCCTTCTGCCCATTATCCGACCAGCCATAGCGAAAACGTGTAGCATTTCGGCTACTCGGCTGGGCGTCAGCTCTAGCCACGACCCCTGAATTTGGGTTTCGCTACGGCCGTAACCACGGCCAGCAGCCTCTTCCCAGACCGCGCCATGAACGAGATATTCGTAGTCGAAGACGACGCCATCATTTGTGAGGATCTACGGCGTACGCTAGAACGACTGGGCTACGCAGTGTGCGGAACGGCGCGCAGCGGGGTGGAAGCCGTATTGGCCATCGAGCAGCACCGCCCCGACTTGGTCCTGATGGACATCAAGCTGGGCGGCCGGATGGATGGCATTCAAACCACCACGACCATCCGCAAGCGCTGGAACCTGCCCGTCATCTACCTGACCTCGCACTCGGACGAGGCCACGTTGTCGCGCGCCAAAGAGACCGGGCCGCACGGCTACCTGCTCAAGCCCTTCAACGAGCGTGACCTGCGCACCGCCATCGAAGTAGCCCTGCGCAAACACGAGCTCGAGCTCAAGCTCTTGGAGCGCGAGCGCTGGTTCGCGACCACGCTCGAGTCGGTGGGCGACGCGGTCATCGCCACCGACCGTGAAGGCCACATCACGTTCATGAACGCGGTCGCCGAGAAGGTGACCGGCTGGACGCGCCAAGACGCCAAGGGCAAAAAGTTCAACGAAGTGCTCAAGGTCGTGGACGCTAGCGGCCGACCTTTGGTCACCGCTCAAGACCCCGCCAGCGAGGACGAATTCAAGGTCGAGCTGCCGACCGGCGCGCGCCTCCAGGACCGCAGCGGCACGCCCAAAGAGGTCGACGACTCGGTGGCGCCCATTTTGGACGAGCTGGGTAACGTGCTCGGCAGCGTGGTGGTGTTCCGCGACATCACCTTGCGTAAGCGCCTGGAGCAACGGCTCGCCGCCTCGGAGCGCTTGGCCTCCATTTCGACGATGGCGGCCGGAATGGCCCACGAGATCAACACGCCGCTGTCGGGCACGCTGGGCAACGTGGAATTCGCCTTGCGGCGCTTGGAAGGTATTCGGAGCGAGGTCAAAGCCCTGCAAGCGGGCGGGCCGATTCACCAGGCCGTGACCGAGGCCATCGAAGCCCTGTCCGACGCCAACCGCGCCGGCGCGCGCGTGCGCAGCATCGTCACCGATCTCAAAAAATTCACCAAGGCCGACGACGCCGCGCGCGAGCTGGTGGATTTGCCGGACATCATCGACGCTGCCATCAAGCTGGCGCTGACCCAGCCGGGTCCGCCGGTCAAGGTGATGCTCACGCTCGGCACCACGCCGCTGGTGACCGCCAACGAAGGCCGCTTGGCCCAAGCACTGGCCAATCTGCTGATCAACGCCGCTCAGGCCGGCGCGTCGCGAGTCGAGGTGACCACCCACACCAACGACGCCGGGCGCCCCGTGATCGAGGTGCGCGACGACGGCTCGGGTATCGCGCCCGACGTACTACCCAAGATCTTCGATCCGTTCTTCACCACTCGACCGGTAGGCACTGGGCTGGGCTTGGGCTTGTCCATTTGCCACACGGTCGTGTCGGCCCTCGGCGGCGAGCTGGGCGTCCACAGCACGTTGGGCGCCGGCGCCACCTTCAGCGTGACCTTGCCCCCGGCCACCGAGCCGCGGCTGAAGCCGCGCTTGCCGAGCCTTTTGCCCGCGCCGACGCGGCGAGGCCGCGTGCTCTTGATCGACGACGACGAAACGATGGCGAAGGTGGTGCCGCGCTTGCTGCGCGACCTGCACGACGTCGAAGCCGAGCTGGACGCGCGCCAGGCGGTGGCCCGCTTACGACGCGGCGAAGACTTCGACATCATCTTGTGCGACCTGACGATGCCGTACATGACGGGCGTCGAGGTGTTCGAGGCCATCTCGGCGTTGTCGCCCACGCTGGCGGCGCGCATCGTGTTCTTGACCGGCGGCGCGCTGTCGGAAGAAGCCTCCACCTTCTTGGACGACTGCGCCAACCTGGTGATTTATAAGCCATTCTCGATGAATCGCTTGCGCGCGGTCGTAGCCAGCTACGTGCGCTGAACCGCCCTCTCGGCTCAGCTTTCACCGGGCGAGAACGCCACCGCGAAACGAGTACCGCCCTCGCGAATCACCTGCAGCGAGGCTCCCAGCTGTCGCGCCAAGCCAACCACCAGGCTCAGGCCCACCGAGCGGGTGCGGAGCGCGTCCACGCTCTCGGGCAAGCCAACGCCGTCGTCGCTGACGCTGAGCTCGATGCTGGCGGAATCGAGCCTGCGCACCGCGATGGCGATACCGCCGTGGCGCCCGGCCGGAAACGCATGCTTGAGCGCGTTGGTCGTAAGCTCGTTGACGATCAAACCGCACGTGATGGCGTAGTCGACACTGAGCTCGAGATCGTCGCACTCCACCCGCAGCGCGATGCCGCGACCGCCGCCGTTCTGAGCGCGGTCCAGCGCCGTGACCAGCTCCGACAAGTAGTCGCGAAAGCTGAAAGCGGACAAACTGTCGGACTGGTACAGCTTTTCATGCACCAGCGCGATGGCTTGAATCCGGCTTTGCGTCTCGGCAAAGACCTGGCGCGCCACCGGATCCGCCAACTGCCCCGCCTGCAGGTTCAGCAGACTGGACACGATTTGTAGGTTGTTCTTGACGCGATGATGCACCTCGCTCAGCAGCACCTCTTTCTCGCGCAGCGACTCCAGTAGGCGTCGCTTCTTCTCCTTGTGCGCCGTCAAATCGTAGATGGAGACGACGACGCGACTCCAAGTCTGCTCGCAGCCGGGAATGATGTTGACGCGCACGCTGATGTTGTTGACGTTGCCGTTGATGGTAACGGTGGTGGTCTCGGCCGCAAATTGCGTTTGGCCGGAGGCAAAAGCGCACAGCTCGTCGCAGAAAGTAGCCAGGGCGTCGGGACCGAAGGTCGACGGAAGCTGGGTCAAAAATTGCTCGTAGCTGTCGGCGCCATAAAGCGTCAAGGTCGCCTGGTTGACGGCGATGACGCGGATCAACTGGGCCGCGGCCAGTACCGCTTCGGGGTTTTGCCGCAAGTGGCCGGGCAGATCCGTCACCCCACCCGCCTGCAAGCCGTCCAGGTAGTTGCGCACGGCCGAGAAGTCTTCTTCCCACAGCGACAGCGGTGACTCCGCGAACAGGGTTCGAAAACGTGCCTCGCTCTCTCGCAAGGCGGCGTTCTTTTGAGCCAGCTGTCCGTTGCTGGCCCCCAGCTCGCGCGTGCGAGCGTTCACCCGCAGTTCGAGCTCGTCATTGGCGAGCCGCAGCGCCCGCTCGGCCCGGCGCCGCTCCTCGGTGAGCGCCGCGAGCGTGAGCCCCGTCACCGCTACCACGGCCATGAACGTCTCCAGCAAGAGCAGGCGCTGCTCCGGCCAAAGCGCGGCTGCGCCGAACGGACCTCGGCCGTGGATGGTCGCCCACACCGCGACGCCGCACACCATCAGCGTCGCGCTAGCGGCCTCGCGCGGGCCGAAGCGCAACGCCGCCCAAATCACGAACGGGAATACCGCGTACTGCAGGTGGTAGCCGGTGGGCCCGTGGTAAAAAATGCCGGTCGCGAACAGCAAGAGCGCGCTAGCCAGCAGCAGCGCCAGCACCAATAGCTCCCCCCAGCGACGTGCCTCCCCGGGCCGAGGGCTCGGCGCGGCGCACAACAAGAAGAACGGTGTCAGCAGCAGCACGCCCATGGCGTCGCCCACCCACCACACCCACCACACGGAGGTGAAGGCAGACCACGAGATGAGCCCGCTCCAGGCCAACTGCAGCGCGCCATTGGTCGCGCTGACCATCATGCCCAGCCCGGCGCCAAAGGCTACCAGCGCCCCCACGTCGCGTACGGAGTCGAAGCGCCCCTGGAAGCGAGTGAAGGTGCGCATCAGCCAGACGCCGAACAGCGGCGCTGCGGTGTTGCCGAGCGCGATTCCGGTTGCCGTCGCCAGCCCTTCGCCAGCGGTAGCGTTGGCCAACAAGGCGCCCACGAACAGCGCCGGCCAAACCCGGTACCCCCAAAGCCAGACCGCGGCCACCGCGATTCCGGTAGGTGGCCACACCGCCGTCACCTGCTTGGTCGCGAAGGCGAGCGACAACCCGAAGCGCGCCGCCAGCAAGTACGCCAACGCCACGCAGGCCAACACGGCAAGCTGCCGCAACCCGAAGACGGGCACGACGCGCGCGTTGGCGACAGCGGGGGTCACACCGCATCAACGTCCGCCCCGACGTCCCCTTTAGTCGCCTCGACCAGGACCGGGAGGCCACTTTGTGGGGGTATTGGTCATTCGACTTCGGAAAGGCCGGCAGGGCGCACCAAAGCGCTCACGGCCTGAACCAGCTCGGTGGCGGTGGTTGGCTTGGGCAGGTGGATATTGAAACCCGCTGCCAGCGCGCGGCGGCGGTCCTCGGGCAGGGTCCGGCCGGTCAGGGCGATGGCCGGGGTTCTGCCACCGTCCTCGTCCAACACCGAGCGCAAGTTGCGAAGAAACGAGTAACCGTTCTCTTCAGGCATCTCGATGTCGCTGATGATGACGTGAGGACGAGCGGTGACGAGGAGCTCGAATGCGGCGCGGACCGAGTCAGCCAACGAGACCAAGGCACCCGCATCGGTCAGGATCTTCTCGGCCAGCTCTCGTACGTCGACGTCGTCGTCTATGACCAACACCCGCAAGCCCTCGAGCTCGGTCGGCGAAACGTTGTCTGATTTCAGGGATTGAATGGCGGGCATCTCGGCCTCGGAGTCTCTCCAGGTCCGCAGGCGGGGGCGCCTCCGGTCGGTTCGACCGGCGCACGCCGCGACATGCTTCCAGCAAGTCTTGGACCCGCCGGTCGCGCCTTGGACTCCGTTCGCTAAACACGATTAGGAACGCGAAGTCCAAGCTTGTCGCTAATTAACGCCTCGCGGGCTTAAATCTTTAGCTCGGCGGATGGGCGCAAGATCGCCTCGGTCAGAAGGCCACAATACCTCGGGGTGGTCGCTAGTCGGCCTGGTAGGCGGCGTACTCGAGCTCCGTCTCCTCGCGAACGCAGCGCAGTAACAACGCTCCGCGACTCATGTCGCCGAGACCCTTGAAGCGAGCAGGGTAAAATAGGCGGCTTCCCAGGACTTCGAACAACGGCCCGACGTACTTTCTACTGGCAATGCTACCGAGCAAAATGAAGCGCGTTTCGGCCCTCACTTTGTCCAAAAGCTCGCTCGTCTGACGCACGACGGGCGCCGTGAAGTGCGGGTTGTCCTCCGCCACGCGTACGCGTTGCCAACCGGCAAGCCGGGTCGTCGTCACGCGCTCATCGAGCCCACACAGCCCGCCGCCCGGGGTCATGACCCATACGCCAGGTGCGGTGGTGCTGCGAGCAAACTTGGTCGCGTAAGCCGCCTTGCCGCGGAAATACAAGCCGCTGACGAAGGCGTAGACGTCTCCGAGGGCAGCACCTTCACGTGAGCGTAGCGCTTGCGCGAGCGCAAATCGGGCGTCGGGGTTCAAGAGCATCTTCCCCCGCTTGCCGTTGAGGTTCGCGGGCGACAGAAAGAAGATGCTCTCGCTCACCGGCTCGATTGTACGTCAGACGACGCGACGACCTTGCACGAGCTGCACGATGGCCACCACGAGGGCTACGAGCAGCAGGATGTGCAAGAGGCCACCCAGCGTGTACGAAGTCGCCAAACCCAACGCCCACAGTACGAGCAGAACCAAAACCAATGTCCACAGCATGACGGCCTCCTTCGATGTTCGAGGCTTGTCTAAGCATCTGCCGTGCCAGACCTTCGCTCGCGCTTTGGTACTCTAGCGCTCGTCCGGCTCGCTCCAGATCGGCCGAAACATGACGGCCAACCGGGGCCCAGCTTGCTTCACCTTGGGCACCGCGTGCTCCCAGGTGCGCTGGCAACTGCCGCCCATGACTAGCAGGTCGCCCCAACCCAGGCGGAGCGTCATGCGCTGCCCACCGCCCTTGGGCCTCAAAAAGAAGCTGCGCGGCTCCCCGAGTGAGATGGTCGCGACGGTAGCGGTCGGCAGCTTGCGCGCGATGTAGTCGCCGTGCCAAGCGACGCTGTCCTCGCCGGTTCGGTAGTATCCCAGGCTCAACCGTTCGAAGCTTTCCTGGTAACGACTCGTCAGCGCTTGGCGCGCCAGCTCGAGCACTTCGGGGATGGGGCCGTCAGCGGGCAGGCTTGCCACGAGGCGCGGAACTGCCACGGTGCGCTCGTACATGACGCGCGACTCGGCGTGAAGCTGCACGGTGGCGAGGAGCTTTTGCATCAACGCTTCGTGACCGTGTAGGAAGCCCTGGCCGTAGTCGAGCCAAGCCCCTCCCGGCAAAGGCGTGCGCACCAGCGACGAAAATTGGCGATCGATGCCGGAAGTCGCCGAGTCGAACAAGCCGAGCTGAGAACGCGCGCTCATGGAGTCGCGCCAGTGACCGAAAGTCACCAGCACCGAGCCCTAACGTAGCGCGTCCAGCCCGCCGGCACCTGTAGCTTGGCGCGTGGTTTGCTTGAGCCTCGCCACCGGATGTCGTCCCTCACCGAGCTGGCAACGCTTCGAAACTTTTCAGCTAGTCAGCGCTCCTGCGCTCTCGTCTCCGACGCTGAGCTGAGGATTGCTGCGTACCGTCAAGCCACGGCGCTTTACGACAGATGTGTCCGACATGCCCCAGCTGCCGCTTCGAAGAGCGCGAGGGGCACCGTGCATTGGCTTGCGCTCAGCCGAGCCAAGGGACGGTAAACGCCGTGCCGGAGCATGCGTCTGGAAACTGACGTAGCGATCGTGGGCGCCGGTGTTGCCGGCTTGTCCGCGGCCCAGATCCTCACGCGCCACGGGCTTCGTTGTTGCGTGCTCGAAGCCGCGGATGGCATCGGAGGTCGGATCCGCACGGTGCGTCGCGCGGGTTGGCAGCTGCCGATCGAGCTGGGCGCCGAGTTCGTGCATGGCCGGCCGGCCCCCACCCTGGCGCTGGGTCACGGCGCGGTGAATCTGGTTGCGGTGGCGGAGCACCGGGTGCGGGGGGGAGCGCGGCGTCACGTCCTCCACGACACCTGGCAGCGCTTTGCCGACGCCCTCGAGGCCGCGCGTAGCGCGCCGAGCAACGAATCCGTTGCCGCCTACGTCGGCCGCGCGCGGCTGTCCGCAGAGCAGCAAGAGCTGGTCAAGATGTTGGTCGAGGGCTACCACGGAGCGCGGTTGAACGACGTCAGCGCGCGCGTGGTGGCTGAAGACGCCGCCAACACCCGCTCGGACTTCAGGCAGTATCGAACCGCGCAGGGCTACGACGCCGTGCTGTCCGAGCTGGAGGCGGGCATTTCGAAATCGCACGGCGCTATTCGGTTGGGCACGCGGGTCAAACGCGTTTCGTGGACAGCCGGCAAGGTCGAGCTAGGCGCAGAAGCTCGGGGGGAGCCCCCGAACGTGGCGGCCAAGCGCTGCCTGGTCACGGCGTCCGTCGGCGTGTTGCAGGCGTCTCCAGCGGAGGGCGGCATCGCGTTCGAGCCGCTGCCGGCCGCTTTTCGCGAGGCGCTGCCGCTGGTGGCCATGGGCAACGCGCTGCGCGTGGTGCTGCGCTTCGAGCAAGCGCCCTGGCTGGAATCCGAACCGGGCATCGAAGCAACGTTCATTCACGTCCCGGGCGCTCGCTTTGCAACCCTGTGGCGCGAAGCCCGCGCCGGCCAAGTGCAAATCACGGCTTGGGCGGGTGGCCCGGATGCCCGAGCTGCCTCCGAGCTTGCCGACTCGGCGCTGGTCGACGCCGCCCTCGAAGCCTTGTCACGAGGCACGCAAACCGACCTCGGTCGTTGCCAGCGGAGTCTGATCGAAGCTCACTTTCACGACTTCAATCGCGACCCGTTGACCCGCGGCGCCTACAGCTACGTTCGCCCCGGCGGCCAGAACGCCGCTCACGTCCTGGCCGAGCCTTGGGAAAACACAGTCTTTTTTGGCGGAGAGGCGCTCGATTTGCAATACCCGGCTACGGTTGCCGGGGCGCTCGGCAGCGGTCAACACGCCGCGCGCAAGCTGCTGGCGACCTGGGCCGGTTGACTTCAGCGGTCGCTCCGGTGGCGAGTGAGAGCGCGCGCCGATCAGACTTGATGCTTGGCGAGAGGTTTTTGAGCGGGGCCGTCCAAGACGCGGCCGTCGATATCGAAACGCGAGCCGTGACACGGGCAATCCCAGCTCCGCTCGATGGGATTGAACGCAACCTGACACCCCTGGTGCGTGCAGATTGCGGAAACCGCGTGCACCTTGCCATCCTCGTCGCGATACACGGCCAGCTTCTGGCCGTCGGCTTTGACGATGCAGCCTTCGCCGCATGACAGCTCTTCGGCCTTGCGCTCCGAGACCGGCTTGACGTGGCCTGCCACCAGGTGCGCTGCGGTTTCTGCGTTCTCGGACAGCACCGCGCCGGCCGAAGCCAGGGGCTTGAAGCGATCGGCGCGGTAGAGGTCGGCGTAACGGTTCTGCCGACCGAGCAGGGCGTCACTGATGAGCATGGCCGCGAGGGTTCCGAACGTCATGCCGTTGCCCGAGAAGCCTTGCGCCAAGTACAGCTCCTGCTCGGGGTCGGGCTTGCCGATGAAGGGCAAACCGTCGGAGGGCTCCGCCACCTGCGCCGACCATCGCTCACTCACGCGACTGCCCATGCGGGTGGCCAGCGCCTCGAGCTCACGAAAAGGAGCGTCCGCGCCTCCCTCCGGCAGCGTGCCGGTGCGATGATCTCCGCCACCCACGATCAGGTACTCTTGGCCGTCGATCGTGGCCGAACGATAGTAGTGATACGGATCGGCCATATCCCAGAACAACCCGCCCAGCGGGCGAGCGATCGGCCCCGACACCACGTAGGAACGATACTGCGCCAGTTGTAGCTCCAGCTTCATGGTCTGAAACGGCGCGTGCGTCGCCACCACCACCGCGTCTGCGGTCACCGCGTGCCCCACGTCCGTCTCCAACCTGAAGTGCCCCTGACTCTGGACGTTCGAGACCAGCACGCCCTCGTAGATGCGCGCATCGGTCTTACGGAGGCGCTCGGCCAAGCCGCGCAGGTAGTCGATGGGGCGAAGCTGCGCCTGGTTGGCAAACACGACCGCGCCACGGCTGCACAGCTGTAGCGGCAGCGCGTTCGACTTGGCTACGGAGGCCCCCGCGCGCTCCGCGGCCAACAGCTCCTTATCCAGGTCCGCGAGCTGGTCGTCGTCGCTCGCGAACAGATAGCCATCGACCCGTTCGAAGCCGCAGTCGATCTCGTTGGAGCCGGCCAACCGGGCGATATTCTCGATCGCATCGCGGCTGGAGGCTCGCGCCAGAGCTGCCCCCTCCCGACCGAACTTGGACTCGAGCTCGTGATAGCGCGTGTCCAAAGCTTCGGTGAGGTGGGCGGTGGTGCTGCCGCTGACGCCGGCGCCCAGGCGGCGTGTTTCGAGCAACGTCACTTGCTTGCCGGCGTTGGCCAAAAGCAGCGCGGTGGTCAGGCCCGTGATGCCGCCCCCGATGACCGCCACTTCAGTATGCAAATCTGCCTCCAAATTGGGGAAATGGCGGAAAGACGAGCGCGACCAAAGCGGTGTGGGCTTCATGACGAATGGGTGCGGTGCACGCCTCATGCCGCGGCGTCCGCACTCTCGGTAACTGGGGCAAATCCCCCCGATAGTGCTTTGCCGGCAAGAGAGGCAAACTGTCGCGTTGCCCTTTGGTTCTGACGTACTAGCTACTTGTCTGCGCCCGCCCCGCTCACCGTCCCGACGCTGAGCGGACTCTTTGGAGAGAGACCCTGATGAGCGACATGACCGAGCCAGGAAAGTTCGCGATGCCCGGCCACCCGTTTTCGCAAGGCAGCCCTCCCGGCGTGAACGGCGAGCGCGAGTTCGCGTCGCAGCTGCTGTCCGCGCTTCTTCGCTTCAAGGCCGGCGACTTCACTGCGCACCTGCCGCCGGACCTGCCCGGCATCGACGGCAAGATCGCCGACGTCTTCAACGAAGTACTGGAGGTCAGCGCGCGGCGCGCGACCGAGATTTCGCGGGTATGTCGTGTCGTCGGAAAGGAGGGCAAGGTCAAACAGCGCATGAGCGTGCCCGGCGCCGTCGGCGGTTGGGCCGACGAAGTTTCGGCCCTCAACACGCTGATCGACGACTTGGTTTGGCCCACCACCGAAGTGACGCGCGCCATCGGTGCCGTGGCCAAGGGCGACCTGGGCCAAGCAATCGCGCTCGAGGTCGACGGCCGGCCGCTGGAAGGCGAATTTCTGCATTCCGCTCAGCTCGTCAATCGAATGATCGACCAGCTGTCGGTGTTTACGTCCGAGGTGACCCGCGTGGCCCGCGAGGTCGGCACCGAGGGCAAGCTCGGCGGCCAGGCCCAGGTGAAGGGCGTCTCGGGCGTTTGGAAAGAGCTCACCGAGTCCGTGAACCAAATGGCAGGCAATTTGACGGCCCAGGTTCGCAACATCGCGGAGGTGACCATCGCCGTCGCCAGCGGCGATCTATCCAAGAAGATCACGGTCGACGTGCGCGGCGAGATTCTGCAGCTGAAAGAGGCCATCAACACGATGGTCGAACAGCTGCGCTCCTTCGTGTCGGAAGTGACGCGCGTCGCCCGCGAAGTCGGCACCGAGGGCAAGCTCGGCGGCCAGGCCATCGTGCCCGGCGTGGCCGGCACCTGGAAAGATCTGACTGACAACGTGAACTCGATGGCGTCGAACCTGACCGGACAGGTACGCAACATCGCCGAGGTGACGACCGCGGTCGCGCGCGGCGATCTCTCGCGCAAGATCACCGTCGACGTCAAAGGCGAGATCCTCGAGCTGAAGAACACCATCAATACCATGGTCGATCAGCTCAACGGCTT
>JBEQSW010000077.1:0-7919 GCA_040348565.1 Myxococcales bacterium | reverse complement strand
CGGTCCAGCTCCGCCAGCGGCCAGATGCGCTCTTCGAACGCGAACGGCCCCGCCATGTAGCCGTGCATCAAAATCACGGCGGGGCGGCCCGGAGTGCCCTGAAAGTGCCGAGCCACCGCCAGCGCGTTTTCGCGCGCGGAGCCGTAGCGCTCGGAAACTTCGGGATCGAGCGGACTGAACTCGCTATGCCACGACAAGTCCGTGACGGTTCCGCCTCCACGGCGACGGCGCACGAGCCGTGCCCCCGGCGCAATCGCGAGGGGCTCGGCGAAGAAGCCGTCCAGGCTGGCGCCGCGAAAGCGCGTGTCCAGGCGTTCCAATACCCGCACGCGGTCGGCGTGGGGGCGCGGGCGAGACTGGCCGGTGCGCTGGGCGTGCGCGGTCACGGCGCGCGTGACCATCAAGTCGACGCCGGCCGCGGCGGAGCCCAACATCTTGCGCGTGAGCGAGCGGATCACGTCGCCTCCGCGCGTTGCTCGGCGAACACGGTTTCGGCGCTCAGCAACATCTCGATCACCCCCGACTCGTTGAGCCAGCGCTGGTCGTGCGGGCCCGGCGCCACCCGCAGCCGAGAATTTTGCCGTCTTTGCCGCAAATGCTGGTCAAAGAGCTGGTTGTTCTTGCGATACGGATCGAACGAAGACGTGAGAATTTCCACGCGCCGACGGCCGACGCGCGCGCAGGCTTGCTCGACGCCCAGCGCGTAACGCGCGGCCTGCTGCGGCCCGAACGCACCCTGAGCGGTGCCGAGGGCGCAAAACGACTCTGGGTAGCGCAAGAACACCTCGATCGCCAAGTAGCCTCCCAGCGATACACCGGAAATCATCGCGCGCGAGGTGGGAAAAGCCAGGCCAAGGCGCTGCTCGACTTCCGCCTTCAGCGGACCCGTCAAGAACTTGGCGAAGCGCACCAGCACTTCGTCGCCGCCCGGCTTGTAGGTGTTGGGGGTAAACGGGCAGAGCAGCACCGGGCAGCGAAAGGGTTGCTCGGCTAGCCGCGCGTTCAGCTCCGTCAATCGCCCTTCGCCGAAGTAGTCGTGCTGCGGATCCAGCAGCGCGAGCGGCGGATGCGTCAAGCGCGCCACGGCCGTGAGCAAGCCGTAGCGCTCCGCGAACGCGCGCGCGCCCAGGCTCTGCTCGGTGGTTTCGCCGAGGCCGTGTAGCAGCCACAAGAGCTCGGGCTTTTCCGGCAAGGCTCGCGGCACCGCCAACAGCGCCCGACCGAACGCCGCGTCGCCCGGCACCGACAGCTCGAACAGCGAAAGCTCGGCCGACTCCAAAACCTTTGCCACGCCGGGCCGGTCTTGCAGACCAAGCGCCAGGGCCGAGCCCCACGCCAGCAAGGCGCGACGCTTCATCTTCGTCGACGCTCCCCGGGAACGAGCACCATCAAGCCGAAGCCGAGCGCGCTCAGCGAAAGCCCCAACCCCACGCGCCCGAGGTGAAGCTCGGTGCTGCCCACTTCGCCGCCCGCGTAGACGTCAATGAGCACGTAAGAACCGTAAACCAGGTGGCACACGATGCTGGTCAATACGCTGTCCGTGTACAGGCGGGCGATGCCGAAGCCGAGGCCGAGCACGAAGGTACCGACGGCCTGCGTCGGCTCGAGGTGGAAGATGCCAAACATGGCGCTCGGCACGCTGAGCGCCAGCAGATTGCTGCGTCCCAAAAACGCGCGCGTCAAAACGCCACGAAACAGCAGCTCTTCGACGATCGCGGGCACTACCGCCGTCGCTATCACCACTCCGACCAGCTCCGCTGCGGTCACACCTTTGGTCAGGCCCAGCACCATCGTCTCGGCGTTGAGGTCGCGCGGAATGGCGCGGCGCACCAGCTCGGCAACCAAGCCCGACAAGGGCGCCAACCCGAACACGCACAACAGCGCACCCGAAAGATCGCGCAGCGACGGCACGCCAAGCGGACAGACCTCATGCAAAAACACGCGGTGCCGACGCAGGAAGCGCCAAATCAAAGCCGCCAGCACCGCTTCGCTCGCCAGCACCGAGATCGCAATCCAGGTCGGATTCGTCACCAGCGGCGAGCTCTTGGGATCGGAGAGCAGGGCGATGACCCGCTCGACCGGCAACCCAGTACTGATGGCCACTGCCGCCGCGACCACGCTCACGGCAATGCCGGCGACGAACACCAACACCATCGCGAACAACCACAGAACGGCCGCTTGCAGCGGTGACGGAATCCGAACCGGAGGCGCCGACGGACGTCGCGAAAAGCGAGGCACCGCGAGCGCAGCCATGGCGAGCACAGCCGGCAGCCTACCCCCAGCCGCGAAAGTGACCAAACCGGTTTGCTCGGTGTATCGTCCAACGGCTTATGAACAAATCGCTGCTTGCCCTGGCCCTGGTCACGCTTACCCTGCCGTTCGGCTGCAAAGTCGAGGACGACACCCCGCCGGATCCACTGGCCAAGAGCACGGGTTTTTGCGACGCCTGGGCCCACAACGCCTGCTCGGCGGAGGTGATTGCCGACTGCAACGCGCCGTCGGCCGGCGACTGCGAGAGCACGCAAAGCGATTTTTGCCGCGGCCTCCTGCCCGAGAACTACTCCTCCAAGCACGCCACCGCGTGCCTGAATGCGGTCAAAGCCGCCTACAAGGATGGGGATCTGACGGCCGAGGAGCTGCAGGTCGTCATCAAGCTCGGCGCGCCGTGCGATCAGCTATCCAAGGGTATCAGCGGCGACGGCGAGAGCTGCGCCAAGAACGACGAGTGCGACACCGCCGATGGCTATGCTTGCGTGATCAAGCTGGGCGCCAGCGAAGGCACGTGCGCGAAGCCCGAAGAGGTCGGACCCGGCGAGGCTTGCGACGGACCGGCTCAGGTCTGCGGCGACGGCAACTTCTGCAACGGTGAAAATTGCGTCGCTTACAAGAAAACGGGCGGCAGCTGCGAAGGCGACTACCAGTGCAAGCCCGAGGATCACTGCGTGATCGACGACACGACCGACCCGGCCACGGGAACCTGTGAAGAGCGGACCGTAGTGAGCGGCGCTTGCAAGAATGACGACGATTGCCAATCGCACTACTGCGTGGTGGCATCCGGCGACACCGAGGGCCTATGCGCTTCAAAAATCCGACTTTCGCTCAACGAGCCTCTTTGCAACAACCTGCGCTAGCGCTCGGCCTGATTGCGGCCCTGCTCTGTGGCGCTCTGGCCTGCGAGGACGAGCCGAAAGCCAACCCGTTCGACAAGCCCAAGGACGCGCCCGTGCCGGCTCCACCGGCCAGCGCCATCCCCAAGCCAGACGTCGCGCCCATCCTCGAGATCGATACGGTGAGCCCGAAGGTCGGCTTCGAGCGCGCGCTCTTGCAGCACCCGGAAGGCAAAGCGCAGCTGACTACCCTGCTCACCGACGCCAAGCGTTGGATTGACGGCAAAGACGTGGTGCTGATCGTCGACCGCAAGACCAAGGTGCCGTGGGTCGCGACCTACCTCGACGAGCTCGGCAAGGTCGGACCGTCGAAGATCACCATCCGCACCGACACCAGGAAAGAGTTCAGCCAAGACCAGCGCTTCATTCCCGAAGCCAAGGTGCAAGCGCCGCCTTGCAGCGTGGTGGGCATGGTGATGAGCGACTACAGCACCGCCGTTTGGAAGCTGTCGGGCGGCACTGCCGGCAAGCGCAGCAAGGGCATGGCCGGACCCGACCTGTCGATGACCGGGGACACCATCGAGCGTTTCGCCAAGGGCTGCAAAGAGTCGAGCACGTTCTTCGTCTCCGTCGCCGACGGCATCGAATGGGGCCTGGCCTTCGACCTAGCCGCCTCCAGCCGCGTGCTGGAGCACGCCAAGTTCGACAGCTCGGTGTTGTTGAACGAGATTCCGACCGCGGGCCAAAAGGTCAGCCTCAAGCACTGAGCAAGCGGCGCGCGGCCTGAGATATGGCCAGCACGCCCGGGTGGGCCAAGCGCCGTTCACCGCTGATGGCGTAGTAGCGCTCGCGCACTTGGCGAGCGCGGCCGATCACGGCCACGCCGTACTGCTTCTTGATTTCGCGCTCGATCACCGTCGGGCCGGCGAAGATGCCGGCGCCGGCTTGACCGAAGGACATGGCCAACGCGCTGTCGGCGAACTCGGCCGCGAACACCGGGTGAATGCCGTTGTCTTCGAAGTATTGATCCAGCGAACGGCGCAGCACGGTTTGTTCCTCGGGAAACAAGAAGCGCTCGCCGTCGAGCGAGCCGGGAAAGGCGCGCTTCAGTCGAGCCGCCTCGCTCTTGATCGCGAAGAAGCTGATCGAGCTTTCGCCCAGCAGGTGATTGAAGGCGCGCACGCCCACGTTCGCGCCGACGGGTGAGTCGCTCAGCACCAGATCTACCTCGTGGATGGACAAGCCCGCCAGCAGCTGATCGATGTAGTCTTCACGACACACGAGCTCGATGCCCAGGCGCAGCGCCGGCTCCAGCAGCCGATACACGATCAACTTCGGCAGCACGTCGGCCACGCCCACGACCAGGCGCCGGGGACGACCCGCGCCCTGCGTCTTTGCCGCGTCCATCAGCTCGCGCCCGAGCGAGAAGATTTCGTCGGCGTAGCCGAAGATGGTGCGCCCGAACTCGGTGAGCACCAGCGAGCGCCCCTTGCGCTCGAACAGCGGATTGCCGAGCAGCTCTTCCAGCCGCTTGATCTGTTCACTGACGGTGGGCTGAGCCAGCCGTAGCTTTTTGGCAGCGCGCGTCACCCCGCCCTCGCGCGCGGCGGTCCAAAAGTACAAAAGGTGGTGATAATTCAGCCAATCCACGGCGAAAGCATGAGGCGTTCGTGCCGGCTGCGTCAAGCGCGCCACATAGGAATAACCGATGCGGCGCATCCCATCTATCTATTGGAACGAAGTGAGTATTTTGCCCAAAGTGCTTCTTCCGATACTGGGCTAGCCTCGCGCCGGCCCCAGGAGACAAGCGTGCATACGGTCGGTACCCCCGCTCATTGGCTCGGCTTCCTCGCCTTCGTCCTGGCGATGTTGGCGCTCGACCTGGGCGTGTTCCACCGCTCGCCCCACGCCGTCAAAGTAAAAGAGGCGCTGATCTGGAGCCTGGTCTGGATCGGCTTGGCCGCTTGCTTCGGCGTGCTGGTGCATTTCATGTTCGGTCACGAGCGCGCGCTCGAGTTCGCGGCCGGCTACGTGATCGAAAAGGCGCTGTCGGTCGACAACCTGTTCGTGTTCGTCGTCATCTTCAGCGCGTTCCAGGTGCCGCCGCGCTCGCAGCACCGGGTGCTGTTCTGGGGCGTGCTGGGCGCGCTGGTCATGCGGGCGGTGTTCATCGCCGCCGGCAGCGCGCTGTTGCTACGCTTTCACTGGCTCATCTACCTGTTCGGGGCGTTCTTGGTCTTCACCGCCATCAAGCTGGCGCGCGAAAAGGGCGACGAAGAAGCCAAGAGCCCGCTGGAAGGCCGCGCCTACAAAACCTTGCAGCGGTTCTTCAACGCCACCAGCGAGCTGGATGGGGAGCGGTTCTTCACGCGAAAAAACGGCCGGCGCTTGGCCACGCCGCTATTCTTGGTGCTGCTGTTGGTCGAGCTCACGGACGTGATTTTCGCCGTGGATTCCATCCCCGCCGTGTTCGCGGTCACCCGCGATCCGTTCATCGTCTTCACCTCGAACGTGTTCGCGATCTTGGGCCTGCGCTCGCTGTACTTCGTGCTCGCGGACTTCGTGCAACGCTTCCACTACCTGAAGCCGGCGTTGGCCATCGTGCTCGGTTTCGTCGGGCTGAAGATGTTGCTCACGGGCGTGGTGCACGTGCCCACGCCCGTCTCGCTGGCGGTGATCTGCGGCACGCTCGGTGGCGGCGTGTGGTTGTCGGTGCGGCGCGATCGCAAGCTGCAGCGCGCGGCCAAGGCCGCAGCCGCGGTCCGAGCTCAGGCCGCGCCGACGGACAGCTCGGACAAAAGCGACTCGACTTCGTCGATGTTGAAAGGCTTCTCGAGCTGACGACCGGCGAACTTGGCCAGGAACTCTTGGGCGCGCTCGGTGAAGGCGCCGCCGGTCATGAACACGAAGCGCGGAAGCAAGCCGGGCGTCTGTTCGCTCACGGCGCGGTACACGTGCTCACCGCTGACGTCCGGCATCATCAAGTCGCACAGCACCAAGTCGAAGTCGGCGTCGGTGCCCAGGCGCTCGAGCGCCTCGCGGCCACTGGAGGCGACTTCGACGTCGTGCTTGTCCTGAAAGGCAAAGCGCAGCGTCTGCCCCAACAGGGGTTCGTCGTCGATGATCAGAATGCGAGCGCGACTATTCACACGTTCCCGGCTTCTGGCCCGATTCCCTTCGGCCGCAGCCCCGAGGGCTCCAGCCGCTTGCAGGGTGACCGTGAACCGGGTCCCTGCTTCGGGCGCACTCGTTACACTAATGGTCCCGCCTAGTGCCGTCACGACATTCCTGCAGATGGCCAGGCCCAGACCGGCGCCGGCCGCCACGTCACGCAACTGGGGCGCGCGCCCACCGCCGGCCGGGGCCGCGGTTTGAGGCGTGAAAAACGGCTCGAAGACGTAGGGCAAGTCTTCGGGTGCAATTCCGACTCCGTCGTCCTCCACACACACCGTGACCCGGCCACCTTCACTAGCAGTGGAAATCCGGAGCACACCTTGCCGGCCGTCCGGAATGGCCTGACTCGCGTTCAAGATCAGATTGAGGAACACCTGCGCCAAGCGACCTTCGTCGCCCAGCAGCTCGGGGACGCCGCGAAAGTCTTTGATCACCCGCACGCGGTGTCGCAGCTCGTTCCACGCCAAGCTCAGCGTCGACTCGATCACGGCTTCCACCTGGACCGGGCGACGCGAGTCGGGAACCGCGCGCGAGAAGGTCGTGAGATCTTTGACGATGCTGCGAATGCGTTCCACGCCGTCTTTGGCGTTGGACAGCGCCGACTGGGCGTCGTTGATGATCTCGCCGGTGCGCGCGGCTTCGGGATGAAGCACGCCAATTTCCGCCAGGCCGCGCTCCAAAAGCTCGATGCTACCGAGCACGTACGCGAGGGGATTGTTGATTTCGTGCGCGACGCCGGCCGCCAAGCGGCCGAGCGAAGCCATGCGCTCCGCGGAGGACCAGCGCTTGGACGAGCGCGGATCACTCTCGGGCGCGACCTCGTGCTCGAGGGACGCCTCAGGGTCCGGATTTCGCGGCATGGCTGAGGGGGGCTCACATACCGAATCTGGGGCTGAGGCGAAAGCGTCGATCGAGCGTTGTCCGCTTCCGCTCCTAGGCATGCGAGATGGCCAAATCAATCCCGAGGGCTTGGGCGGCCGAGCGCCGCGCTTTCAGGGGACAGTGGTTGAACTGACGCTGCACGGCTCAAGCAGCCCAAAGCCGCCTGCGCTTGACGTCCCTGCGGACGGAGCCCAGGCTGGCTTTCCTCGTGAGGATGGCTTCCCCAAGGCCATCCTCCAAGCTCGAGCCCGCCCGTGACCGCACCCAAGAATCCGAAGCTGGCCCCAGCCAAGGCCCCGAAGAGAGTGAAGAAATCGCCCAGCGCCGAGGAGCGTGCGGCGGCGGCCGGCGAATCCGCGGAGGGCGAATCCACGGACGACGTCGCCAGCGACGAGGAGAGCGAAGGGCTCGCGCCCGACTCGGAAAGTTACGACGCAGAGGTGCTCGATTCCTCACCCGGCTTGGCCGACGACGACGAGGTCGATCCGGAGGCGGCCAGCGAGAACGACGAGGAGCCGCGCGTCGAAGAGGACGAGTCGACGACCGCCATCGAGCGGAGCGGGGGTGCGGTCAGCCGCTTCGATCCGCTTTCGGCCTACATGCGCGAGGTTCAACGCCACGCGCTGCTCAGCCCGGACGAGGAGCACAGCCTCGCCGTGAGCTATCAGAAAAACCCCGAGGATTTGGCGGCTGCGGCTCGCCTAGTCACCGCCAACCTGCGCCTGGTCGTCAAAATCGCCTACGAGTACCGGCGCG